>NZ_CADFEO010000005.1:0-405306 GCF_902833075.1 Burkholderia sp. BCC0405
CGGGGCGTCTGAACAGGTGTCCGAGACGTTCATGCAATGCGTACAGTTCACGTTCCCACGATTTCGCAATCGCCCGCATCGGCTTATACTCATGTAGTAGTACTGAAGAACTATAGCAAAAAAATCTACGGCTGTAGTAATAGTCGGCGTGCGCAATACCTGCCGCGAAGGCGGGCCGGCCGGCCGCGCGCGAACCGCCGACGGGCGCGCAAGGATCGTGGCCGACAGCGGCAACGCAAAGCTGAAAGTGTCGTTCTTCGGGCCGTTCTTCTTCGGCGATTACTGGGTGCTCGATCGCGCCGACGACTACGCGTGGTCGATCGTCGGTGAACCGTCGGGTCGGTTCCTGTGGATCCTGACGCGCGCCGCGAAGCCCTCCGCCGAACAGGTCGCGGCGCTTGTCGAACGGGTTGGGGCGCTCGGTTACGACACGACGATGTTGCGGCGCACTGCGCATTAGGGCGACCGCACGCAGCACGCGTGCACGGCGCCATCGGGCCCGGCGCAACGCCGAACCCCGCGTATGCGTGGAGCCGTGGCCGATGGCGACGGCGAAAGGCGGGATAACGCCGATGGAGCCGGCGTGATGGTGTCGATGCCCGTCAACGTGGTGCGGCGTCCGCATTGACGCCGTGAGACTCGCGCGTGGGGTGGGGCGATACGAACCGGCGCGCGTTCCCGCTCTCGCTCCGTTTGGCGGATCGTCGTGCACGCCCGATGCCGGGCATCGGGCGCGAACAGTCGGCGGGCTAGATCTGGGCGCGGTCGCGCGAGTTCACGGCGACCACCGTGGGCGACTCGGCCAGCGGGACGAAACGTTGGGTGGTGCCGTCCAGCGCGTCGATGCCGCCCGTTTCGATGTCGTAGACCCAGCCGTGCAGATTCAGGCGTCCTTGCTCCAGCGCAAGCGCGACTGAAGGGTGGGTGCGCAGGTTCGCCAGCTGTGCGATCACGTTTTCGCGCACGAGCCCGTCGAGTTTCGCGCGCGGCGTGTCGTATTCGTGCGCGGCGTTGATGACTCGCGCGGAATCGGCATGACGCAGCCAGTTCGCGACGGCCGGCAGATGATCGAGGCAGGTGCAGCGCGAAATCGCGCCCATCGCGCCGCAATCGGAGTGGCCGCAGATCACGATATCCCGAACGCCGAGAACGGCGACCGCGTATTCCACGGTGGCGGACACGCCGCCGGGTTCCGGGCCGTACGACGGCACGATATTGCCTGCATTGCGGATCACGAACAGTTCGCCCGGCTCGCGTTGAGTGAGCAGTTCAGGGACGACACGGCTGTCGGAGCACGTGACGAACAGCGCCTTGGGGTTTTGTGACGTGGCGAGTTGCTTGAAAAGCGCCTCGCGTTGCGGGTAGATGTCGCGTTGAAAACGCAAAAAGCCATCGATGATGTCTCGCATGCTCGCTCCAGAACTTCAGACGTATGATCAGCGCAGCAGTAGCAGGTACGCCTACGCGGCGAGCATCATAATGCAGATATCACGCGCGTGCAGGCATGGCGAGCAGCATCGCCCGATACCTGCCCCGGGAAGCCGGGACGAATATCCATTCGAACAAACATAAGTATCTCTAATAATTTAGGGGTTGCTGTCCGGGTAGCCGGTCAGGGAATCCGGGAACGATTCAGGTGCGGCCGGTGGCGTCGGCCTTCCGGCCCGGCATGATCTCGCAGAAGAATTCCTGGTGACGCGCACCGAGCCGACGGGCCGCCTCGTAGCGATGAAAGTGACTGGCGAGCCAGAACCTGCAGCCGTCGAAGAACACTTTCATTGCCGGCCGTGCCGCACGCATCGAATTCGAGCGGATGGATGTGATGGCTTCTTCCAGCGCATCGATGTCGAACAGCATCGCATCGTCGACCGAAAGCTGTAAAAACTTGAGGTAATCGATTCCGAGCACGCCGACCGGTAGCCGGGTCGGAGCGGGAACCGGCGAATGTATATTGCCGGGCATGGTGACAGGGGATTCCGCAGCGCGGTGAGCCGTTTCGAGGTCGCGTCGACGCAGGCGCCGCCGCCGGGCGAGGAACGCCACGGCCACGCGGCCTCAATCGTTTGCCATGAGATAACTGATGATCAGCGCCGGATCCGCGATGTCCAGGATCAGCCGACGGAAGATGCGCTTTCGCATATGTTCTTCGTCGAGCATCCAGGGTTCGCCCTTTTTGCCAAGATACTGTGCGAGCGCATCCTGGTTGGCGGCGCCGCCGGGAAGCTCGAGGCGGGCGGCCAGCAACCCGGCCAGGACATCGTCGATCTCGATGTCGAGCGGTTTCGAATCAATGTGAAGGACGAGTTTCATGTCGATTCCGGGCAAAAAGCGGCGCCGCAGCCCGCATCGCGCGTGCGGCGCCGAACGCGTTGCGCCGGCCGCGACTGTTTCAGCCGGCGCAGACACGAACCGCCGGCAGGTCAGTACTCGAGCGCCGGTGCCGCGTGCGGCGCCGCCTTCTCGTCCTTGGGCGCGTCGGCAACCGATGCGTCGGTCGTGAGGATCAGGCCGGCGATCGACGCGGCATTTTGCAATGCAGTGCGCGTCACCTTGGTGGGATCGACGACACCGGCTTCGACGAGGTCGACGAACTCGCCGGTGGCCGCGTTGTAGCCGAAGTTGCCCGTGCCTTCCAGTACCTTCGCGATGACGACCGACGGCTCGTCCCCGGCATTCGACGCGATGACGCGCAGCGGCGCTTCGAGCGCGCGCAGCACGATATGGATCCCCGCGTCCTGGTCGCTGTTGGCGCCTTTCAGGCCCGTGACCGTCGAACGCGCGCGCAGCAGCGCCACGCCGCCGCCCGGCACGATCCCTTCCTCGACCGCCGCGCGCGTGGCGTGCAGCGCGTCGTCCACGCGGTCTTTCTTCTCCTTCATCTCGACTTCGGTCGCCGCTCCGACCTTGATGACGGCCACGCCGCCCGCGAGCTTCGCGACGCGTTCCTGGAGCTTCTCGCGATCGTAGTCGCTGGTGGCTTCGTCGATCTGCGTGCGGATGGACTTCACGCGCGCATCGATGCGCTGCTCGTCGCCCGCGCCGTCGATGATGATCGTGTCGTCCTTGCGCACCTCGACGCGCTTTGCCTGCCCCAGATCCTCGAGGGTTGCCTTTTGCAGCTGCTTGCCGGTCTCTTCCGAGATGACGGTTGCGCCGGTCAGGATGGCGATATCCTCCAGCATCGCCTTGCGACGGTCGCCGAACCCGGGCGCCTTGACGGCCGCGACTTTCAGGATGCCTCGCATCGCGTTCACCACGAGCGTGGCCAGGGCTTCGCCTTCGATGTCTTCCGCCACGATCAACAGGGGCTTGCCTGCCTTCGAGGTCGCCTCGAGCACGGGCAGCAGATCCCGGACGTTCGAGATCTTCTTGTCGTGCAGCAGGATCAGCGCGTCGTCCAGGTAGGCCGCCTGCTTGTCGGGATCGTTGATGAAGTAGGGGCTGACGTAGCCGCGGTCGAACTGCATCCCCTCGACGACATCCAGTTCGTTGTCGAGGGACTTGCCGTCCTCGACCGTGATGACCCCTTCCTTGCCGACCTTCTCCATTGCGTCGGCGATTATCTTGCCGATCGCTTCGTCGGCGTTCGCCGAGATCGAGCCGACCTGCGCGATTTCCTTGCTCGTGGAAATCGGCTTCGACAGGTCGCGAAGCGCGTCGAGCACGGCGGCCACCGCCTTGTCGATGCCGCGCTTCAGGTCCATCGGGTTCACGCCGGCGGCGACGTGCTTCATGCCTTCCTGCACGATCGCCTGCGCGAGCACGGTGGCCGTGGTGGTGCCGTCGCCGGCCACATCGGCGGTCTTCGATGCGACCTGCTTGACGATCTGCGCCCCCATGTTTTCGAAGCGCTCCTTCAGCTCGATTTCCTTCGCGACCGACACGCCGTCCTTCGTGATGACGGGCGCGCCGAAGCCGCGCTCGATCAGCACGTTGCGGCCCTTCGGCCCGAGCGTGACCTTCACGGCGTCGGCGAGCACGTTCACGCCCTTGACGATGCGGCCGCGGGCACTGTCGTGGAATTTGACGTCTTTTGCACTCATGTTTGGACTCCGGATCATAGTCGTTGACTCAACGCGTCGCGAACCACCGCTCGGGTGTTCGCGACCGGTTTGGGTTTTCAGGCGGCCTTGCGGGCGGTGCCGGCGTCGGCCTCGAGGACGCCCATGACGTCCTCCTCGCGCATGACGAGGAGTTCCTCGCCATCGACCTTGACGGTCTGCCCCGCGTATTTGCCGAAGAGCACCTGATCGCCGACTTTCAACTGGAGCGCACGCAGCGTTCCATCCTGGAGCAGCCGGCCGCTGCCGACCGCGATGACTTCGCCTTGTTCGGGCTTTTCCGCGGCCGAGTCGGGAATCACGATGCCCGACGCCGTCGTCCGCTGCGTCTCGATTCGCTTGACGATAACCCGGTCGTAGAGGGGGCGAATCTGCATTCTCATCTCCTGAGCGATTGAACGTTCACGAAAAAGGGAATCCGGCTGCCGGCCGCCGCGACTCGTGCGTCGCCGCCGGGCAGCCGCGCCACTGTCTGGCGGGAACCGAAATAGAGGCGCCCGCCGCACGCTTCAAGAGGGCGCCAAAATGCCTGTTTGTAACAATTTGTTTCAGCCTGGCGTCGGGGGGCGGCGGCCCTTTCCGAGGCGATGAGGCGTGCGGCGTATTGCCTGCGCAGCGGCCGTGATCGTGCCGGGACGGGCGGCATGCGCACCCGCTCCGCCGGTTCCCGAAGCCTGTCGGCGAGGCCCGTGAAGCGTCGCGGGACGGGCTGTCGAACCGCCTCTTGAAATTTCCGCTTCTTGCGCTATGTTACGGATCGCCAAGGCAGTCGCGCTAAGCGCTGCGTGTTTCGATTTGTTTGTTTGCGGGGTTTCCCACGGGCAGGCGAACTGGAGCGCGTGGTTCCGTTCGCCTCTCGTGAAGGGCCCCCGATTCAAGGAGCCAGTCATGAGCGATTTTCTCTTCGGCACCGATCTGCTGGGCGAATTCGACCGCCTGCAACGGCAGATGGCCAGCCTCTTCGCGGGGTATCCCGCCAGTCTGCGCGCCACGCGCAGTGAAACCTTCCCTGCGGTGAACATCGGCAGCACCGACGACAGCATCGAGATCGTCGCATTCGCGCCGGGGCTCGATCCGGCCGCGATCGACGTCTCGATCGACAAGGGGCTGCTGACGATCAGCGGCGAGCGCAAGCCGCCCGAGTCGAACGAGGACGCCGAAACGCGCGTCTATGCGCGGGAGCGCTTCATGGGCGCGTTCCGGCGGGTCATCGAGTTGCCGCAGCACGCCGATCCGGACAAGGTCAACGCGCGCTATGTGAACGGTTGCCTGACCATCAGCGTCGGGCGCTCCGAGGCTTCGAAGCCGCGCGCCATTGCTGTCCAGTGAGGATTGATCCAGATACCTAACGAACGGAGGACATCATGAACGACAGCAACGAACTGACGACGCGCGGGGCCGGCACCGATGTTGCCGGCCCCGCCGGCGAGGCGCCGGCGAAGCCGCTCACCCGTGTCGCGCCCGCCGTCGACGTCTTCGAGGACAACCGCGGCATCACGCTGTACGCGGACCTGCCGGGCGTGCCCCGCGAAAAGCTCGACGTGCAGGTGCGGGACGGCAACCTGACCGTCGAGGCCGAAGCCGTCATCCCGACGCCGGCCGGACTGCGGCTGCAGCACGGCGAAGTGCGTCATCCGCGCTTCTGGCGGGCGTTCACCATCAGCCCTGACTTCGACGTCTCGCGCATCGATGCGCAACTGCGCGACGGGGTGCTCAAGCTGACCATTCCGCGCCGCGAGGAGGCGAAACCGCGACGCATCCAGGTGAGCGTCGGATAGGCCGACGTATCGGCACGGCACGGACCGGCGCAGCACGGTGCGCGGTGCTGCGCCGGCGGTCGGCCGTGCGATGCCGCGGGCGGGGTCAGGCTTGCACGCCGCGGTTGGCTTTCGCGCCCCGCCGCGACTCGCGATTCCATCGTTGACAGGAAATGGACATGCTCAGCCCACACGAATTTGCGACCCTGATGCTGGTCCGCGAGGCGCCGGACCAGATCGACCTGCACCGAACTGAGCTCGACGCGCTGCTCGAGCGCCAGCTGGTCATGCTGGAGCATGGCGCCGCGGGCAGGCGCCATGCTTACCTGACGCACAAGGGGCGCCGGTTTCTCGACGCGCTTCACCCGGGCAGCACGCCGGGGCCCGTGCATGCGGGCATCCTCGGGCCGCCGGTTTCCGGCATGCATCCCGACGCATGACGATGCCGCCCTGACGCGCGCCGAGCCGCGAAGCGGTCGGGCCACGACGCGCGTCCCGTCATCAACGGTTGTCGGCATGCAGGCCGGCCCGTAGGTGTCCAGCGGCGCCTGCGGCGTTGCGCGAGCGTCCCGGCTGTAACGGGCGAGTAAGCCGCATCGGGACGACATGCTCTGCATGTCGTCCCGATGTGCGGCGTTCACCTCATGGCAGGTGCACTGTACGGTCGGAATCGACGCGTATTCCCGCGGCGTCGCCATCACGCCCACGGCGTCGGACGCCGCCGTCCATCGAATGGACGCTTTCCGGCAGGTTCGCTTGAATGACGAGGCTGTCGAGCAGGAAATCCGATCCGTTTCATATCGTCAAGCACGTGTTCCACCGTCGCAAGGTGCGCTACAAGGGCTCGTCAAGAACACGGTGCGATTATTCAGCGGGTTCGCTTCGGCGAACCGGGTGATCGCGAAGAACCTGCGAAGGAAAGGCGCGCCACGGCCGCCTCATCGATTGAGCACCGAACTGGCCAGCGTTGCTGCGAACGTCAGCAACACCAGCGAGGAGCACCGTAACACGATGGAAGCCAATCGACCCTCCGCACGATTCATCAGCAGCAGCCGCCCCGACCGAGACCATATCAGCCCGATCGGAATCAGGGTGATCAGAAATACGCCTGTCGACCACAAGAAAATCTCGAGCGATTGGAATGCGGATTCCGGGAAAATTGCGCTTGAAAATAGCAACGCCTTGGGATTCATCAGGGTTGCAAAGAAAAGCCCCCGGAACCCCAGGGGGGCTGAGTCGGCAGCATCGAAGTCGGCGCCTTTAAGCCACATGTTCACTGCGAGGTAGAGGATGAACATGGAGCTGATCAGCTTGACGCAACTGACAATCCATGGGTATTGCGCCGCCAAAGACCAGAGAAAGAATCCCCATGCCGCAATGGCTATCACATAGCCTGACGCCTCCGCCGCGACCAGCCGGCACGCACCGCGCAGATTCAGCTTGAGCCCGGCAGAAAGCAGCAGCGTGTTGGTCGGCCCGGGTACCAGCAGCACAATGGCGACGTAGAACGACATTTTTAGCATGGGACTCAATGTCAACATGGACTCACCTCGTCTTTCCAGCGATTTGCTTCGTGAAGCGACTGGTTGCGCCATGGCTGCGAGTGGCGAAGAGTGAATCTGTATGCGCTGCCGGAATCTCGACGCACGACCGACAGTGCGGCGCCGAGGGCACAGGGGAACCGCGCCTTCTTTGACGTCGCGATTCCGTTGGCCCCTGCCGGCAACGAAGTGGGTCCCGGCAGGATCGCGCCGGCAAGGCGATGGTGCCGGTACCCATAATTGTCAGGCCATCATAGGTGGCAGGGAGCTGCGCCGGCAACTTTTCTTTCTCGCGTTTGAGATCACGAAATGCCGAGAGTGCTTGCTTTATCCACTCATCGTGGTATGCGAGCCTGGGATTTGATTTCTCCGGAACCCGATTTGGATCGACGAGCATGCAGTAGTAATTGCCATTGGTCGTGAAATTTTAAAGTTACAGGTCGAAATTACCGCAATCGGCTGATTTGTATTTCTTCATCGTGCAATATTGTGCTGCCGAGTTCGGTAATGCGGCGGCGCCAGCTTGAACGCCTGGCAAGAGCATGAAATAGGGATCGTTTAATAATCGCGCACTAACCATCGAATTAAGCCAAATTTCGAGGTTATTTATTTTATGTGTGTATGGTGTTTCGTGTTGTGATGGCGTAATGTAATTTGGTGCAAAAAATAAAAATCCTGTCAAATATATCAGTGTGATTTAAATAATTGCCGGATTACTCTGAATGCGGATCAGTTGGCCACCTCGCAGAAGTCCATTCGGGTTTTCAATCCTATGGGAAGCGTGTCATGAGCAATCCGATCAAGAATATCGTCATCGTGGGCGGCGGCACCGCGGGCTGGATGTCCGCCTCGTACCTCGTCCGGGCGCTCCAGCAGCAAGTGAACATCACGCTCATCGAGTCCGAGGCGATCCCCCGGATCGGCGTGGGCGAGGCGACCATCCCGAATTTGCAGAAGGTGTTCTTCGACTTCCTCGGGATACCGGAGCGGGAGTGGATGCCCCAGGTGAACGGCGCGTTCAAGGCCGCCATCAAGTTCGTGAACTGGAGGCAGTCCCCCGACCGCTCGCGCGACGATTCCTTCTACCATTTGTTCGGCAGCGTGCCGAACTGCGACGGCGTGCCGCTTACCCACTACTGGCTGCGCAAGCGCGAACAGGGTTTCCGGCAGCCGATGGAGTACGCCTGCTACCCGCAGCCCGAGGCGCTCGACCGCAAGCTGGCGCCGTGCCTGCCCGACGGCACCCGCCAGATGCCCCACGCGTGGCACTTCGACGCGCACCTGGTGGCCGATTTCCTGAAGCGCTGGGCCGTCGAGCGCGGGGTGAAACGCGTGGTCGACGAGGTCGTGGAGGTTCACCTGGACGAGCGCGGCTACCTCTCCAGCCTGTCCACCAAGGAAGGTCGGACGCTGGAGGCGGACCTGTTCATCGACTGCTCCGGCATGCGGGGGCTCTTGATCAACCAGGCCCTGAAGGAGCCCTTCATCGACATGTCCGACTACCTGCTGTGCGACAGCGCGGTCGCCAGCGCCGTGCCCAACGACGACGCGCGCGTGGGGATCGAGCCGTACACCTCCGCGATCGCCATGAACTCGGGGTGGACCTGGAAGATTCCGATGCTGGGCCGGTTCGGCAGCGGCTACGTCTTCTCGAGCAAGTTCACCTCGCGCGACCAGGCTACCGCCGACTTCCTCAACCTCTGGGGCCTCTCGGACAAGCAGCCGCTCAACCAGATCAAGTTCCGCGTCGGGCGCAACGGGCGCGCGTGGGTCAACAACTGCGTCGCGATCGGGCTGTCGTCGTGCTTCCTGGAGCCGCTGGAATCGACGGGGATCTACTTCATCTACGCGGCGCTTTACCAGCTCGTGAAGCACTTCCCCGACACCGCGTTCGATCCGCGGCTGAGAGACGCGTTCAACGCCGAGATCGTCTACATGTTCGACGACTGCCGGGATTTCGTCCAGGCGCACTATTTCACCACGTCGCGTGAAGACACACCGTTCTGGCGTGCGAACCGGCACGAACTGCGGCTCTCGGACGCCATCCAGGAGAAGGTCGAGCGTTACAAGGCGGGGCTGCCGCTGACCACCACGTCATTCGACGACGCCACGTACTACGAAACGTTCGACTACGAATTCAAGAACTTCTGGTTGAACGGAAACTACTACTGCATCTTTGCCGGCCTGGGGCTGCTGCCCGACCGTTCGCTGCCGCTCTTGCGGCACCGGCCGGAGTCGATCGACAAGGCCGAGGCGATGTTCGCCCGCATCCGGCGCGAGGCCGAGCGTCTGCGCACGAGCCTGCCGACGAACCACGACTACCTGCGCTCGCTGCGTGAGGGCGGCGCGGGGCGCGCTCGCAGCCAGCCCGGGCCGGCGGTCGCGGCGCCGGAGATCCTGTAGTGGAGCGCGCCCCGGGCCGGGTATGCGCATTCGCGGCCACGCACGCCGCGGTGGCGGCCTGCGATCCGCTGCACGCACGCTCGCTCGTTCTGCAGCTGCCGGGCCTGAATCGCAAGAAGGACGTGCCCGGCATCGTCGGCCTGTTGCGGGCGTTCCTTCCGGCGGGCGGCGTGCCATCCGGCTGGGGCTTCGTCGAAGCGGCCGCCGCGATGCGGGACATCGGGTTCTTCCTGGGGTCGCTCAAGCGGCACGGACACGAGCCCGTGGACGCCGTGCCCGGGCTCGAGCCGGTGCTGCTCGACCTGGCGCGCGTGACCGACCTGCCGCCGCGCGAGACGCTCCTGCACGTGACGGTCTGGAACCCCGCGGCGGCCGACGCGCAACGGAGCTACACCGGGCTGTGCGACGAAGCGCACCTGCTCGAGAGCGTACGCATCTCGATGGCGTCCCTCGAGGCGGCCATCGCGTTGACCGTCGAGCTGACCGAGGTGCCCCTGCGGTCGCCCGCGTTCGAGCATGGGTGCGTCGAGCTGGCGGCCTGTCTCCAGAAAATGGTCGAATCGATCGTCTACGCCTACCGCTTCATCTCGCCGCAAGTCTTCTACGACGAGCTCCGCCCCTACTACGACCCGATTCGAGTCGGGGGCCTGAGCTACCTCGGCCCCGGCGCCGTGGAAATGCCCCTCTTCGTGCTGGAGCACGTCCTGTGGGGCTCGCAATCGGACCACCCGGGTTATCGGGAATTCAAGGAGACGTACCTGCCCTATGTGCTTCCCGCGTTCAGGGCGATCTACGCCCGGTTCGCCGGGGGGCCGGCGCTCGTCGAGCGCGCGCTCGACGAGGCGCAAGCGGCCCGCGTGCGGGGCGAGCCCGTCGGGGCCGGGCTGGCGGCGCTCGAGCGAGTTTTCGAGGTCCTGCTGCACTTCCGGGCGCCGCACCTCAAGCTGGCGGAGCGGACGTACGAAGCCGGGCGAAGCGGCCCGACGATCGGCAGCGGGGGATACGCGCCCAGCATGCTCGGCGATCTCCTCACGCTCACGCGGGCCGCGCGGTCCCGCCTGCGCGCCGCGCTCGACTCGCCCTGACACCCGATGCCCGATGCGCGCGGCCATGTGTTCCATCCCACAAGGAGAGCTTGCCCCCATGACTCAGATGCGCACCGCGAACGAGCGCGATAGCAACCACTTCGACGTGATCATCCTCGGTTCGGGTATGTCCGGCACCCAGATGGGGGCCATCCTGGCCAAACAGAAGTTTCGTGTCCTGATCGTCGAGGAGTCGTCGCACCCACGGTTCACGATCGGCGAATCGTCGATCCCCGAGACGTCCTTGATGAACCGCATCATCGCCGATCGCTACGGCATTCCGGAGCTGGACCACATCACGTCGTTCTATGCGACGCAGCGTTACGTCGCGTCGAGCACGGGCATCAAGCGCAACTTCGGCTTCGTGTTCCACAAGCCCGGCCAGGAGCACGATCCGAAGGAGTTCACGCAGTGCGTCATTCCCGAGCTGCCGTGGGGTCCGGAGAGCCATTATTACCGGCAAGACGTCGACGCCTACCTGTTGCAAGCCGCCATCAAATACGGCTGCACGGTCCGCCAGAAGACGAACGTGACCGAATACCACGCCGACAAGGACGGCGTCGCGGTGGCCACTGCCCGGGGCGAACGGTTCACCGGCCGGTACATGATCGACTGCGGCGGACCCCGCGCGCCGCTCGCGACCCAATTCAAGCTCCGCGAAGAGCCGTGCCGCTTCAAGACGCACTCGCGCAGCCTCTACACGCACATGCTCGGAGTCAAGCCGTTCGACGACATCTTCAAGGTCAAGGGGCAGCGCTGGCGCTGGCACGAGGGGACCTTGCACCACATGTTCGAGGGCGGCTGGCTGTGGGTGATTCCGTTCAACAATCACGCGAGGTCGACCAACAACCTGGTGAGTGTCGGCCTGCAGCTCGACCCGCGGGTCTACCCGAAAACGGACATCCCTGCGCAGCAGGAATTCGACGAGTTCCTCGCGCGGTTCCCGAGCATCGCGGCGCAGTTCCGGGACGCCGTGCCGGTGCGCGACTGGGTCAAGACCGACCGCCTGCAATTCTCGTCGAGCGCCTGCGTCGGCGACCGCTACTGCCTGATGCTGCACGCGAACGGGTTCATCGACCCGCTCTTCTCCCGGGGGCTCGAGAACACCGCGGTGACCATCCACGCGCTCGCGGCGCGCCTCATCAAGGCGCTGCGCGACGACGACTTCTCCCCTGAGCGCTTCGAGTACATCGAGCGCCTGCAGCAGAAGCTCCTGGACCACAACGACGACTTCGTCAGCTGCTGCTACACGGCGTTCTCGGACTTCCGGCTGTGGGACGCGTTCCACCGGCTGTGGGCGGTCGGCACGATCCTCGGGCAGTTCCGGCTCGTGCAGGCCCACGCGAGGTTCCGCGCGTCGCGCAACGAGCGTGACCTCGATCACCTCGACAACGACGCCCCGTACCTCGGGTTCCTGTGCGCGGACATGGAGGGGTATTACCAGTTGTTCAACGACGCCAAGGCCGAGGTCGAGGCCGTGAGCGCCGGGCGCAAGGCGGCCGGGGAGGCCGCGGCGCGGATTCACGCCCTCATCAACGAACGGGAATTCGCCAGACCGATGTTCGGCTTCGGGTACTGCATCACCGGGGCCAAACCGCAGCTCAACAACTCGAAGTACAGCCTGCTGCCGGCGCTGAAGCTGCTGCACTGGACGCAGACCAGCGCGCCGGCGGAGGTGAAGAAGTACTTCGACTACAACCCGATGTTCGCGCTGCTCAGGGCGTACGTCACGACCCGAATCGGCCTGGCGCTGAAGTAGCCGGCCGACACTGCCAAGAAGACATGGACGACGTTCAATTTCAATTGCATCAGGCGGGTGCCGGCGCGTATCCGTCGGGGGCCTACGACGCGACCACGCGCGTCGCCGCGAGCTGGTACGTCGCGATGCGCTCGGACGACCTCGAGGACAAGCCGACGGCGCTGACGCTCTTCGGCCGGCCGTGCGTGGCGTGGCGCGGCGCGACGGGGCGGGCCGTGGTGATGGACCGCCACTGTTCGCACCTTGGCGCGAACCTGGCCGACGGGCGGATCAAGGACGGGTGCATCCAGTGCCCGTTTCACCACTGGCGATACGACGAGCAGGGCCGGTGCGTTCACATTCCCGGCCACAGCGCGGCGGTGCACCGGCTGGAGCCCGTGCCGCGCGGGGCGCGCCAGCCGACGTTGGTCACCACCGAGCGCTACGGCTACGTGTGGGTCTGGTACGGCTCCCCGCAGCCGCAGCACCCGCTGCCCGAAATCGCCGCGGCCGACGTCGACAACGGCGACTTCATGCACCTGCATTTCGCATTCGAAACGACGACGGCGGTCTTGCGGATCGTCGAGAACTTCTACGACGCGCAGCACGCGAACCCCGTCCATGCGCTCCCGATCTCGGCCTTCGAGCTCAAGCTCTTCGACGACTGGCGCCCGTGGCCGGAGGTCGAGCCGCTGGCCCGGGCGGGCGCGTGGTTCGGCGCCGGGATCGACTTCACCGTGAACCGGTACTTCGGGCCGCTCGGCATGCTGTCGCGCGCGCTCGGCCTGAACATGTCGCAGATGAACCTGCACTTCGACGGCTACCCCGGCGGGTGCGTCATGACCGTCGCGCTGGATGGAGACGCCAAATACAAGCTGCTCCAGTGTGTGACGCCGGTGAGCGACGGCAAGAACGTCATGCACATGCTCATCTCGATCAAGAAGGTGGGCGGCGCCCTGCGCCGCGCGACCGACTTCGTGCTGTTCGGGCTCCAGACCAGGCAGGCCGCGGGGTACGACGTCAAAATCTGGAACGGGATGAAGCCGGACGGCGGCGGCGCGTACAGCAGGTACGACAAGCTCGTGCTCAAGTACCGCGCGTTCTACCGGGGCTGGGTCGACCGCGTCGACGCATGTGAGCGGCAGGGCGCGAGTCGGCAGCGCTAGTCGGGCCGGCGCGGCCGCGGTGCCGGCGACGCTGGCCGCGCATGCTATGCACGAACGGCTACCCGATACCGGGTGGTCTGTCGATAGACGGCGCCCGGATAAAGGATCACGTCGTCGCGCAGGCCGGCCATGTTGACTTGATCCGGAAAGCCGCCCGCCTCCACGCACAGCGCCGCGTGTCGCGCGCAAAGCGTGCCGCCGCTCACGCGCATGCCGTCGAGATAGTTTCCGGTGTAGAGCTGCAGGCCTCGCTGGTCGGTCGACACGATCAGTTCGCGGCCGCTTTCCGGATCGTAGATGCGCGCGACGGGCCGGACCTCGTGCGCGCCGCCGCTCAGGACGAAGCAGTGGTCGAAGCCGCGCGCACGGGCCAGTTGCGCACTCGGCCAGTCGAGGCGCGCACCGATCGGCGCGCTTTGACGGAAATCGAACGCGGTGCCCGTCACGTCGGCCGTGCCGGTCGGGATCAGCGCGTCGTCCACCTCGAGGAACGCGTCGGCATCGATGTGCAGCAAATGGCCGCGCACATCGCTGCCCGGGCGCCCGCTCAGGTTGAAGTAGCTGTGATTCGTCAGGTTCAGCGGCGTCGGTGCATCGGTCCGTCCCACATAGTCGATCGTCAGCGTGCCGTCGTCGTCGAGCGTGTAGCGGACCTGCACGCTCACGTTGCCGGGGAATCCCGCATCGCCTTCCGGCGAATCGAGCCGCAAGGTCAGCCCGCCGCAGTCGTCGATCACGTCCCAGCGCGCGCGATGAAAGCCGTTCGCACCGCCGTGCAGCAGGTTGCCGTTCTCGTTACGGTCGAGCAGGTAGTCGACGCCGTCGAGCTCGAAGCGCGCACCGGCGATCCGGTTCGCCCATCGGCCGATCGTCGCGCCGAGGTACGCGCCGGATTCGAGGTACTCGGCCGGCGTGTCGTGTGCGAGCACGATGTCGGCAAGGCGCCCCGTGCGGTCGGGGGCGAGCCACGACACGACGGTCGCGCCGAGATCGCTGACGCCGACACGCATCCCGTGCGCGTTGCGCAGCGTGTAGCGTCGCACGGGTTCGCCGTCGGGCAACGCGCCCCACGGCTCGGACTGCACGCGGGCCACGCCGGGCGTCAGGTGGGAAGAAGCGGTATCGATATGCATGGGTGGAGGTCAGATTGGCGGCGGGCGTCAGCATGGGGCGCCCGCGCGTTCCTGGAATTCGCGCGGCGTGCAGCCCAGCTCGCGCCTGAACACTGCGTACATGTACTGCAGCGACGTGAACCCGCAACGGATCGCGACTTCCGCGCTCGACGCCTGCCGGCCGGCGAGCAGCGCCTGCGCGGCCTCGAGCTTGTGACGCAGGATCTCCTGGTGCACGGTGCGTTGCAGTTCGCGCCGAAAATGCTCTTCGAGCAGCGAGCGCGATACGCCGACATAGTCGGCGACCTGTTCGGTCTTGATCCCCTGGCACGCGTACTGGCGAATGAAATGCCGTGCACGCATCACGTGCGGGCTCGCCAGCGGCTGGTGGCGGGTCGACTCGAGCACGTTGATGCCGACCGGCGGCACGAGAATGCGCTGCCCCGGAAAGCGCGCGCCGCGCAGCATCCGGTGCAGCAGGTGCGCGGCGGTACGGCCCATTTCCTCGGTGCCCTGGATCACCGACGACAACGGAATGCGCGTCAGCGTGCGTGTGAGCGGATCGTTGTCGATGCCGATGATCGCGACCTGTTCCGGCACCGCGATGCCTGCGATCAGGCAGGCCTGCAGCAGGTGCCGCGCGCGCGCATCGGTGACCGCGATCACGCCGACGGGTTTCGGCAGCGCATGCAGCCAGCCGATCAGCTGCTCGATGGCGTGATTCCAGCCCGAGGCGCTCGTCGACAGCCCGCGGTAGATCGGGGCGTCCAGCCCGTCGGCGCGCGCGAGGCGGTCGAACGCGAGCTCGCGCTGTTGCGCCCAGCGGTTCTCCTGCGCGACCGGCAGGCTGTACATCGCGAAATGCGCGAGCCCCGCGCCGATCAGGTGCGTGTAGGCGAGCGATACGAGCTTCGGGTTGTCGGTCGCGATATAGGGGACATCGTCCGGATACTGCGCGAGATCCTCGTACGACGAGCCGACCGCGACGATCGGCAGCGGCGAGCCGGCGAGCGCGTCGGCGACGGCGGGATCGTCGAAGTCCGCGATGATGCCGTCGCCGTCGAAGCGCTCGATGCCGGTGAGCCGGCAGCGGAAGTCGTCTTCGAGAAACAGGTCCCACACGACGCGCGTCGTGTGCAGGTACTGGCCGATGCCGCTGATGATCTCGCGGTCGTAGACCTTGTTCGCGTTGAACAGCAGCGCGATGCGATGCGGTGTCTGGGCGGAAGGGACGCGTGTCATCTCGATCTCGGGGCGCGCGCGTCGGGGCGACGCCGCGCCGTTGTCTCCGGGGCGCGCCCGGGGCGGCGGCGCGCGATGGTCTGGTGTTCGGCGATTGTAGGACGGAACGTGCGCCGCACGCAGCGGCTGGCAAGAAACATTAAGCGTGCTGCGCAATTTCGCAATTGCCGGCCGGCAGGCGCACAGGCACGATCCAGCCAACCGAATTCGGCCGCGTGCGTCGCCGCGACGCGCGTTGCGCTGCAACAAGACCATGCACGGAGACGCCATGTCGCATTTCGAACACATCCCCGCGATTCGCTACGAAGGCCCGCAGTCGGACAATCCGCTGGCCTATCGCCATTACGACCCCGAGAAGCGCGTGCTGGGCAAGACGCTCGCCGAGCATCTGCGGATCGCGGTCTGCTACTGGCACACGTTCGTATGGCCGGGGAACGACATGTTCGGGCAAGGCACGTTCCGGCGGCCGTGGCAGCAGCCGGGCGATGCGCTCGAGCGGGCGCGGCAGAAGGCGGATGCGGCGTTCGAGTTCTTCACGAAGCTCGGCACGCCGTTCTATACGTTCCATGACACCGACGTCGCACCGGAAGGCGACAGCCTGCGGGAATATGCGGCCAATTTCGCGCGGATGGCCGACTATCTCGGCGAGCGTCAGGAGGCAAGCGGCGTGCGGCTGCTGTGGGGCACCGCGAACCTGTTCTCGCACCCGCGCTTCGCGGCCGGCGCCGCGACGAACCCGAACCCCGACGTGTTCGCGTGGGCCGCGACCCAGGTGTGCCACGCGCTCGACGCGACTCACCGGCTCGGCGGCGAAAACTACGTGCTGTGGGGCGGGCGGGAAGGATACGAGACGCTGCTCAATACCGACCTGAAGCGCGAACGCGAGCAGTTTGCCCGCTTCCTGTCGATGGTCGTCGAGCACAAGCACCGGATCGGCTTCAAGGGCGCGTTGCTGATCGAGCCGAAGCCGCAGGAGCCGACCAAGCACCAATACGACCACGATGTCGCGACGGTGCACGGCTTCCTCGTGCAGTACGGATTGCAGAACGAGATTCGCGTGAACATCGAGGCGAACCACGCCACGCTTGCCGGGCACTCGTTCCATCACGAGATCGCGAACGCGTTCGCGCTCGGCGTGTTCGGCAGCGTCGACGCGAACCGGGGCGATCCGCAGAACGGCTGGGACACCGACCAGTTCCCGAACAGCGTCGAGGAGCTGACGCTCGCGTTCTACGAAATCCTGCGCCACGGCGGTTTCACGACCGGCGGGATGAACTTCGATGCGAAGGTGCGGCGCCAGAGCGTCGATCCGGAAGACCTGTTCCACGGCCATGTCGGCGCGATCGACGTGCTTGCGCTCGCGCTCGAACGCGCGGCCGTGCTGGTCGAGAACGACCGGCTCGAGGCGCTGCGCCGGCAGCGCTACGCGCAATGGGACGACGCGTTCGGCCGCAAGATCCTGTCAGGCGGCTATACGCTCGAGTCGCTCGCGGCCGATGCGCTGGCGCGCGGCGTGGCCCCGCGGCACGCGAGCGGCGCGCAGGAACGGCTCGAGAACATCGTGAACCAGGCGATCTACGGGCTGCGCTGACGCCATGTACATCGGACTCGATCTCGGCACGTCGGGCGTGAAGGCGGTGCTGCTCGACCGCGACGGCGCGGTGCGCGCGAGCGCGAGCCGCCCGCTCGCGGTGAGCCGGCCGCGACCGCGCTGGTCCGAGCAGGCGCCGCTCGACTGGTGGGACGCCGCCTGCGGCGTGCTCGCCGCGCTCGTCGCGGATGCGCGCGCCGCGGGCATCGATTCGCGCGACATCGCCGCGCTGGGACTGACCGGCCAGATGCACGGCGCGACGCTGCTCGATGCGCATGGCGCCGTGCTGCGCCCCGCGATCCTGTGGAACGACGGCCGCGCGGACGCCGAGTGCGCGGAACTCGAACGGCTCGCGCCCGCGCTGCGCGCGGTGGCCGGCAACGTCGCGATGCCGGGCTTCACCGCGCCGAAGCTGCTGTGGGTACGTCGTCACGAACCCGACGTATTCGCACGCATCGCCCGGGTGCTGCTGCCGAAGGACTATCTGCGCTACCGGCTCACCGGCGCATTCGCGACCGATCCGTCGGATGCCGCCGGCACGCTGTGGCTCGACGTCGCGAAGCGCGACTACGACGACACGCTGCTTGCCGCATGCGGGCTGTCGCGCGCACAGATGCCGGCCGTGTTCGAAGGCAATCGCGTCACCGGCACCCTGCTGCCGGCCGTCGCGCGCGCGCTCGGGCTGCGCGAGATCCCGGTGGTGGCCGGCGGCGGCGACAACGCGGCCGGCGCGGTGGGCGTCGGCATCGTGCGGCCTGGCGATGCGCTGCTGTCGCTCGGCACGTCGGGTGTCTATTTCGCGGTGTCCGACGGGTTTCGCGCGAATCCCGAATCGGCCGTGCACAGCTTCTGTCATGCGCTGCCGGAGACCTGGCACCTGATGTCCGTGATGCTGAACGCGGCAGGCTGCGTCGACTTCACCGCGCAACTGGCCGGTTACGACGGCGTGGCGGCGCTGCTCGACGATGCGCAGGCGAATGCACGTGCGACCCGGCCGTGGTTCCTGCCTTACCTGAGCGGCGAGCGTACGCCGCACAACGACGTGAATGCGAAGGGCGTGTTCTACGGGCTCGTGCCCGACACGCAGCGTGCGGATCTCGCGAACGCGACGCTCGAAGGCGTCGGATTCGCGCTGCTCGACGGAATCGACGCGTTGCATGCGGCGGGGCTCTCGCCCGACAGCATCACGGTGATCGGCGGCGGCTCGCGCAGCGCGTACTGGACGCAGATGCTCGCCGATCTGAGCGGCCGCGCGCTGACCTTGCGCGCCGGCGGCGAGGTGGGGCCTGCGCTGGGCGCCGCGCGCCTTGCGCATCTCGCGCTCGAACCGGATGCGCCGCTCGGCGACGTGTGTCCGCAGCCGCCGGTCGTCGCGGTGCGCGAACCGGACAGGGCGCGCCACGCGTGGTATCGCGACGTGCGGCGGCCGACGTTTCGCGCGTTGTATCGCGCGCTCGAACCGGTGTTTGCCACGGGCGCTTGACGTGCGGATCGCCGACGCGATTCCCGTCGCGCGATGCCGTGTTGTGCAGTGACGCGATGCGGGCGGCGCAGTTCGGCTGCCGCCCGGCGTTCGTGAGGTTGTCCGATAACAAGGAGTGGAGACATGAGATCCGTGACGCGTCGTACCGTATTGAGTTCGCTTGCCGGCGCCGCTGCGCTGGCGATCCTCGCGCTGGGCACGCCGCTCGCGCACGCGAGCAAGGACAAGCCGGAAATCGGCTTCTGCATCGACGACCTGCGCGTCGAGCGCTGGTCGCGCGATCGCGACTATTTCGTCGCGGCCGCGACGAAGCTCGGCGCGAAGGTGTCGGTGCAGTCGGCCGACGCGAGCGAGGAGCGGCAGATTTCCCAGATCGAGAACCTGATTTCGCGCGGCGTCGACGTGATCGTGATCGTGCCGTTCAATTCGAAGACGCTCGGCAACGTCGTCGCCGAAGCGAGGAAGGCCGGCATCAAGGTCGTGTCGTACGACCGGCTGATCCTCGACGCGGACGTCGACGCGTACATCTCGTTCGACAACGAGAAGGTCGGCGAGCTGCAGGCGCAGGGCGTGTTCGACGCGAAGCCGAAGGGCAACTACTTCCTGCTCGGCGGCGCGCCGACCGACAACAACGCGAAGATGCTGCGCGAGGGCCAGCTGAAGGTGCTGAAGCCCGCGATCGATCGCGGCGACATCAAGGTCGTCGGCCAGCAATGGGTGCCCGAATGGAGCGCGTCGACCGCGCTGCGGATCGTCGAGGATGCGCTGACCGCGAACAACAACCGGATCGATGCGATCGTCGCGTCGAATGACGGCACGGCCGGCGGCGCGATCCAGGCGCTCGCCGCGCAGCATCTGGCCGGCAAGGTGCCGGTGTCCGGGCAGGACGCGGATCTCGCGGCGGTCAAGCGCGTGATCGCGGGCACGCAGACGATGACCGTCTACAAGCCGCTCAAGCTGATCGCGAGCGAAGCGGCCAGGCTCGCGGTCGATCTCGCGAAGGGCGCGAAGCCCGCGTTCAATGCGCAATACGACAACGGCAGGAAGAAGGTCGATACGGTGCTGCTGCAGCCGACGCTGCTGACCAGGCGCAACGTCGACGTCGTCGTGAAGGACGGCTTCTATACCCAGGCGCAACTGGCGAGCCAGTAACGGCGCGACGCGCGGGCCATCCACCGGTGCGCCCGCGCGCATCCTGCGAGGCATGAACGAATGACGGAACCCTTGCTGACGATGCGCGGCATCGTCAAGGCGTTCGACGGCGTGAAAGCGCTCGACGGCATCGACCTCACCGTGCGGCCCGGCGAATGCGTCGGACTGTGCGGCGAGAACGGCGCGGGCAAATCGACGCTGATGAAGGTGCTGTCGGGCGTCTATCCGCACGGCACGTGGGACGGCGAAATCCGCTGGGAGGGCGCGCCGCTCGCGGCGTCCGGCGTGCGCGACACGGAGCGGGCGGGCATCGCGATCATCCACCAGGAGCTGATGCTCGTCCCCGAACTGTCGGTTGCCGAGAACATCTTCCTCGGCAACGAGATCACGCTGCCGGGCGGGCGCATGCACTTCGCGGCGATGGTCCGGCAGGCCGAGTCGCTGCTGCGCGAATTGCGGATCGACACGATCAACGTCGCGCAGCCGGTGATGAACTACGGCGGCGGCCACCAGCAGCTGATCGAGATCGCGAAGGCGCTGAACAAGCAGGCGAAGCTGCTGATCCTCGACGAACCGTCGTCGTCGCTGAGCGCCGCCGAGACGCGGATCCTGCTCGACATCGTGCGTGACCTGAAGCGGCGCGGCGTCGCGTGCGTGTACATCTCGCACAAGCTCGACGAGGTCGCGGCCGTGTGCGACACGGTCACCGTGATCCGCGACGGCCGTCACGTCGCGACCGAGCCGATGCACGCGCTGACGACCGACCGCATCATCGCGATGATGGTCGGCCGCGAGATCCGCGACCTGTATCCGCGTGAGCCGCACGAGATCGGCGATGTCGTGCTGGAAGCGCGGAACGTGATCTGTCACGACGTGACGAACACGCGCCGCAAGCGTGTCGACGACGTGTCGTTCAGCGTGCGGCGCGGCGAGATCCTCGGCGTCGCCGGGCTCGTCGGCGCGGGCCGAACCGAGCTGATGCAGGCGATCTTCGGCGCGTATCCGGGCGCGTGCACGGCGACCGTGCGGATGAACGGCCGGGTGCTGTCGATCCGTTCGCCGGCCGACGCGATCCGCGCCGGGATCGCGATGGTGCCCGAGGACCGCAAGCGCCACGGCATCGTGCCGCAACTCGGCGTGGGCCACAACATCACGCTGGCGGTGTTGCAGCGCTTCGCGGCGCGCGGGCGCATCGACGCGGCCGCCGAACTCGATGCGATCCGCACCGAGATGCAACGGCTGTCGGTACGTGCCGCGCATCCGTTCCTGCCGATCGCGAGCCTGTCCGGCGGCAACCAGCAGAAGGCGGTGCTCGCCAGGATGCTGCTGGCCGAGCCGCAGGTGCTGATCCTCGACGAACCGACGCGCGGCGTCGACGTGGGCGCGAAGGCGGAGATCTACCGGCTGATCTTCGCGCTGGCAAAGCGCGGCGTCGCGCTGATCGTCGTGTCGTCTGAGCTGCCCGAGGTGCTCGGGCTGGCCGATCGCGTGCTGGTGATCGGCGAGGGCGAGCTGCGCGGCGATTTCATCAACCAGGGCCTCACGCAGGAACAGATTCTCGGCGCCGCGCTGAAACCCGCGCGGCGGCCGACCGACCCCACCGCAGCGAGTGCGACATGAATTCCGACCTTTCCTCCTCGACTCCCGCGACGCCGGATGCACAAGCGCGTCGACCCGCCGGCCGCGCAGCGGGGCTTCCGTTGCGCCAGGTCTTCGTGCGCTACAAGGTGCTCGCGCTGCTGTTCGCGGTGGTCGCGATCTGGGTGTTCTTCTCGGTGCTGACGGACGGCGCGTTCGTCACGCCGCGCAACGTATCGAACCTGTTGCGGCAGATGTCGATCACCGGGATGCTCGCGTGCGGGATGGTGTTCGTCATCATCGCGGGCGAGATCGACCTGTCGGTCGGCTCGCTGCTCGGGCTGCTCGGCGGCGTCGCCGCGATCCTCGACGTCAACCGCCACTGGCCGGTCGCGGCGACGGTGCCGGTCGTGCTCGCGCTCGGCGTGCTGATCGGGCTGTTCAACGGCTGGTGGTCGACCTATCGGCGCGTGCCGTCGTTCATCGTCGGCCTGGGCGGGATGCTCGCATTTCGCGGAATCCTGCTCGGCGTGACGGGCGGCTCGACGATCGCGCCGGTGTCGGACGGCTTCGTGTTCATCGGGCAGGGCTATCTGCCGCGCATGGCGGGCGACGGCCTCGCGATGCTGCTGTTCGTGCTCGCGACGCTGCTGGTGGTGCGGCAGCGCGGCACGCGGCGGCGCTACCGGCTCGCGGTCGCGCCGCTATGGCAGGACGGCGTGAAGATCGCGGGCGCGGGCGCGGTGCTGTTTGCGTTTGTCGCGACGCTCGACCGCTACGGCGGCATTCCGGTGCCGGTGCTGTTGCTGCTCGCGTTGCTCGGCGTGTTCTCGTGGATCGCGACGCAAACCGTATTCGGCCGGCGCGTTTACGCGGTCGGCTCGAACCTCGAGGCGACGCGCTTGTCCGGCGTCGATACCGATCGCGTGAAGCTCGCGATATTCGCGCTGATGGGCTTGATGTGCGCGTTTGCCGGCCTCGTGAACACGGCGCGGCTGGCGGCGGGTTCGCCGTCCGCCGGCACGATGGGCGAGCTCGATGCGATCGCGGCGTGCTTCATCGGCGGCACGTCGATGCGCGGCGGATCGGGCACGGTCTACGGCGCGTTGATCGGCGCGCTCGTGATGGCGAGCCTCGACAACGGCATGTCGATGCTCGACGTCGATGCGTACTGGCAGATGATCGTCAAGGGCGCGGTGCTGGTGCTGGCCGTGTGGATCGACGTGGTATCGCGATCGAACCGGCGCTGATGAGCCTGCCGGGCGCGAGGCGACGAGAGGACGACCATGGAAAGAAACACGATGTGCTTGCCGGACGTTGCCACGTCAGCGCAGGCAACGCACGGGGAACCGCATGCCGGCCCCGTGCTGCGCCTCGGCGATCCGCGCGACCGGCGGGTCATCGCGGATGCGCTGCGGGCGCTGCTGCGCGAGCGTTCCGAAGCGCTCGCATTCGCGATGCGTATCGCAGACGAGTGCGGCCGTTGCCGGCCCGATGCGGCCGATTTCGCGCTGAGCGACATCATTCGGCTCGCGCGCGCCGTCGAGCGGATCGAGCGGGAAGGGGTGTCCACGCACGATGCCGTACCTGCCAGGGCGCGCTGAAAGACGATGCTTGCGACGCGCGAGCCGAGCGGTGCACGGCGCCGACCGTGCATTCAACTGCGCGAATCGGCTCGCATGACCGATCGGGCGGCGAATCCCGCGCATCCCGGGCCAACGGCACGGTTTCTTGCGCCGCCGCGCGAGCGGCCGGGCCCGGTCCTGAAGTCGCTGCCGAAGCCGCCCAGATCGACGACCGATGCCGCCTACGCCGCCGACAGCGTGATCGACACGCCCGTCGCGGTATAAACGGGCGTTGCCTTGAACCCGTCGACCGTCACTGTCGAGAACTTCGCGGCAGCCGCCGCGCCGTCGATCAGCGCGATGGTGTCGCCGGCCTTCGGCGCGTAGCCATTCACGAACTTCACGTGCAGCGTGCCGCCCGCGACGGTGAGCGGGCCGCCCACGCGCAGGCGTCCGCCGCCGTTGCCGTCGATGTCGAGTTCGAGCGTCGCGCCGTCGAGTTGCGTGTAGCGGGTCGCGATCGTCACCGGCGCGCCGGCCGCGATCCTCACGCTGCCGCCCGGGCCGACGTACACGTCGCCCGTTCCGAACGCCGTCGTCGACGCGGCCGCAAGCATGCCGCCGCCGACCTGCGTGCCGCCCGTGTAGCGGTTGTTGCCCGCCAGCGTCAGCGTCCCGCTGCCTTGCAGCGTCAGCTTGCCGGCGCCCGCGACGTCGTTGCGCCACAGGTCGGCCGCGTTGAGCCCGCCCTGCGACGCATCCATCGACACGATCACGTTGCCGTTGAACGCGCCGTAGCCGTCGGCTGCCGCGAACAGGTTCAGGCGCCCCCAGCCCTCCGCATCGTCCATGACCGGATAGCCGGACGGCAACTCGGTGGTCTTCAGCACGACGCGCCGCTGGTCGGCGTTCAGGTACGGGAAGCGCGTCTGCAGCAGGATCTCGGCGCCCTTCGGTACGACCGGCGGCGCGTCCGTCGATTCGATCGCGCCGAAACCGAACGTCAGGCGGCGCAGGAATGCGGCCTTGTTCGTCGCGTAGTCGGCGAACCGGTCGGTTGCCGCCGTGCCGGTGTGCGCGAATGCGGAGAACGTCGCGGCGGTCGTCCCCGTCAGTTGCTGCAGCGTCTGGTGGGCTTGCGTGCAGGCGGCCTGCGCGTCGCCGGCGTACGCGGTCAGGTTCGCCGCGCTGACGGCCAGCGCGAGCATGCGGCCGCCGATCACGTCGAGCGGCGAGTGCATGCCGGCGAGGATCCGGTTCTCGCCGAGTTCGAGGCCGCGGCTGACCATTTCCTGGAAGCGTTCCGGCACGAGCCACGCCATCGTCGTCGCATCGCGCATCGCTTCCGCCTCGTGGCCGCTGATGAAGCCGCCGTCGGTCGCGGGCGTCGTGCTTTCCGCCGGAACGAGCGTCGGCGCGACCGCCACGCTCGTGCTCCAGCGGTACGGGCGCGCATATTTGTAGAAGCGCTTGGCGGGTTCGGTCGACGCGTTGTTGCCCATTTCGTTGAGCAGGTCGACGACTTTTCCGAAGCTCGCGTTCGCGCTGCCGCCCACGCCGACGTTGTTGCCCGAGTCGTTGTAGAGCACCGACGTCGCGTCCGCCGGAATGCTGGTGATGCTGGTCGTCTGCCGGGCCGCGGTGCGCCACGCCGCCGTGAGCGGGCCCATGCCGTCGGTCACGCTGAACCCCTTGCCGCGCCGGTCGTCGTAGTACGCGGCATCGGCCTGCTGCGGCGTGCGGGCGGTCGTCGCGTCGATCACGTACTGCACGTTGGCCGACAGCACGGTGTCGTTCAGGATCGTGCCGCACGGTACGCCGTTGCCGGGCAGCCCGGAACAGGTGGACGGCGAGATGGCCGGAAACGCGCCGTTCGCCGGCGCGCTCACGCCCGCGTCGACCAGCATCGTCGACGGCTGCCAGAGATCGAGAAAGCGGCTCACCACGCGCACCGCGGCGTTGGTCGACAGCGTCGCATAGCGCGCGTCGCCGCGCTGGTTGGTCGCGATGTTGTCGACGAACGCGGGCACGCTCGGCACGGGAGCGCTGTCGACGAAGCCGGGGTCGGCGGGCGGCGCCGGAACGGCTGCGGCCGTCGTGCCGGTCGACGCGACCTCGTCGCCGCCGCCGCAGGCGGCCAGGACGATCGCACTCGACAACGCTGCGACGTGCAGCGGGAAACGGCTTCGCGATGCAAACATGCAAGACTCCATCCCGATGATCGAAGATGGCGAATTGTGGTGATGGATCGTTACGTGGCCGTTAAGGATTTGTTTCGCGCCGGCTTCGGCGCGCGCGAATTCCCACTATCTGGTTAATTTCCGGTGCTGAACATGATGGACGCCTGGATCGATGCGGCAGTCGCGAATATGTCGCGGCGGACGACTCCGCGCCAGCGTCCCTGTTCATCGGACGAATTTGAAGCGGCGGACGCGTGGAGGCGAGCAGGAACGCGCACGTCATGAACCGGGCAGCCACGGGTGGCTTCGTGCGAACCGGCAGCCGTCGATCGTGATCACGACCCGCGGCCGTCACGCCGAGTGCGCGCGCGGCTCCGGCTCCGCGCAACTCACGCGGTTCCTGCCTTCGCGCTTCGCGCGATACAGTGCCATGTCGGCCTGGCGCGACAGCGCATGCACGGACGCGGGGCGCGCGCGATGGCCGGTCGCGCAGCCGATGCTGACGGTGAAGGCTGGAACAGGTTGCGCAAACCCGTCGAGCCGGTTGCGTTCGACTTCGCGGCGAATTGCCTCCGCCACCCGCGCGGCGCCGTTTTCGTCCGTATCCGGCAATACCGCGACGAACTCCTCGCCACCGTACCGGGCGGCGAGATCGCCGCGCCGACGCGTGTGCGTGCGGATGCAGTCGGCGAGAAAGCGCAGCGCCGTATCGCCTTCCGCATGCCCATACCGGTCGTTGTACTGCTTGAAGTGGTCGGCGTCGATGAACAGGATCGACAGGCTGCCGTTGCTGCCCCGCTGCAGCCGTTCCCATTCGTCGGCCAGCGCGATATCGAGCGCGCGGCGGTTGCACAGGCCGGTCAGCGGATCGGTCCGCGTGAGATCCGTGAGCAGCGTCTGTTTGCGCAGGTTGCCCTGCAGCGCAAACGCAAGCAGCCATACCACCGCGCAAAACAGCGCGCTGATCACGGTCGCCAGTACGCCGGCCGTCCACGACAGGCGCGTAATGCCCGCCAGCACGTCGCGCTCCGCCGGCGCGACGACGGCGATCAGCGGCGTGCCCGGCACCCGCTGGTAGGTATACAGCCGCACGGTGCCGTCGATGCTCGAGCGCGCGGGATAGAAGCCCGATTCGCTGTTCACCATCCGCTCGAATGATTTCGAGCGACGCAGGTTGTTCATCTGGTTGTCGCTCAACGACGGATTTCTCGACAGGATCGTGCCGTCCGCGCGCAGGATCGCGCTGACCCCGTGCGGCCCGACATCGAGGCTGGACAGGAGCTGATCGAAATAGGCGATGTCGACGGCGACCACCGCGATCCCGTTGAACGTGTGATCGGGCCGGTCGATGCGCCGCGACAGCGCGATGGATTCCTTGCCGGCGCGCGAGCGCGCGCGATAGACCTCGGACACGTAGAGGCCGACGTTGTCCGCATCGCGATGGACCTTGAAGTAGTCGCGATCGCTGAAATCCCAACGGTGGATCGTGCCGCAGCATCCGTCGATCAACTGGCCGCGCTGGTCGGTCACGCCCATGCCGGTGACATATTGGGCCGCGGTGCGCTCGAACAGCAGATCGTGTCGCAGCCGGGCATCCATGCGCCGCACCGCGGGATTGCCGAGATCGGAGGCCAGTGCGAGCAGCGCGTTGTTCGACGTTTCGACGGTGCGTGCGATCTGGCTCACCAGAACGGCTGCCACGTTGCGCGAAGTTTCATGCGCATGCTCGATGGCTTCGTTTCGCCCGGCCCACAGTGTCGCCATGCTGATCCCGAGTGCGGCAAGCGACATCAGCGTGCCCGCCGCCCCGACGACAAGCGGGTGACGTCCGGCCCAGTCGGCAATTTTCTCGATCGAGGTGAATGCGGGCATGCTCGCGCTCGTAAGGGAAGCCGGCTGCAATGACGCCGGCCCGGTTCAAATCCCCGTTAACGGCACGGTTAACAGAAAATCAAGGCCGGCATGGCGGCCGGCCGCGCGCCGGCGATCGACGAATGGGGGCCGGCAAAGGCCGGCAAACCCGGGCGCTCGCGGGCACGATCGCGAACGGCGAGGGCGACCCGCTGCCGGCGCTGAAGCGGGTCGGCAGGCTGGGCGGCGTCGAGGTATTGACGCTCGGCCTGCCGGACAAGCCCGCGCGCTCGAACGTGCCGCTCGCGCCCGGCCGGGCCGTTCCAGGCGATGCGGTAAAGTAGCGCCTTCGCAGGGGGCACCCGCTGGGAGAGCAGCGCCCTTGCTGGATCAGGAGAAAAATGAATGGGTGACAACAGGTACACCTACGGCACCTGGCCGGATTTGCGGCCCGTCGACGTCTTTGCCCCGGTAGCGTTCGACGAGACACGCAAGCAATTCGGCCTGGATGATCTCGCCGCTGCGCCGGCGATGCTTCCCGGTCAGGCTGACGTCCCGTTCCCTGGCAAGTTCGCCGGCGCTACGCCGGGCACGTCCGTCGCCTCCCTTGCAGGTCGGAAGTTGTTCCCTCGAACGTTGCCGTTTCGCCTGCCGATGATCGCGGGTGTCGGGTTGTCCGGTATCCGGATCGCCTTCGCTCGCCGCCTCGGCGCATGGGCCGGTCGGGCGATCCCCGTCGCGGGCGAGGTATGCCCGGCTCGCGACGCTTGCCCGATCACGCGCGACACCGTGTCGACCGACGACCGAATCGCGCAGCCCGAGGCCCGGGTGCGCTGAGCCATGAAAGACGATACCTGGGAACGCCTGGAAGCCTTCACACGCGAGGAATTCGGCCGGCCGGCGTTCGGCGGCAAGCTGAACCTGCAACCGGAATCCCGGCTTGAGCAGGATCTCGGCATCACGGGCCTCGACGGGGTGGAGTTCATCGACCGGTGGGCAGCGACATTCGGCGTCGACGCCCGAGGATTCCCGTACCGGCGCTATTTTGGCCCCGAAGGCCAGGCACTGCTGTCGTCACTCATCGGGCTGCTCGTGAAGCGCCTTCGGCACCCGGAGCGACGGCCGCTGACCTTGGGGATGCTGGCCGAGGCAACGCGACGCGGGAAGTGGGACACGGACGCGATCGAGGCGGCTGCGGGGCAGTGATCGTCAGTGATCGTAGATGGCAGGGCCGGTCGATGTACTGACCGGCCCTTTTTCATGGGCTGTCGTCCGGAACCCTGTCCCGCCACGTGCGCCGCCCGCGCGCCGATTGATAACCACTCAACATCAATCCTTCCAAAAATTGCACTTATCGTTTGCCTGACGCCAGGGGAACATGGCGGAAAACGACAATCGTCCGCCCCCCGCGTATTTCTGGATTTTCAGGAGACACCCCGATGCACCCCTCGTCCAGCCTTCCGACCGAACGTTCGAAGGCCGCTGCGGTCTTCCGCGTCACAGCCGGGAATTTTCTCGAGCAGTTCGACTTCTTCCTGTTCGGCTTCTACGCCACGCAGATCGCCAACGTCTTCTTTCCCGCGCAAAGCGAGTTCGCATCGCTGATGATGACCTTCGCCGTGTTCGGCGCCGGCTTCCTGATGCGGCCGCTGGGTGCCATCGTGCTGGGCGCGTACATCGACGACGTCGGCCGCCGAAAGGGCCTGATCGTCACGCTGTCCATCATGGCGAGCGGCACCATCCTGATCGCGTTCGTGCCGGGCTACGCGACGATCGGCCTGCTGGCGCCCGCGCTCGTGCTGCTCGGCCGGCTGCTGCAGGGCTTCTCCGCCGGCGCGGAACTGGGCGGGGTATCGGTATATCTCGCCGAGCTGGCGACGCCCGGCCGCAAGGGCTTCTTCACGAGCTGGCAGTCCGCCAGCCAGCAGGTCGCGATCGTCGTCGCGGCGGGCCTGGGCTTTGCACTGAATCAATGGCTGAGCGCGTCGGCCATCGCCGCATGGGGATGGCGCGCGCCGTTCTTCGTCGGCTGCATGATCGTGCCGTTCATCTTCATGCTGCGCCGCAACCTGGAGGAAACCCAGGCGTTCAAGGCGCGCACGCATCGTCCGGGCATGAAGGAAGTGTTCGGTACGCTGGTTCGGAATTGGGGCGTCGTGGTGGCCGGCATGATGCTGGTCGCGATGACCACCACGAGCTTCTATCTGATCACGGTCTACGCGCCGACCTTCGGCAAGACGGTGCTGCATCTGAGCACCGCCGACAGCCTGCTCGTGACGCTGTGCGTCGGCGTGTCGAACTTCGTGTGGCTGCCGATCGGCGGTGCGCTGTCCGACCGGATCGGCCGCCGGCCGCTTCTGGTCGGCATGACGGTGCTCACCATCGTGACCGCCTACCCGGCGCTGTCGTTGCTCGCGCACGCGCCGTCGTTCGTCAACATGCTGCTCGTGCTCCTCTGGCTCTCGTTCATGTACGGGATCTACAACGGCGCGATGGTCGTCGCGCTCACGGAAGTGATGCCGGTGCAGGTGCGCGTCGCGGGCTTCTCGCTCGCCTACAGCCTCGCGACGGCCGTGTTCGGCGGCTTCACGCCGGCCATCTCGACCGCGCTCATTCACATGACGGGCGACAAGGCCGCGCCGGGATACTGGATGAGCTTCGCCGCGGTGTGCGCGCTGCTTGCGACGTTCGCGCTCTATCGCCCCCGCGCCGCGACGCTGACGCCGGCGCATTGATGGCCGGCCCATCCGGCAGGCTCGGAAAACCCCACGAACCCACGCGAATCCCTACGACCATGACCATGAAAAACCTGTTCCTGAAATGTTGCGCGACCGCGCTCGTCGCCGCTAGCGCGGCGGCGGCCAACGTGCAGGCCGCCGAACTGCACGTGATGAGCTCGGGCGGCTTCACCGCCGCCTACACGCTGCTCGGCCCCCGGTTCGAGTCGACGACGGGCAATACGCTCGATACCGCGCTCGGTCCGTCGATGGGCAAGTCGCCCGAAGCGATTCCGAACCGGCTCGCGCGCGGCGAGCCCGCCGACGCGGTGATCATGGTCGGCTACGCACTCGATGACCTGATCAAGCAGGGCAAGGTCATCCCCGGATCCCGGGTCGAGCTGGCCGATTCGCGCATCGGCATGGTCGTGCGCGACGGTGCGGCAAAGCCCGACATCAGCTCCCCCGAAGGCCTGAAGCAGGCGCTGCTGCACGCCAGGTCGATCGCCTATTCGGACAGCGCGAGCGGCGTGTATATCGAACGCGAGCTGTTCAGGAAGCTCGGCATCGAGGATCAGGTGAAGTCGAAGGCGAAGATGATTCCGCGGATCCCGGTGGCGTCGGTCGTGGCGAACGGCGACTACGAAATCGGCTTCCAGCAGGTGAGCGAGTTGCTGCCGGTCAAGGGCGCGACCTTCGTCGGCAAGATTCCCGAATCGTTGCAGTCGGTCACGCGCTTCGCCGCCGGCATCCCCGTCGGCGCGCAGCACCCGAAGGAAGCGAAGGCGCTGCTCGACTATCTTGCGTCGCCCGAGGTGCAGGCGGACGTGAAGTCGACCGGGCTCGATTCCGTTTCCGCTCACTGAATCCGGCCGACGGGAAGGCGTGCGTCAGGCGGCCTTCCCGTTACCGTCGGCATCGGCCGCGACGCGGCCTTGATCGGCCCCGTTCGGGAAGGCTGAACCGGCCACGGCGAGCCGCTGCGCAAGCAGCGTGCGATCGCACGCGCGTTCCCACATCGACACGAAGATGACCGCGCAGGCATTGCTGATCACGCTCGTCAGCGCGCGCGCCTCGGACATGAAGCGATCGATGCCGACCAGCAGGGCGACCCCGGCAACGGGCAGGTCGGGCATGACGGCGAGCGTGGCGACCAGCGCCACCAGTCCGCTGCCGGAAACACCGGCCGCGCCCTTGGACGTGAGCAGCATGACGGCGAGCATCATCGCGATCTGCGACGCGGAAAGCGGCACGTCGCACGCCTGCGCGATAAACAACGCGGCGAGCGTCAGGTAGATCGCGGTGCCGTCCAGGTTGAACGAATAGCCCGCCGGCAGCACGAGCCCGACGACGCCCCGGTCGCAACCGAGCGACGTCAGCTTGACGATCAGGCGCGGCAGAACGGGCTCCGACGAGGACGTCGCGAGGACGATGAGCAGCTCTTCGCGCAGGTAGCGCAACAGCCGCCACAGCGCGAAGCCGTGCAGGCGCGCGAGCGGTGCGAGCACCAGCGCGACGAACAGCGCGCATGCCGCGTAGAAGGACAGCATCAGCTTCGCCAGCGAGCCGACCGAGCCGATACCGAAGCGGCCCACCGTGAACGCCATCGCACCGAATGCGCCGAGCGGCGCGAGCCGCATGATCATCGCGAGCACGCGAAAGACGACCTGGGCGACCCCGTCGATCAGCGCAAGAACGGGCCGGCCGGCCGTCCGGTGCGCGTTCAGCGAGAAACCGAACAGCAGCGACAGCAGCAGTACCGGCAACACCTCGCCCTTCTCGAACGCGCCGAGCATCGTATCGGGAATCACGCTCAACCCGAACGCCACGAGCCCGCGTGGCTGCGCGTCCTTCGCGTACTGCGCGAGGATGCTCGAATCGAGATGGTGCACGTCGATGTGCAGGCCGGCGCCCGGCCGCAGCACGAACGCGGTGACGAGCCCGATCGCGAGCGCGACGGCGGTCAGCGAATAGAAGAGCGCCATGGCCCGAACGATCGTGCGGCCGATTGCCTTCCCGTCCGCAAGTGACGTGATGCCCGAGACGATCGTGCAGAAGACGATCGGCGCGATGGTCATCCGCACCAGGCCGACGAACGCATCGCTGAGGGGCTTGAGCATGGCGCCCGCGTCCGGCCATGCGTGACCGACGCTCACGCCGAGCAGCATCGCAAGCAGCACCTGCACATAGAGCGATTTGAGCAGCCTGGCCAACCTCACGGGACGATCTTCCTTCGGGTCTTTCCTGTCGTTGTCATGCCGATGCACCGCGGCTCGCGAACCCGCCGCGCTTCGCGTCGACGATCATCCGATGAAACGCTTCGGCGGCCGGCGTGAGCGGACGTCCGCGCCGCTTGACGATGCCCACGCGCCGTTTGACGACCGGCTCGACGAGCGGCACGCTCGTGAGAACGGGGTGGTCGTGCCCGGGCATCGCCATCGAGGGCACCGCGGCGACGCCGAGCCCCGCCTCGATCAATCCGAGCAGGGTCGTCACGTGGCGTGCTTCGCACACGCTCGGCCCGCGCGGCGCCACGGCGGCCAGCGCCTGGTCGAGCAGCAGACGGTTACCGGACGTCTTGTCCACCGCCACGTAATCGTGCTCGTACAGTTCGTTCCAGGTCACGCGCTTCTTGCGCGCGAGCGGATGGTCGCGGCGGCACGCGGCGACGAAGCGCTCCTGGAGCAACACCTTGAACTCGATCTCGGCTTCCTGGCTGCCGATGAAGCTCACGCCGAAATCGGCCTCGCCGCTGATGACGGCACCCAGCACCTCGTTCGCGCCCGCGTCCAGCAGCTTGACCCGGATGCGCGGAAAGCGCTGATGATAGCGCGCGATGATCGCGGGCAGAAAGTAGTAGGCCACCGAGGGCACGCACGCGATGGTCACATGGCCCAGGCGGCTCGACGACACGTCGCGAATGCCGAGCAGCGCGGCGTCGAGATCGTCGAGCAGTTGTTCGGCACTCTGGGCGAACACGCGGCCGACCGTGGTGAGCGTGACGCGACGCGTGGTGCGCTCGAAGAGACGCACGCCGAGCGCCTCCTCGAGCTTGTCGATCCGGCGACTCAGCGCCGGCTGGGAAATGCTCACCGTCTCCGCGGCCTTGCGGAAACTACCCGTTTCCACGACCGCGCGAAACGCCTGCAAGTCGTTCAAATCGAAGTTGATTCCCACGGGCAAGCCTCCGCATCTCAGATGCGCAGTATTGTCCACGATTCCCGCGATCCTGCCTGGCCGGCGTTGCACGCATCCGTGCACTGTCAGTCGAGCCCGCCCTGGCACAGGTACTTGATCGACAGGTAGTCGTCGAGGCCGTAGCGCGAACCTTCGCGGCCATAGCCCGATTCCTTCACGCCGCCGAACGGCGCGGCCTCGCTCGCGAGCGCGCCTTCGTTGATCCCGACGATGCCCGTTTCGAGCCGTGCCGACACGCGCGCGATGCGTCGCACGTCCTGCGTGTAGAAATACGCGGCGAGCCCGAACGGCGTGTCGTTCGCGGCGGCGACGGCTTCGTCCTCGGTATCGAAGCGAAACAGCGCGGCGATCGGGCCGAAGGTTTCCTCGCAGTTCAGTTGCATCGCGGCGGTGGCGTCGGCGAGCACCGTCGGTGCGTAGAAGTTCGGGCCGAGTTCGGGCAGACGCTTGCCGCCGGTGAGGACGCGCGCGCCGCGCTCGATGGCGTCGCCGACGTGGCGCGCGATCTTGTCGACCGCGCGCGCGTTGATCATCGGGCCGATCTGCGCGGCCGGGTCGGTCGCCGGCGCGACCTTCAACGCGGCGACGCGCGCCGCGAGCTTCGCGGCGAACGCGTCGTAGACGCCGGCCTGCACGTACACGCGATTCGGCGACACGCACGTCTGGCCGCCGTTGCGGAACTTGGCCGCCATCAGCCCGTCGATCGCCGCATCGAGCTCGGCGTCGTCGAACACGATGAACGGCGCGTTGCCGCCGAGCTCCAGCGACAGCTTCTTCAGCGTCGCGGCCGATTCGCGCGCGAGCAGCTTGCCGACGGGCGTCGATCCGGTGAACGTGATCTTGCGCACGCGGCCGTCGGCGAGCCAGTCGGCCACGGCATCGATGCCGCGCTCGCGCGACGCGGAAATCATGTTCAGCACGCCGGCCGGCACGCCCGCTTCCTGCGCGAGGAACGCGAGCGCGAGCGCGGTCAGCGGCGTGTCCTCCGCCGGCTTCGCGACCACCGTGCAGCCGGCCGCGAGTGCGGGCGCGATCTTGCGCGCGATCATCGCGAGCGGGAAATTCCACGGCGTGATCGCGGCGACGATGCCGATCGGCTCCTTGACCGCGGCGAGGCGCTTGCCGCGCTGCTGCTGCGGAATCAGGTCGCCGTACGTGCGCGTCGCTTCCTCGGCGAACCACAGCACGTACGACGCGCCGTAGGCGACTTCGCCGCGCGCTTCGGCGAGCGGCTTGCCCTGTTCGCGAGACATCAGCTTCGCGAGATCCTCGGTATGCGCGACGATCGCCGCGTGCCATGCGCGCAGGATCGCCGCCCGTTCGCGAGCGGGCGTCGTGCGCCAGGCGGGCAGCGCGCGCGCGGCCGCGTCGGTCGCCGCGCGGGCGTCGGCCGCGCCGCTGTCGGGTGCTTCAGCGGCGGTGTCGAGCGTTGCCGGATCGGTGACGGCGAAGCGGCGGCCGTCGAGCGCATCGCGCCAGGCGCCGTCGATCAGGTTGGCGGTGCGCAGGAGTTCGGAGCGGGACAGCGTGAGTGGCATGACAAGTCCTTGGATGAAGCGGTTCGGCGGCGGTGCGCGGCGGCGCGGGCGCGCGACGACTCCACGCGGACGGCATGGCTGCCGCGTTCGTGGATGCCGCGCGCGGTCCGTCAATGCCGTTCGCCGAACAGCGATTCGAGCGGGTAGTGCCGTTTGACGAACGGCGACTTGATGATCACGTAACTGAAATACTTCTCGATGCCGATGTTCTGCTCGAGCAGGCCCTCGATGATCGTCTGGTAATGGCTGACGCTGCGCGTGATGAACTTCAGCAGATAGTCGTAGCCGCCGCTTGCGAGATGGCACTCGACGATCTCGTCGACATTGCGGATCGCCGCGACGAAACGGTCGAAGTCCTCGCGCCGGTGGTCGGCCAGCGTGACCTCGGTAAATACGACCTGCACGTCGCCGAGTTTCTCGAGCTGGATGTGCGCGCCGTAACCGCCGATGTAGCCGGCCTTCTCGAGCCGCTTGACGCGGATCAGGCAGGGACTGGGCGACAGCCCGACCGCGTCGGCCAGTTCGACGTTGGTCATGCGGCCGCGCTTTTGCAACTGGGAGAGGATGCGCAGGTCGATGCGATCCAGCTTGCTGTCCGTCATGGTCCGTGAGAGGGCAAAAATGGAATGTCCGGTTACTTTAGAGTCGAACCGGGGCCGTCACAAGCCCCGCTTACCCTTGTCGCGCTCACGCCGGCTGCGCGTGCGCGGCGTCGAGCGCGCGCTGCACGCCGGGTTCGGCCAGCACGTCGTCGAGCGTCTTGCGCACGCGCTCGAACAGCAGGTCGAACTCGCCCGCGGTGAAGCTCAGCGCCGGTGCGAAACCGAGCACGCCGTCGCCGAACGCACGGAACACCACGCCGTTTGCATACGCGGCGGCGGCAATCCTGTCCGGCACGTTCAGTACCGGGTCGAAGCGCGTCTTGCGCGCCTTGTCGGTCACCAGCTCGAGCGCGCCGAGCAGGCCGACCGAGCGCGCGTCGCCGACGAGCGGATGCGCACGCAGCGCGTCGAGGCCGGCGGCAAAGCGGGGCGCCATCGCCTGGCCGTTCGCGAGCAGCCCGCCTTCGTGATAGAGCTTCAGCACTTCGAGGCCGATCGCCGCGCTGACCGGATGCGCGGAATACGTGTAGCCGTGGCCGACCACGGCCGATTCGGCGCGGCTGCCCGCGATCCCCTCGTAGATTTCGTCGGACATCAGCACCGCGCCCATCGGCGCATAGCCGGCGGTCAAGCCTTTCGCGACGGTCATCAGGTCGGGTTTGACGCGCTCGGTTTCGCACGCGAACAGCGGGCCGGTCCGGCCGAAGCCGGTGATCACCTCGTCGGCGACGAACAGGATGCCGAGGCGCCGGCACGCGTCGCGCATCGCCTTCAGCCAGCCGGCCGGCGGCACGATCACGCCGCCGGAGCCCTGCACGGGCTCGCAGAAGAATGCCGCAACGTTGTCCGCGCCCAGTTCGGCCACCTTCGCTTCGAGCGCGGCGACCGACGCGGCGATCAGCGCCTGCGGATCGTCGCCGAGCGGATGGCGGTACGGGTAGGGCGACGGGATATGGTGCTGGTCGGCGCGCGGCAGGTCGAAATGGCGATGGAACGCGGGCAGCGCGGTGAGGCCGGCGCCGATCGTCGACGAACCGTGATAGCCGCGTTCGAGCGCGATCATCTGCTTTTTCGACGGCCGGCCGGTCGAGTTGAAATAGTGCGTGATGAAGCGCACCGCGGAGTCGATCGCATCCGAACCGCCGAGCGTGAAGTACACACGGTTCAGCGACGGCGGCGCAAGCGCCGCGAGCCGTTCGGCGAGCTCGATCGCCGGCTGCGACCCGAAATGGAAATAGCCGGTCGCGTAGGGCAGCTTCGCCATCTGCTCGGCGGCGGCCTTCACGATGCTGGCGCGGCCGTAGCCGACGTTCACGCACCACAGGCCCGAGAACGCGTCGAGCAGCGTATGGCCGTCGGCGTCGCGCAGGAACACGCCCTCGGCGGATTCGAGCACGGTGACGCCGCGCGCCTCGTGCGCGCGATAGTTGACGACGGGGTGGATCAGGTGTTGACGATCGGCTTCGATCAGCGTGGCGTGGTTCATGGGAAGGCGGGACTCTCGTCGGGTGTCAGCGGTGAGTTCATGCTACCGGGCGAGCCATTCGACTGTGCCTTCAATTCGCTGCCCGAAACGTATGGATACGGCGTTTGCACGGGGTGCTTCGGCATTTTCTGCTGCGCACCCCGCCGCACCGGAGGCGCGCGTCAGTAGCGGCGCGCGCGATCGACGACGCCGATCATCGGCTGTCCCGCGCGATGCCGCGCGAGGTTCGCGAGCACGGCGTCCACCGCGGTATCGGGCCGCGTTGCGCTCGCGATGTGCGGCGTGATCCGGATTCGCGGATGCGTCCAGAACGGATGGCCGGCGGGCAACGGTTCGGGGTCCGTCACGTCGAGGATCGCGCTGTCGAGCCGGCCGCTGTCGAGCGCGGCGAGCAGGGCGGCCGCATCGAGCTGCGGCCCGCGCCCGGCCTGCACGAGCGACGCGCCGGCCGGCAGCGCATCGAACACGCGCGCGCCCAGCAGGCCGCGGGTGCTGTCGGTGAGCGGGAGCAGGCAGATCAGGACGTCGGTGCGGGCCAGGAACGCGTCGAGCGCCGCGTCGCCCGCGTAGCAGTCGATGCCGTCGAGCGTGCGCGGCGTGCGGCTCCAGCCGGCACACGGGAACCCGAAGCGCCGCAGCGTATCGAGCACGGCCTGGCCGAGCGTGCCGAGCCCGAGCACGCCGACGCGCCGCGACGCGGCCGCGCGCACCGGTTTCTCGCGCCACACCTGCGCGCGTTGTTGCGCCGCATAGTCGAACAGGTCGCGGTGAATCGTCAGCACGGCCTGCGTCACATACTCGACCATGCCTTCGACGATGCCGGGCTCGATCATCCGCACGACCGGGATGTGAGCAGGTACGCGCGACAGGTCGAACTGGTCGATGCCGGCGCCGACCGAGAACACGACCTCGAGGTTCGGCAGCAACGCGGCCGGTTCGTCCGGCGGTTGCCATGCGGCGAGGTAGCGGACGTCGTGCGGATCGCCGATGTCCGGCCAGATTCGGAACGCGAGGTCGGGCGCCTGTTGCGCGAAGCGCTGCGCCCATTGCGCGCCGCGCACCGGGTCGGCCTTGTAGAGGAAGCTCATCGGGCGTGCCGTTCAGCCGAGCGCCTGGCTGACGATCGCGAACGCGCGCAGCGCGGGGTCGCGTTCGGGCGTCGCCCCGCGCGCCATCGCGACGACGGTATCGACGCGCGGCAGCCCGAGCCCTTGCAGCCAGTCGGACAGCCCGCTGTCGCCCGGCACGTCGAGCCGCACGAACATGCCTTCATGCAGCGCGAGCCAGTGGCTGATCAGCGCCTGTGCGCGCAGCGTGTCCGGTGCGACCACCGGGCCGATCACGTGGCCGCGGCCGAAACGGCGAAACAGCGCGAAGCCGAGCAGTTCGCCGTCGCGGTCGAGTGCGATGCCGTTCGCGACGCCGAGCAGCGCCTCGATCACCGCGTCGCGTCGATAGCCCGCGGCCCGCGACGCGAGCGCGGCAAGCCGCGGGCCGTCGTTTGCGCCGAGGGGCCGCAGGCGCTCGCCGGGCGGCAGCGATATCAGCGGCGGCTGGAATGCGGCGCCCTGGTGCTGATCGATCGTATCGATCGCTTCGAATCCGAACTTCGCATACAGCGGTTCGCCCGCCGGCGTCGCATGCAGAAAAATGGTTCGCGAGCCGAGGCTGTCGAGCACGCGGGAAAACAGTTCGCGCCCGATGCCGCGGCCCTGGCGCTCGGGCGACACGATGACCATGCCGAGCGACGCGTGCGCTTCGCCGAAGCGCCAGCCCAGTGCGGTACCGACGATGCCGGTTTCGTCCTCGGCGACGAAGCCGCCGCCGAGCTGGAACACGAAGCGCCAGTCGTCGAGCCGGTGCGGCCACTTGACTGCCTCCGACAGCCGATGCGCGGCGGGCAGGTCGGCTTCGGCGAACGGGCGATAGGTAAGCGTGCTGGAAGGATTGAGGTCGGACACGCCGGACTCCGGATGAGTGGGAACGATGCGCCCACTGTGCCAGCGACACGGCGGTGCGGATAGGACGATTCGCCTGTTTTCCGGTGCTGGCGGCCGGTCGGTCGAGTTCGACGCAAACCGGCCTGATCGGCGCGCGGGAACGCGCGGTTCGTGCCGGCCCGACCCGTCATTCCGGCAGCTTCTGCTGTTCGAACGCAATACGATTGAAGCAAGGCGCCGAAGCGGCCAGGCATCACGCACCCGCCCGTGCGCCCCAATGAAGGCCACCGCAGATCGTGCCGTGCGAGGCGCGCAACACGCGGCGATTCTGCGCTTTGAGCGGCTTCGAACGACGCGCGGCGGATTTTTTGCCCTGATTCAATTTCATACAACCCAGCCCGTCCCCGGCCCTGCCGGGGCTTCACACCGACAGGACGTCACCATGATCCAATTTGAACCGAAGTTCATCACGTTCGACTGCTACGGCACGCTCACCCGCTTCCGGATGGCGGAAATGGCGCGCGAGGTTTACGCGGACCGGCTGTCGCCGGTCGCGCTCGAGGCGTTCGTGCGCGCGTTCGCCGCCTACCGCCTCGACGAGGTGCTCGGTGCATGGAAGCCGTACCGGGATGTCGTCGTCAACGCGATCCGCCGCACCTGCAACAGGCTCGGCGTGACGTTCGACGAGGCCGAGGCCGAAAGCTTCTATCTGGCGGTGCCGACCTGGGGCCCGCATCCGGACGTGCCCGCGGGCCTGTCGCGACTGGCCAAAAAATACAAGCTGGTGATCCTGTCGAACGCATCGGACGACCAGATCATGAGCAACGTCGACAAGCTCGGCGCGCCGTTCCATGCGGTGTTCACCGCGCAACAGGCGCAGTCGTACAAGCCGCGGATGCAGGGCTTCGAATACATGTTCGGCCAGCTCGGCTGCCAGCCGGAGGATGTGCTGCACGTGTCGTCGAGCCTGCGCTACGACCTGATGACGGCGGAGGATCTCGGGATCAAGCACAAGGCGTTCGTCAACCGCGGCCACGAGCCGGGCACGCCGTTCTACAACTACTACGAGGTGTCGGACATCGGCCATCTCGCGACGCAGCTCGGGCTGTAGGCGGCGTATCGGCCGCGCGGCGCGCCGTCGAACCGGCCGGGATCGCCTGCGTCGCTGCCCGGCGGCCGATACGCGCGGGCGCGGCGCCGGGCAAGCCGCCCGCACCGCGGTCGGGGCCCGGATCGGTAGCGTCGGGCGCCGGCTATCGTCTGAATTTTCATGCGGGGCCGGCGCGCGGCGCGGCGGCGCGGGGGCATTGCGGGTCGGCACGGTCGTCGCGCACGGTGTCGGCCAAACGGCGTGACGCGGCGTGGCGTGGCGTGACATGACGCGGCGTGACATGACGTATACGCACGCAGCAATTCATGCTGCGCAGCCTACCCAAAACGGTTGATTCGTGTCGTGCGGCCGCCCCGAATCGCGACAACCCGCATTTTGGCGATGCTTAAATGAACTTCATGTGCAAGACGTTGCGCCGGCCACCAGCAGGCGGGCGCAACGGGATGATCGAACCACGCTGGACCCCAGGACCCACTTTCCACAGTCAGGAGCAGTTCGGATGAACGACGATATCGACAAGGGCGGTTTCACGCGCCGCGACATGATGCGGGTCATGGCGGCGAGCGGCATGATGGCCGTCGGCGGCGGCGGGCTGCTGATGAATGCGCAGTCGGCGTTCGCCGCGCCGGCGCCGAAGCGCGGCGGCAAGATCCGGGTCGCGAACGAATCCAGTTCGACGGCCGATACGCTCGATCCGGCCAAGGGCTCGACCGGCGCGGACTACATCCGCTTCTTCATGTTCTACAGCGGCCTCACGCAGCTCGATGCGAGCCTGACGCCGCAGATGAATCTCGCCGAGTCGCTGCAGACGACCGACGCGAAGACGTGGATCGTCAAGCTGCGCAAGGGCGTCACGTTTCACGACGGGAAGCCGGTCGGGCCGGCCGACGTCGTGTTCTCGCTGATGCGCCACAAGAACGCCGCCACCGCATCGAAGGTCAAGACGCTCGCCGACCAGTTCGCCGACGTGAAGGCGAGCGGTCCGGACGAGGTCACGCTTACGCTCGCGAGCGCGAACGCCGACCTGCCGGTGATCCTCGCGACGCCGCAGCTCGTGATCGTCAAGGACGGCACGGCCGACTTCTCGACCGGCATCGGCTGCGGGCCGTACAAGCTCAAGTCGTTCAAGCCGGGGGTATCGACCGTCGGCGTGCGCAACGACAGCTACTTCAAGCCCGGGATGCCGTACCTCGACGAGATCGAGCTGATCGGCATCAGCGACAGCGCCGCGCGCCTGAACGCGCTGCTGTCGGGCGACGTGCACCTGATCAACTCGATCGACCCGCGCTCGACGCAGCGGGTCGCGTCGACGCCCGGCTATGCGCTGAAGGAAACCAAGTCGGGGCTCTATACCGACCTGATCATGCGCAGCGAAAACCCGATCACCGCCCATCCCGATTTCGTCGAGGGGATGAAGTACCTGTTCGATCGCGAGCAGATCCGCTCGGCGGTGTTCCGCGGCTACGCGGTGATCGGCAACGACCAGCCGATCCCGCCGGGGCATCGCTACTTCAATGCGTCGCTGCCGCAGCGCCCGCACGATCCGGACAAGGCGAAGTTCCTGTTCCAGAAGGCCGGTGCGCTCGGCGCCGCGCTGCCGCCGATCTACGCGACCTCGGATGCGAACGGGTCGATCGAGATGGCCGTGCTGCTGCAGCAGGCCGGCCAGAAAATCGGACTGAACCTGCAGGTGAACCGCGTGTCGCCCGACGGCTACTGGTCGAACCACTGGATGAAGCATCCGCTCGGCTTCGGCAACATCAACCCGCGCTCGAGCGCCGACGTGCTGTTCACGCAGTTCTTCAAGTCGGATGCGCCGTGGAACGAGTCGGGCTGGAAGAACACGAAGTTCGACCAGCTGCTGCTCGCCGCGCGCTCCGAGACCGACAACGCGAAGCGCAAGCAGATGTACGGCGAGATGCAGGCGATCGTCGCGCAGCAGGGCCGGGTCGGCATTCCGGCGTTCATCAGCTTCCTCGACGGGTACGACAAGCGGCTCGCGGGCCTCGGCTCGGTGCCGACCGGCGGGATGATGGGCTTCATGTTCGCCGAGCACGTGTGGTGGAACGCCTGATGCCGACGCTTGCCGCCGTGGCGCGACCGGTGCGGGACACCGCACCGGCTGTGCGCGGCCTTTTCGGGAGTGCCGCTCCATGAACCGAATCCTGCTCGGGCTGATCGGCCGGCGCATCGCGGTGACCGCGCTGACGCTGCTGATCGTGTCCGCGATCATCTTCACGATCACGAACCTGCTGCCGGGCGACGCCGCACAGGCCGCGCTCGGCCAGTCGGCGACGCCGGAGACGGTCGCCGCGCTGCGTCAGCAGTTCGGCCTCGACATGCCGGCCCACGTGCGCTACCTGCACTGGCTCGCGGGGCTGCTGCACGGCGATTTCGGCCGCTCGCTGTCCGGCGACATGCCGGTATCCGACATGATCGGCGGGCGCCTGCCGAAGTCGCTCGCGCTCGCGGCGATCACGACGGCCGTGTCGGTGCCGATCGCGCTGCTGCTCGGGATCCTCGCGGCGGTCAAGCGCGAGTCGGCGATCGATCGCGTGATCAGCCTCGGCACGCTGTCGCTCGTCGCGACGCCGGAATTCCTGATCGCGACGGTCGCGGTGCTCGTGCTGGCCGTGAAGCTGCACTGGTTGTCCGCGCTGTCGTACAGCGGCCCGATCGACAGCGTGCACGACTTCCTGCGCGCTTATGCGATGCCGGTGCTGACGCTGTGCGCGGTCGTGATCGCGCAGATGGCGCGCATGACGCGCGCCGCGGTGATCGAGCAGCTGAGCGCGTCGTATGTCGAAATGGCCGTGCTCAAGGGGGCGAGCCCCGCGCGCGTCGTGCTGCGCCATGCGCTGCCGAACGCGATCGGGCCGATCGCCAATGCGGTCGCCTTGAGCCTGTCGTATCTGCTCGGCGGCGTGATCGTCGTCGAGACGATCTTCAACTATCCGGGCCTCGCGAGCCTGATGGTCGATGCCGTCGGCAACCGCGATTTCCCGCTGATCCAGGCGTGCACGCTGATCTTCTGCGTCGCGTATCTGACGCTCGTGCTGTTTGCCGACCTGTGCTCGATCGTGTCGAACCCGAGACTGCGCACCTGACAGGTTGCCGTCCTTCTTCCGAGATGCCGCCCATGCAACCGACCGAACCCGTTCAACGCAGCAGCGCGCTGCCGCCGTCCGGCGAGCAGCGCCCACCGTGGGGCGGCTCGCCGCCGCCCGCCGCGCCCGCCCCCGATCGGCCGCGCAAGCGCCGCGCCGCGCGCATGAAGCTGACGGCCGGCGGTCGCGTCGGCCTGTCGATGGTCGGCCTGATGCTGTTCATCGCGGTGTTCGCACCGCTGCTCGCGCCGCACGACGTCGGCACGATCGTCACGCAGGACGTATTCGCGCCGTTCAGCGCGAAGCTGCCGTTCGGCTCGGATTTCCTCGGCCGCGACATGCTGAGCCGGATCCTGTACGGCACGCGGCTGACCGTGCTGCTCGCGCTCGCGGCCGTGCTGCTCGCCGCGCTGACCGGCACGACGCTCGGGCTGCTCGCGACCGTGTCGGGCCGCGCGGTCGACGAGACGATGAGCCGGCTGCTCGATGCGCTCACGTCGATTCCGTCGAAGATGTTCGCGCTGATGTTCGTCGCCGCGTTCGGCTCGTCGCTGCCGCTGCTGGTCCTCACCGCCGCGGTCAGCTACATGCCGGGCTCGTACCGGATCGCGCGCGCGCTGGCCGTCAACATCAGCACGCTCGAATTCGTCCAGGTCGCGCGGGCGCGCGGCGAAAGCGCGCTGTACATCGCGTGCGTCGAGATGCTGCCGAACATGATTCACCCGATGCTCGCCGACACCGGGCTGCGCTTCACGTTCGTCGTGCTGTTGCTGAGCGGCCTCAGCTTTCTGGGGCTCGGCGTGCAGCCGCCGTACGCGGATCTCGGCTCGCTCGTGCGCGAGAACATCGCGAGCCTCGGCGACGGCTCGGCCGTCGCGATCATGCCCGCGGTCGCGATCGCGATCCTGACGGTGGGCGTGAACCTGTTGATCGACGGCCTGCCGCATCGCGGCCGCCGCAAGGGCGCTGCGGGCGCCGCGGGAGGGCACTGATGCAACACGAATCGAACCTGCTCGTCGAGGTGCGCGGGCTGCGTGTGGTCGGCGGCCGGCCGGGCGGCGAGGAAACGACGATCGTCCACGGCGTCGACTTCGAGATCCGGCGCGGCGAGGTGCTCGCGCTGATCGGCGAATCCGGGTCGGGCAAGACGACGATCGCGCTGTCGCTGATGGGCCATGCGCGCGCCGGCTGCCGGATCGCCGGCGGCTCCGTGAAGCTCGGCGGCACCGACGTCTGCACGTTGTCCGCGCCTGCACTGGCCGCGCTGCGCGGCCGCAGGGTCGCGTACATCGCGCAGAGCGCCGCTGCCGCATTCAATCCGTCGCGCACGATCCTCGACCAGGTGATCGAGAGCGCGCTGATCCACAAGACGATGACGAAGCGCGATGCGCAGGCGAAGGCGGTCGAGCTGTTCCGCGCGCTCGCGCTGCCGGAGCCGGAGACGATCGGCAGGCGCTACCCGCACCAGGTGTCGGGCGGCCAGTTGCAGCGGCTCATGGCCGCGATGGCGCTGATCACCGATCCGGAGCTGGTGATCCTCGACGAACCGACCACGGCGCTCGACGTGACCACGCAGATCGACGTGCTGCAGGCCTTCAAGAGCGTGATCCGGCGCTGCGGGATGAGCGCCGTATACGTGTCGCACGATCTCGCGGTCGTCGCGCAGATGGCCGACCGGATCGTCGTGCTGAGCGACGGCGTGATCCGCGAGGCGGGCGAGACCGAACAGATCCTGCATGCGCCGGCGCACCCGTACACGCAGAGCCTGATCGCGGCGGTCACGCCGGGCGATGCCGGGCACGATGCGAAAGCGGCGCCCGCCGCGCCGGCGCACCTGCTCGACCTGCGCGGCGCGATCGCCGGCTATGGCGGCCGGACCGCGAAAGGCTGGCCCGCGAAGGTGATCCTGCACGAAGTCGACCTGCGCATCGGGCGCGGGCAGACGGTCGGCGTGATCGGCGAATCCGGCTCCGGCAAGACGACGCTCGCGAAGGTGATCGCGGGCCTCGTGCCGGCGACGGGCGGCGAGATCCTGCTCGACGGCGAGCCGCTCGCGCGCGATATCGGCAAACGCACCAAGGAGCAGCACCGCCGCGTGCAGATCGTGTTCCAGAACGCCGATACCGCGCTCAACCCGGTGCATACCGTCGAGCGCACGCTGGCGCGGCCGCTCGCGTTCTATCACGGGATCAAGGGGGCGCGTGCGCGGCAGCGCGTCGCGGAACTGCTCGAACTCGTGCGGCTGCCGCAGACGGTCGCCGCGCGGCGCACGGGCGAGCTGTCCGGCGGACAGAAGCAGCGCGTGAACCTCGCGCGCGCACTCGCGGCCGAGCCCGACCTGATCCTGTGCGACGAGGTCACGTCGGCGCTCGATACGGTGGTGGGCGCCGCGATCATGGACCTGCTGCGCGACCTGCAGGCGAAGCTCGGCGTGTCGTACATATTCATCACGCACGACATCGCGAAGGTGCGCGCGATCAGCGACGAGATCGTCGTGCTGTACGCGGGCCGGCGGGTCGAGACCGGCAGCCGCGATGCGCTGTGCGCACCACCTTACCACCCGTATTCGCACCTGCTCGTATCGTCCGCGCCGGAACTGCGCGCGGGCTGGCTCGACGGTGCGGCCGAGCGTTGCCATCGGCCGCTCGTGCCGATCGGCGAGAGCGCGGACGATGCGGAGCTGTGCGCGTTCCTGTCGCGCTGCGCGATGCGGGTGGACGGTGTGTGCAATCGCACGGCGCCGGTCCTGCGCACGCTCGGGAACGGCGCGCAGGTGCTGTGCCATCGCAGCGAGGACGATCTCGCGCGCTTCCAGGCCGAGCCGGCCGGGGCGGACGCGCCGGTGCAGCCGGTGCGCCTGTAACGCGCGGCGGCGCCCATGCATCGCGTGCGCCGCGCCCGGCGAGCGGCCTTCCGCATAGTGTGCTGCGGCGGTCGTGCAAAACGGTGAATCGTGCGCGCGCCGTGCGTGAATACGCGGCAACTGCGCTTTTCGATGGTGATTAAATGGCTTGCAACGGACGGTCGCCGATCGTCGGTGCCGAGTGCTCGAGAAGGATCCGATGAAATTCGAATCGTACTGGCTGGATACCCGCCCCGCGTTTCGCGCCGGCTGCGAGGGGCCCGTTGAAGGGCGCGCCGACGTGGCCGTGATCGGCGGCGGCTTCACCGGTCTGTCCGCGGCGCTTGCGCTGGCGCAGCGCGGCGTCTCGGTGGTCGTGCTCGAAGCCGCGCAGATCGCAGGCGAAGCGTCGGGCCGCAACGGCGGCCAGTGCAACACCGGCGTGGCGCAGGACTACGCATCGCTGGCCGCGCGAATCGGCGCCGAACCCGCCAAGCAGTTCTATCGCGCGTACGAAAGCGCCGTGAAGAGCGTCGAGACGATCGTGGCCGAGCACGCGATCGACTGCGATTTCCGGCGGGCGGGCAAGCTGAAGCTCGCCGCGAAGCCGCAGCATTTCGCGGGGCTCGCGAAGACGTTCGACGCATTGCGGCGGGACGTCGATCCGGACATCGAACTGATCGAGCCGGCGCGGATCCGCGAGGAAGTCGCGTCCGACGGTTTCCACGGCGGGCTGTTGCAGCGCCGCGGCGTGCAGATGCACATGGGCAAGTTCGGCGTCGGCCTCGCGCAGGCGGCGGTGCGGGCCGGCGCGCGCATCTACGAGCAGGCGGCCGTCACGCGGCTCGAACGGCTCGGGGGCGAGCGGCACAAGATCACCTGTGCGCGCGGCACACTCGTCGCCGACCGCGTGCTGGTCGCCACCGGCGCGTCGCAGCACGGCCCGTTCGCATGGTTCCGGCGGCGCATCGCGCCGGTCGGCAGTTTCATCGTCGTCACCGAGCCGCTGCCCGACGCGCAACTGAACCGGTTGTTTCCGCATCGCCGCGCGTACGTGACGTCGCGCCAGATCGGCAACTACTTCCGCGTGACGCCCGACAACCGGCTGCTGTTCGGCGGCCGCGCGCGTTTTGCGATGTCGAGCCCGCGCTCCGACGCGAAAAGCGGCGACGTCCTGCGCGCGGGCATGGCCGGATATTTTCCGGAACTGGCCGACGTGCGGCTCGATTACTGCTGGGGCGGGCTGGTCGACATCACCGCCGACCGGCTGCCGCGCGCGGGCCAGCACGACGGACTCTATTACTCGATGGGCTACAGCGGCCACGGTGTGCAGATGTCGGTGCACATGGGCCGCGTGATGGCCGACGTGCTGTACGGGGCAGCCGCGTCGAACCCGTGGCGCGAGCTCGACTGGCCGGCGATGCCGGGCCATTTCGGGCATGCGTGGTTCCTGCCCATCGTCGGCGCGTACTACCGGATGCAGGATTTCCTGCATTGAAACGCGTGACCCGGGAGGATTCGACATGAACGCACGATTCGTTTGCCCGCTCTCGCCGGCAATCGGCGACGTGCTCCGCACGATCGATGCGTCGTTTGCGCAGCCGCTGAACCTCGACACGCTCGCGGCCGTGGCCGGATTGAGCGTGTCGCGTTTCACCGCGCGCTTTCGCAGCGAAGTCGGGTTGTCGCCGCACCGCTATCTGTGCCTCGTGCGGGTGCGGCGGGCGCAGGACCTGTTGCGGGCCGGCCTGGCGCCGTCGGTCGTGGCGACCGAGGTCGGCTTCTTCGATCAGAGCCATCTGTGCCGGCATTTCCGGCGCGTGCTCGGGATCACGCCGCGCGACTACGTGGTCGCGCGCACGGATGGCGCACCGGCGCGCGTGCAGGCGATCCGCACGCGGACCGAACACCGCGAAGCGTCGTGTCACGTCGCGTAGGTGCAAGGGCGGCGTGCCCGCCCGCGGGTTGCCGGCCGACGCGCCGGCAAACGACGATTTCCGATATCGCGCGGCGGCTTTCCACCCGGCCCGCGCGCACAGTACAGGAGCAGGAATGAGCGCAGTTTTCGTGTTGCACCGTGCCGACGGCAGCCCTTCTTCAACCGCGTTCGACATGCGGGCGTTCGGCGAGTGCGATCCTTTCGCGCGACATCGCGAGATCGCGTGGGAAGGGCCCGACTCGATGGCCGCGGGGCGGATCCGCTTCGTTGGCGAGCTCGACGTCTCGAGCTATCCGCACATTGAAACCCTCGTCGTGGTCGAAGGCGAACTGACGCTCGAAGCGGACGGGGCCGCCCCGTTGGTGCTCGGGCCGGGAGAGGGGGCCGTCATCGGCGGCGGCACGGCGCTTCGCGTCAGCGCGGCATCGCGCGTGCTTCTCATGTTCTGCGCGGCCGCGTGCGCGACACCGACGAAGCGAGGATGCTTTCCGCTGAGGGCCGACGCGGACTTCAAGCCGTCGTCGTCGCTGCCGGCGGAAGTGCTGCTCGGGCCCGCACCGCAATGCCGCAGCGACAACGTGTTCATCGACGACGGCGCCGAGTACTGCGCGGGCACGTGGGATTCCACGGCCTATCACCGCATCGTTCGCCCGCATCGCGTGAACGAGTTCATGTTCCTGCTGGCCGGCAGCGTACGGTTCGCCGCGCCCGACGGCAGCGTGCTGTCGCTCGGCGCCGGCGATGCGCTGTTCGTGCCGCGCGGCGCGCCGATCGGGTGGGAAAGCCGCGAGCGCGTGGCGAAATTCTACGTCGTGCAGAACGTCCACGTATCCACCGAACGAGACTGAACATGTCCCCTCCGCTGCGCCAAATAGAAACGTCGCCCACGCTGCCGGCTTCGGCCGACGTCGTCGTGATCGGCGGCGGAATCATCGGCGTCTTTACCGCGTACTACCTGGCCCGGCGCGGGGTGTCGGTCGCGCTGGTCGAGAAGGGGCGGATCGGCGCCGAGCAGTCGAGCCGCAACTGGGGCTGGTGCCGGCAGCAGAACCGCGACGAGCGCGAATTGCCGATGGCCAGCAAGAGCATCGATCTGTGGGAGCGATTCTCCGCCGAGTCCGGCGAAGACACGGGCTTTCATCGCTGCGGGTTGCTGTACCTGAGCAATGACGAGGCCGAGCTGTCCCGCTGGGCCAGCTGGGGCGACTTCGCGAAGACCGCGGGCGTGACGACGTACATGCTCGACAGCAAGCAGGCCGGCGAGCGCGGGCGCGCAACCGGGCGGCCATGGAAGGGCGGCGTGTTCTCGCCGACCGACGGCACGGCCGACCCGGGGAAGGCCGCGCCGGCCGTGGCGGCGGCACTGATGAAACTGGGCGGCAGCGTGCACCAGCAATGCGCGGCGCGCGGGATCGAACTCGAGGGCGGGCGTGTCGCAGGGGTCGTCACCGAAGCCGGCGTGATCAAGACCCGGACGGTCGTGCTTGCCGGCGGCGCGTGGGCGTCGTCGTTCTGCCGCCAGCTCGGCATCCGTTTTCCGCAGGCGTCGATCCGTCAGTCGATCCTGAGCGTGTCGCCGGTCGAGCATCCGCTGCCGGATGCGATGTACACGTCGGGGGTGTCCGTGACGCGCCGCAGCGACGGACGCTATGCACTGGCCATCAGCGGCCGCGCGCGCGTGGACGTGACGCCGCAGTTCCTGCGATTCGCCCCGCAGTTCGTGCCGATGTTCGCCAAGCGCTGGCGCAACCTGCTTCCGGGCGGCCTGGAGGGCGTGCGCGGCGGACACGAAACGCTGAAGCGGTGGCGGCTCGACGCGCCGACCCCGATGGAGCAGGTGCGCATCCTCGATCCGAAACCCGATATGCCGACGGTCGCCGAAACCTATCGTCGCGCCGTCGAGTTGCTGCCCGAGCTGCGCGACGCAACGATCACGCATGCGTGGGCCGGCTTCGTCGACAGCACGCCGGACGGCGTTCCGGGGATCGGCGAAGTGCCGGGCGTGCCGGGATTGATCCTGGCTGCCGGCTTTTCCGGGCACGGTTTCGGCATCGGCCCCGGCGCGGGGCACCTGATCGCGGATCTCGCCACCGGTACGCAACCGATCGTGGACCCGATCCCGTATCGGCCGGGCCGGTTCGACGCGTCCGCATGGGGCAAGGTTGCCGATTTCTAGCATTCGGCGGTCGATGGCGGCCCCGGCGCGCGACCGGGCCGCGCCGATGGTGTGAATCGTCGTCGGACGCGCCGATCCCGACCCGTCGCAAGGCTTCGACCGCCCCGCGATTCCCGGCTGCTCCGGCAGGCCATGATGCGTGCCGTTCGCGGGCGCGTGGTACCGACTCAAGGACACCCAGCAATGAATTCATCCGTCAGTTCTCCTGTTCGTCACCTGATGCAAGCCGGCAGGCTCGACCGCTTCTTCATCGACGGCGACTGGGTCTTGCCCGACGGCGGCGACCGGTTCGCCGTGGTCTGCCCGTCCACTGAAGACACGCTGTGCGACATTCCGCTCGGCAGCGCGCGCGACGCCGATCGCGCGGTGCAGGCCGCGCGCAACGCGTTCGAGCGCTGGGCCGCGACGTCGCCGCGGCAGCGCGCCGCGCTGCTCGACCGCATTCATGCGCTGATCCTCGAGCGTGCGGAGTCGTTCGCGCTGGCGCTCGCGATGGAGATGGGCGCGCCGATCGCCTATGCGCGCGGCGCGCATGTGCCGCTTGCGGCGGAACATATCCGGGTCGCGCGCGACAACCTGGCGAGCTACCCGTTCGTCACGCGGCGGGGGACCACCGCGGTCGCGCGCGAGCCGATCGGCGTCTGCGCGCTGATCACGCCATGGAACTGGCCGATCTATCAAATCACCGCGAAGGTCGGCCCGGCGCTCGCGGCGGGCTGCACCGTGGTGCTGAAGCCCAGCGAGCTGTCGCCGCTCAGCGCATTGCTGTTTGCGGAAGTGATCGCCGATGCGGGCGTGCCCGCCGGCGTGTTCAACCTGGTGAGCGGCAGCGGCACGGAGGTGGGCGCATCGCTCGCGTCGCACCCGCAGGTCGACATGGTGTCGATCACGGGGTCGACGCGCGCGGGCGTGCTGGTGGCGCAAGCCGCGGCCCCGACCGTCAAGCGCGTCGCGCAGGAGCTGGGCGGCAAGTCGCCGAACCTCGTATTGCCGGATGCGGACCTGTCGCTGGCCATCCCGCCGGGCGTGGCCGCCGCGTTCCGGAACATGGGCCAGTCGTGCAGCGCGCCGACCCGCATGATCGTGCCGCGCAACCGGCTCGGCACGGTTGAGGATCTGGCCGTCGCGGCCGCGCAGCAGCTGATCGTCGGCGATCCGTTCGACGACGCGACGACGCATGGGCCGCTGGCCAATCGTGCGCAGTTCGGCCGGGTCGCGCAGATGATCGACACCGGCATCGACGAAGGGGCCAAGCCGATCGCCGGCGGTCCCGGCCGGCCCGCAGGGTTCGACAAGGGCTTTTACGCGCGGCCGACGATCTTTTCCGACGTGCGGCCCGACATGGCGATCGCGCAGCAGGAGATCTTCGGTCCGGTCCTCGCCATCCTGCCGTACGACACCGTGGAAGAGGCGATCGCCATCGCGAACGACACGGTCTACGGGCTCGGCGCACATGTGCAGGGCGCCGACAAGGACGGCGTGCGCGCGGTGGCGGCGCGCATCCGGTCGGGGCAGGTGCACCTGAACTATCCGGCATGGGACCCGCAGGCGCCGTTCGGCGGGTACAAGCAGTCGGGCAACGGTCGCGAGTACGGGATCGAGGGGATGGAAGAGTACATGGAGATCAAGTCGATCGTCGGCTATTACGACTGACGCGGCCGCCGCGTGCGAACGCGGCGGCGCGACAGCATGGAAGCCATTTTCTTTCCGAAGGTGCCGAAATTGGAAAACCCCGTCATTCCCGATACGTCGCTGCTCGCGCATCACGCGCACTGGGCGAAGCTGCGGCGCGACCTGCATGCGCATCCCGAGCTGCGGTTCGAAGAACACCGGACGGCCGACGTCGTCGCCCGCGAGCTGGAGGCGCTCGGTTATGCGGTGTCGCGCGGCCTCGGCGGCACCGGCGTCGTGGCGAGCCTGCCCGGTGCGGACCCGGGCCGCGGCATCGTGCTTCGCGCGGATCTGGATGCGTTGCCGATCCAGGAGGCCAACGACTTTGCGCACGCATCGTGCACGCACGGGATCATGCACGCGTGCGGCCATGACGGCCATACCGTCATGTTGCTCGGCGCCGCGCGCGTGCTGAAGGACCTGCCGCAACTGCCGGGCACCGTCCATTTCGTGTTTCAGCCCGGAGAAGAAGGGGGCGCGGGCGCGCGCAAGATGATCGACGACGGGCTGTTCGAGCAATACCCGACGGAAGCGGTATTCGGCATGCACAACTGGCCCGGTTTGCCGGCCGGGCACTTCGGACTGCGTACCGGCCCGATCATGGCCGCGGGCTCGCGCTTCAGGATCACGGTAACCGGCAAGGGCGCGCACGCGGCGCAGCCGCACCTGGGTATCGATCCCGTGCCGCTCGCGTGCTCGATGGTGCTGCAGTGCCAGACCATCGCCGCGCGGCACAAGGATCCGGTGGATCCCGGCGTCATTTCCGTCTGCATGATCCATGCGGGAACGACGGACAACGTCATTCCGGACAGCGCCGAGCTGCGCGGGACGATTCGCACGCTGTCGTCCGCGTTGCAGCAACAGTTGCAGCGCGACGTCCGGCTCATGTGCGAGGGGCTGGCAAGCGCCTATGGCGCACGCGTCGACGTGGAATTCTTTCAGTACTACCCGGCAACGGTCAACACGCCGGCCGAGACCGCACTGTGCGAAGCGGTGATACGCGAGACGTTCGGCGACGAACGCCTGGACCGCAACGTGCCGCCGAACATGACCTCCGAAGACTTCGGTTTCATGCTGGAGGAGCGCCCCGGCGCTTACGTGCTGATCGGCAATGCGCCGGCCGGCGACGTCGCGCCGGGGCTCCATCACCCGAAATACGACTTCAACGACGACATCATTCCGGCCGGTGTCCGGTACTGGGTTGCGCTGGCGCGCGATTACTTCACGCGCTTGCCGTGACGGTGCGCCCGATTCGTTGCCCTGGCTGACGCGGGGAGGCGGCCCGGCGTTGCCGGACCCCGGCCGCGCTGCTTCACCGGTATCGGGACTGGCGCACCCGTGTTCCTGATCGGGAACACGACGAATTTCGCCGGCTTCGTGCGGCTGGCGTGTCGTCCGGCCGTGTGCACGCCGTCCGGGCTTTCATGAAACGTGCCGCCGGCATGGAGCGTGACCGTTTTCCCGCCGTTCAGGCCCATGACGATGCCGCCGTCGAGCACGTAGACGAATGCGTGCGCCTCGTGACGATGCACGGGATCGACGCTGGCGGGCGGGTCATTCACGACGATCGTCTCGACTTCCTTGCCCGGATGCTTGGACAACGGCTCCGTGGCCAGTTGCGTCACCGACGCTTGCGGTGCGGCGGCCGCCGGCCGAACGGGGAACAGGAGCGACAGCGCGAGCGGGCCAGGCGCCAGCCCGTATCGCCGGGCGCGGGGAACCTCGCGGCAACGGCCCCGGAAAGGTTCGCCCGGCCGTTGAGCGCACGCATGCCTGGTTGCACCACTTCCGACGCCTCCGTATCCGTTTCGCGCGACGCGCCGACATTCATGACGCTTTTCTCACACTCGGCTGCTGCTCGATCTGCTGGAACGCGTTGCAGCGGAATCAGCAGTCTTTATGAAGCCGTTTATGAATGAATTGGCGGTTTATTCAATATCGCAATCGAACTTGAGCCATAAAAAATTGAAATGAAAAACGATTCAAGTCTTTGATTGAAATTAAAAAACTATCAATACTGGACGTTTATTTTTTCTATTTTCGCGGATAAGGTTCGGTTCGGTGAAAGCGATTTGTCAGAAAGCGTGGCGATTGATCATCGCTTGCCGCGGTTTCATTGGGCTGCCGCTTTTGCCGATCAATGTGCGCGTCGACAGGAATCTCCGCCAGGGATCTTGCTGCAGGCTCGATGTGCGCCTATTCGTTCCGACATCAATGCCGTGAGGGCTCATGAAAAAGATCATCCGCAGATACGTTGCTTCCGTGATGCCATGCTCGTTGGCCGGCGTGGCGCTGCTGGTCGCGGCGGCCGGTGCGCACGCGCACGGCCGCTTGACCGAACCGCCTTCGCGCATCGTGCTGTGCACGCAGGGCCAGAATCCGGACTGTCATGTCGACGCCTGGCACGCGAACGCGATGGAGAACGGCAAGTTCTTCCCCGCGACGCAAAGCGGGCTGTCCGATCCGTTTGCGCCGGACGACGCGAAGAATGCCGCACCGCCGAAGGACGGCGAAATCGCCGGCGCCAGCACGAATGGCCCGCTGCCCGTGCTGAACGAGCAGTCGCCGGGCCGCTGGCAGAAGATCCCGCTGCGGCCGGGCGCGTTGCAGAATTTCAAATGGGAATTCAGCGCGGTGCACAAGACGCGGCGCTGGAACTACTTCATTACACGCACCGACTGGAACCCGTCGGAAAAGCTGACGCGCGCGCAGTTCGAGCCCACGCCGTTCTGCACGATTCAGAATCCCGGCCAGCCCTACTGGAACCCGAACGCGAACCTGGTGCCGCAGCAGCCGACCGTTCACCAATGCCGGTTGCCGGTGCGTAGCGGTTACCACGTCATCCTTGCGGTCTGGGAAGTCGCGGATACGGCGATGGCGTTCTATCAGGTGGTCGACGCGACGTTCACCCAGGGCGATACGACACGCAGCCCGTTCTGAACCTGCTGCGACATGACGCGCCCGGCGATGGCCGGGCGTCATGAAGCGAAGAACGCCTGCCGGAGGCGACGCGGACGGCGCCGATACGGCAACCGGCTAGCCGGCGACCACCTGGTTGCGACCTTGATGCTTCGCGCGGTACAGGCGTTCGTCGGCCTTGCGCAGGATCGCGTCGATCGTCTCGCCGTCCCGGCCGAATTCGGACGCGCCGACGCTCACGGTGACCTTGATCGGTTCGCCGGTGCCTGCTTCGAACGGCGTGCCCGCGATCGCCGTGCGGATGCGCTCGCCGATCGACAGCGCGGTGTCCAGCGCGGCTTGCGGAAGCAGCACCATGAATTCCTCCCCGCCCACCCGCGCGACGCCATCGTACGGCCGGATCGCATCGGCGCATTTGTCGACGAAGCGTTGCAATACCTGGTCGCCCGCCTGATGCCCGTAACTGTCGTTGATCGCCTTGAAGTGGTCGAGATCGAGCGCGAGCAGCGAGAACGGCGCGCCATTGCGCTTTGCGCGGTTGATTTCCGCTTCCACGCTTTCGATGAATTGCCGCCGGTTGGTCGCGCCCGTGAGCGGATCCGTGGCAGCCAGGTGTTCGAGCTTTTCGTTGGTTCGTTGAAGCGCCTGCAGGGCGCGCTCCGTCCTGGCCATCGCGTCCCTCAACCGGGCAAACAGTTCTTCCTGGCTGTAGATCTTCGAAAACGAACGGGTTGTGTGAAAGGCCTGCACCACGCCGAAACTGAGCAGGAAGAAGCCGGCCGCAAAAATGGCATGCGCCAGCCACCACATGTGATTCCACGGCCGCCCGAGGATGAAGGCGAGCGACGAGAACGCGAACGACGTCACCGAAATGCCGTAGATCGTCATCAGCGGCGAGCGGATGCGGCGCATGACCAGCGCGACGACGTTCGCGACCGAGAGCAGCATTGCGCCGCCCTCCATCGACAGGCGTACCCACAGGTGGCCGGCCACCGGCGAGAAGGCGATCACGGCGACCGCGACGTCGACGAGCGCGAACAGCGCGAGCCAGGGTAGCCAGATGCGGGGATCGGCGCGGGTTGCTGCGCTGTCGGCCTTGTGACTGTAGGTGAACTGCCCGACCAGGATCAGGATCGACATGGTCAGGCGCGACGCCGGCCCGTACAGCAGGAACAGCCAGATATTGTGATGCGCCATGCCGGTGAACGCGCCATGCAACGCATAGATGAGGGAAAAGCCCAGAAAGCCCAGCGTGAGCCAGCGGAGCAACGGCTCGCCCGACAGGCGATAGCAGCGCCAGCAGACATAGGTGACGAACGCGCCCTCGAGCGTGGCGACCGCGATCGCCAGTTCATGGAAGGCGTGATTCTCGAATGTCAGCGACGGGTCCTGGAACACGTACAGATAGGCGATCAGGTAAGCAGGCGTCAGCGCGAAGCCGACCAGCAGGAGCCTCGCATACACCCGGGTGACCCGTTCGGCGGTGCGGGCCGACTCCTGGGCGGCGACATTGACGTTCATGATCTGCCTCCGGTTTCGGTGGATGCATCAAGGATAGAACAGCAACCACGATGTCATGGCGAGCCGGTCGCCAATACGAAGCACGATCGCAGCGCCTGAATTTCGTCAATTTGAACAATGATCCGGATGACTGCGAGATATCCGTTTGAATTATCGAATGGCGACAATTTCAATTCGGCAATGCGATTGCGTGAGTATTTCGGGTTTCGACATGAGTGGAAATAGTCGATTCCAGGGTTGATGCCGGATGATTATGTAGTATAACAAATCAAAGTGCGGGCGCCGGATTGAAGCATTACTACATCGGCCGTCGAAATATCAGTGTTCGCCATCGTATCGCAGGCGCCATCTCGGGCCGGCGTGACGACTTCACGATACCGCTGGCGTCGCGTCGTTCCGGGCATCCGGTCGTGCGCGAAAGTGACGGACGACATGCTTCACCGGTATTGAACGAGTCGTGGTTTTTTCCGTTGTTGATATAAAGACAGAATCAATATCGAAATTTGTCTTCAAGTGACAATTTGTAAGGTTGATTTCCCGTGAATTCGACCTGGGCGGCGCTTTGTCAATCGAAAGGGAAAATGATGAACCAGATCGGAGCGACGAAGGGACAGGGTTCAAGAAATGCAACGGTCCCTCTGCTACACGCCGTTTCGCTTTCATTCGCCTTGCTTTCCATGCCCGGAGCGACGGTGCCGGGCCATGCGGCAGCGGTACCGACCCGCCACGTCCGGGAAGGCGCCCATCGGGTACGTCAATCCGTTGCTTGACGCGCGGAACCGGGCCGGCGGCGCGCTGACGCCAGCCGGTGCAGCAAGCTTCCATTGATTTTGCGAGCGGCGCGGCAGGCGGTTGCATGGCGGTGAAAATCCATGACCTGGCCACCGGGCAGGGAACGAATGACGGATATGAGCACGATGTTGATTTGGCAGTCCGTATCAATTGTGCACGCGTTTGCTGTCGATGTCGCATGGCGGATTTCCGCTTCGCCCGCATGGGTGGAGCGCGTCTTCCTGAAATATTCCCCGGCATGGTTTGCGTGAAGGACAGGTGCCGGCAATGCGTCAAACACGATGAGGACATGAACATGAAGAGCAACCCATCCGGAATCATCCAGCGATCGACCTTGAGGGGCGCGCTGGCGCTTCTGCTGGCATGGTCGTCTTTCGGCACCGGCGCCGCCGCGGCGGGCGCGGCGGCCACCGGCACGGCGCCGGCGTTCGTTTACAGCCCGTACAAGGACGCGACGATTTCGATGAACTGGAACACGAACGTCATCTCGTCGAACGTCACGGGCCAGATGAGCCCGGTGCTGTCGGTGCTGCCACCCGGTGTCCGTACGCTGACGCTCGCGTTTGCGACCGGGGAATGCGGCAGCGAGAACTGGGCGGGCGTCGACGGCGGCGCGATGGCGGCCGCCAACGTGCCGCTTTTCACCGCGGCCAATGTGAATTACGTGATTTCCACCGGCGGCGCGGCCGGCATGTTCACGTGCGGGACGGATGCGGGCATGGCGGCCTTCATCAATCGTTATGCCTCGAGCAACCTGATCGGAATCGATTTCGATATCGAGGGCGGGCAGACACAACAGGTGATCAACGATCTCGTCCAGCGCGTGGCGGTCGCCCAGCAGAACTATCCCGGCCTGCGCTTCAGCTTTACGCTGGCGACACTGGCCCCTTCCCAGCAGGGCGCGACCACGGCCAGCTCCTGGGGGGCCAACGCCCCCGACAGCTTCAACGTGTATGGCGACTGGGTCATGCAGGCGATCCAGGCGGTCGGCCTGAAGAACTACACCATCGACCTGATGACGATGGACTACGGGTCGGCCGGGGCGGGGAACTGCGTGGTCGCGAACGGCACCTGCCAGATGGGGCAATCGGCGATCCAGGCGGCGATGAACCTGCACGACCACTGGGGCGTGCCGTACAGCCAGATCGAGCTGACGCCGATGATCGGCGGCAACGATGTAAGCGGCGAAACCTTTACGCCGGCGGATGCAGACACCGTTGCGCAGTTCGTGAAACAGAATGGCCTCGTCGGTGTCCATTTCTGGTCGTTCGACCGTGACGTCGATTGTCCGCCCGGCGCCGCATCGTCGACGTGCAATTCGATCGGCGGGGTCGGTACGCTCGGTTATACGACCCGGTTTGCCAACGACCTGGCGCCCGGCAATTGAACGAAGCCGGGCAGGGTGGAGACCATGCGGGCCGCCCGCATCATGGCGACGAAGTGTCCCATGGTCTCCGACTGCCGCGGCCGGCATCCGGAGGAATCGCCGGGCGCATGCCTTGAACGGCAACTGCCGTTCGCATGCGAACGGATCTGCAGGATCGCGGCCGTCGCGCAGGCGAAGAGGCAGATCGATCAGGATACCGTCACGTTCGTCGTCGCTTGACGCTTCATGCATGCGCGCGACGCCAGAAAATCGAGATCGACCGGAGCGCCCTCCGGACAATGCGCGCGAGTGTCGAGGGCCGGGCCGCCGCACTCGCCGAATGCGCTCGTCGGGGCGGCGGGTCAGTGTTCGCCCCGGGACGACACGCCACGCTTGTCGAAGAAATGCCCCATCAGCTCGAGCAGCGGCCGGCGTCGCTTGGTCACGGCGAATGCCCACTCGTGGGTCTGGCGCGGTAGCTCGGCGGGCGCGAATGCATCGAGAAGCCGTTGCGCGTGAGGAAGTTCGTACCACGGCAACCATGGATACGCATGATGGGCGACATGAAGATTGAAATTCAGGATCACCCAGCGTGACCAGACGGGAACGTTGGCGCAGCTGTGCGAGACCACGTCCTGCTCCCAGAGCGGCGGGCGGGCCGCGTCGTCGGCAAGCAGCGGGATCTCGGCGTGATGCGGAAGATTGAGAAGCTCGACGGCCACGAGCAACGCGACCCATAGAATCGTCGAGAACGCGATGAGGTTGCCGAGCACGCCCGCGCGATATGCCAGCGCGCCGACCGCCGCATAACCGGCCAGGTAGATCGCGCCGAATGCAATTTCGGTATTCGATTTCGCGCGGTGCGCAGGCGTATCGCGTTGCAGGAACGGTGCGATCCAGTGGCTGAGGAAATGATTGAACGCCATCATCGGGATCCAGTGCCGCCAGATGAATTCGAGCGTGCGCGCGTCGCGTTCCGTCATCACGGAAAACTTCTGGATCATCTTGCGATTCTCCGGGTCCCGCGACGGGTGCGCGGTCCACGCGTGATGACCCAGATGCGTTCTGCGCCGCGGCAGGAAGGGCAATCCGATGATCCATCCGGAGAGATGGCCGATGGTCTCGTTGCAGCCGCGCGTGCTCGACGCGGCGTTATGCATGGCCTCGTGCATGATCAGGTAGAGGTGAATCAGTGCGAGCATGGCGAGGACGAGCGCGGCGAGCCGTCCGAACCCGCCGGCGAGCCAAAGCACCCACGCAGCGGCAAGCAATGCGATATCGGCGAGCCACAGCGCGAGCGTGGCGTTTCCCGTGGGTCCGTTCGGCAATGTCTTCTTGACCGAGCGCCATTCGTCTTGGGTCATGTGCTACCTCGATTGAGTGGATGGATGGGATGGGGGCGCGGCGTATTGCCGGCGCGAATGTCAGGCGGCCAGGATGCGTTGGCCGATCTCGCGGCAGGCTGCATCGAGCACGTCGATGTGTGCGTCGAGTCCGTTCTTGCTCGCGAAGCCGTCATCCCGCCGGGCGAGCAGCAGGCAGTCGTAGCGCGCGCCGCGGCTCCAGTGCCACGCCGGCAAATAGGCGGTGATGTGGAATCCGGCGTCAAGCATCGTCTTGACCAGTGTCAGCTTGTCGGCGAGCACGATCGCGCCAACATAGGTCGTCGTGCCGTGCCGTTTCAGGAAACGAAGCAGATCGGCCGCGACATCGCGCTCGGTCATGAACGGTCCGCCGACATGCTGGCAGAGATAAATCGCATCGGCCCGCTGGTCGACGCGAAACGTGAAGCCATCCGAACAATCGTCTCCATGCCCCCAGAAACAGGTGTCGGGATAGGGTTCCGGCGTACCGGCGACACCGAGCGGATCGAAGATCGCGCTGCGCAGCCCATCGGATTCGCGGAATATCGGGGAGAGCGGCAGGCAATGCCTGAAGCGCGACGAACGGAATTTCCCGATCGCGATGACGTGATGTTCCCGCACGCCATGCGCGCTGTCGGGAGACCCGTCGTGTCCGACCACGACGCCATCGACATGACGCTGCAAGGCACGCAGCGCGATATCGGTGCGGGCAATCGCGAATGTCAGGTCGTGATCGGTGGCCGGCATCGTGTCGATCGCGGATTGCATCAGGGCCGACAGTACGCCCAGGTGACGATGGTGCCGGGAAATCATCGCGCGGCCGAATTCCCACGAGCGATTCTGCGCGTTGTAGCTGACGCTGACGCAACCGATCGCGGCTTGCGTCTCATCTTCGGCGACGAACCACAGTTCCGACTTGTTCGATACGGCGCTCCTTACGTAGCGTGCATCGAGACAGGGGTGCGACGAGTCGCCATATTCCCGTTCGAACAGTGCGCAGATTTTTGATGTGTCCGACACCGTTGCGCGACGTATCCGCAATGGCCGGAGGCCATTGCCGTTGGGCCGGATGCTATTTCTTGCTGCCATGTTGCTGCCAATTGAATTCATCGTGTTGTTTGCCCTGATGATGGTTGATGGCTGCGCCAGTAGGGAAGCGGCCTGCGCATCGTCGGCGACGACTTTAATTAGCGTGGTGTTTGATTGTCAAACAAATTAAATCGATACATTAATTGCTGATTCAATTTGAATTATGAAGTTGATGGTTGTTGAAAACGGGAATGACGAAGGGAGGTGGTTGGGATTCGCTTGTGCGGCTGGTCTCGGGATTGGATGCCTCGGGTCACCTGAAAATGGGTAAGGATGTGAAAGGGGTGCTCGAGAATTGCCATCCGGGATTGAATAATTCGGTCGAATGGGTGGATTGTTGTAAATAAAATGGATGTGGTATCGGTTTAGGCTCTTCGTTTTTAAAACAGGATGTACTTATTTTTCATTTTTGATGTGTTAGTGGCGGCAATATGAAAATCCATTTTCCGGTCGCGGCCGACCCGCCTCGGCAGTTCCTGACCGTCGCGACGCGGATGGTCTGCCGCCGCCCGCCACGCCGACAAAAATCGACAAACTGGAACAGATCGACGCGGCGTTCCCGCCTACCATCCGCACGTGCCTCGCGCATTCCCGCGCCACCGCAGCACCGGCAGAGTCATCGCCCGCATCCCGCTGCACGTGTCTTCCTCGCATCCTGACAAGCCGCCCAACAGGCAAAGGATTCGCCATGTCCGCCAGATCGTTCGCTTCAGTCGTGCTGATGCTGCTGCTCGCCGCGTGCGGAGGCGACTCGGATTCGCTCGCGCCCGGCACCGCCGTCGCGGCGGCCTCGGCGCGCGCGTCGCAAGCCACCGCGTGGAAGCCGCTCGCGCCCGGCACGAGCTGGCAATGGCAGATCGACGGCAACCGGATCAACGAGACGGTGCTGGACGGCGTGAACAACCCGCGCAAGATGTTCGACGTCGACATGGAGCTGACCGATGCCGGCACGATCCAGCGCCTGAAGGCGAAGGGCATCTATGTCGTCTGCTACATGGAGGTGGGCGGGCGCGAAGACAGCCGGGGCGATGCCGGCAAGTTTCCGGACAGCGTGCTCGGCAACCCCGTCGAAGGATACGAGGATCACGAACGCTGGCTGGACATTCGCCAGACCGCGATCCTGATGCCGCTGATGCTGGCGCGTCTCGACCAGGCGAAGAAAAAGGGCTGCGACGGCATCGAGCCGGACCTCGACGACAGCTATCGCCAGGAAACCGGTTTTCCGCTGACGCGCGACGATCAACTGCGCTACAACGCGGCGCTGATCGCCGCCGCGCACGATCGCGGGATGTCGATGGGTCTGAAGAACGGCTCGGAGATCGCAACCGCGATGGCGAAAGTGGCCGACTGGGCGCTCAACGAGCAATGCAACAGGTTCCACGAGTGCGGCGACTACGCCAGCTTTATCGCGCTGAACAAGGCCGTGTTCAATGTCGAATACACGCGTCCGGATGGCATGACGCTCGCGGATTTCTGTCCGGCGGACAATCAGGCCAATTTCGACGGCATTCTGAAACTGTCGAGCGACACGCTCTCGGCGCTGCCGCGCGGGGCTTGCCGGTTCGAGTGAGCGGCGCGGCGCCGACTTCCGTCGGGCGAGTCGGTGGCTATTTCGCGTGCCCGCGCTCGCTCGATGACTTGCGTCAACGGGGATTGTCCGGCAAGCGCGAAGATGGGTGTTCCTGCATGCCGGCCATCGGCGAGGCCGGCATGTTCCGTGCCGTTTGCGTCTTCACGTTCATGATGCGGACACCATCATGCTTGCCTTCTTCAGGGATACCGCTGGCCGCCGGATCGTTATCCGCGCCGAAGCAGGCACGCTGAACGCGCTGCCTGCCGCGCGATACCCGGCGCGGCCGGTCGACGTCGTTGGCGACCGGCGGCCGAGTCCTCGCGAGATCGCGATCCGGATGGTGCTGGCGAGCAAGCCGCGGCGCCGGCAAGGCGATCCCGCCAACCCGTGCTGCCTGGCCGATCGCTTCGGCCGTGTCGACGACACCGGCTTCGCCGCCGCGCGCCATACGCCCACCGCTCCGGTATCGCGCGGGCCTGCATCAGTTTCCGGCAACGGAGCCGGATGTGCGTTGTTTTCATCGGGTGCGAACAGGCGGTCACCGCGACGAGGCCGGGACGCGTCGCCTGCCGATGATCCGCTTCGCCCCCGGCCGGGAGAACGAACATGAATGCCGCGATGCTGTGCACCCGCGATGTCGCCACGTGCTCCGCACGGATGACCGTCGTCGACGCGGCCGCCAGGATGCGCGACGCGCACGCCGGCGACCTGATCGTCGTACGTGAACGGGACGGGCGATGCGAGCCGGTCGGCATGCTGACCGATCGGGACATCGTGCTCGCCGTGGTGAGCCCCGAGGTGCAGCCCGCCTCGCTGTTCGTCGGCGATGTCATGTCGGAGCCCGTCGCGATCGCGCACGTCGACGACGATATCTGGCTGCTTGCGAAGCGGATGCGCCAGCACGGTGTGCGCCGGTTGCCGGTCGTCGGCGACGACGGGGAGCTGGTCGGGATCGTTTCACTCGACGATTTGCTTCGCGCGGCTGCGGCGCTGCTCGACGAGTTGCGTCTCGTGGCGGCACGCCAGCCGTACTTCGAGGAGAAGCAGCGGGGATGAGCCGGTGCGTGCCGGGGGCCGTTGCCGCGTGCCAGCGGCGAGGGCGTGCGCGAGCGCGGCCGCGAAGGGGAAATGACCGCGGCGATGCCCGGACCGCACGGTTGCGGTGATCGGCGCACCGGGCATGCCGGCCGGCAGCGCCTCCGCGACCGCGAACCGTGCGACGCCCCCTGTTGCAGCCGACCGGAGTCCGTTCCGGCTTGATGCACGTCAAGCCTGTCGCTGCCGCGCGCACGGACGGGTTCGCACGGGCAGGCACGGGGGCCATCGACGGTCTTGCGGCAGGCGGTCCGCGTCGCCCGGCCGCGCGATTGACCCAGGTCAACCGCATTCCCGACGGCGGCCATACAGTCGATTCGAACGCTCGCGCGATGCGGCCACGCGACTGCGCGCCGCATGCGGGATGTGGGCCGCGACAGGGCCGGATTCGCGCCGGGCGTGTTCATGCCGCCCGATTGCGGGCGGAACGCGATGCGTTGCGAAGCAGGGTGAGGGTGATGAAACAACGGGTGTGGGCGGTCGGCGTGCTCCTTGCATTGGGCGCGTGCGCCGGTGCGGAACGGAACGCGGCCTTTCGGTCGACGGAAACGCAATTGTTCGACACGCGCCAGGCCGCGGCACTGCCGTGTTCGACTCCTGCCGAATGCGACCGTGCATGGCGCCTTGCACGCCGCTACGTCGAAGCGCATTCGTCGACCCGGATCACGCGGGCCGATGCCGATACGATCGAGACGGCGCCCCCGTTCCTGGCCGGCGAAGTCTATTTGTGGGCGTCGCGCGCGGCCTCGGGGGGCGGCGCCTCGGTGATCCGGCTCAAGGCGATGTGCAAGGGCATGTACGACAGCGATGGCGGCCCGGGCTGGCGGTACGACGCGTGCGCGGCGCGGATCCTCGACATCGAGCGAGGCTTTCGGGCGTATGTGAATCCGGCACGCTCGCCGGATGCGCCGGCGCCGGTCGCGCCGGGATGATCCGGCGTCTCGCGCCCGCGCGCCTGCCGGTTTCCGCGTGATTTCGAACCGTTGACCTCCGTCAACGCCCGCGTGCGGCGAACGCCGATGATGAAAGCCAAGCCGAACGCCGCCGGCGCATCGGTTCATCCAGCGAGGTCGGTATGTACACGAACATCATGGTCGCCGTGGACGGCAGTCCTTCATCGCAACGGGCGCTCGACGAGGGCCTGAAAGTGGCGCGATCGTGCGGCGCCCGCCTGTTCGCCGTTTTCGTCGTCGACAAGTCGCTGCTGATCACGTTCGGCGGACGCATGGACCCGGATGCATTGCTCGCCGAGATCCGGCGCGACGGTGTGTCGGTCCTGCGGCGCGCGGAACGGACCATCGCGCACGCGGCAGTCAACGGCGAGGCCGAACTCGTCGAGACCGAGCTCGGCGAGAATATCGCCGAACGGCTGCAGCGCTACGTCGCCGACCGGTCGATCGATCTGGCCGTGATCGGCACGCACGGTCGGCGCGGGGTCCGGCGGTTGTTCCTCGGCAGCGTCGCCGAACGGTTCCTGCGCGGATCGAGCTGCCCGGTCCTGCTCGTGCGCGGCAGCGACGCCGCACCGGCCGCGGCGGCGGCGGCGTAGTGCCGCCGCGCGCGCGGTGCGCCGCCGGCCGGCGCTTGCCCATGCGCAACCTGCCCAGGTGACCATCATGCAGATCTCCTTTCCTTCCGAACATCCGACGTATTGCGGCCAGGATCCGGCGCTGACCTTTCCGGCGCTGGTCGAAGGCCGCCGCGTGCACTGCGCGATCACCGCCGCGGCGCTGGAGGATCACTTCCGCGCGGCGTCGCCGCGCGAAAGCGATCTCGTGGATGCGTTTGCCCGCCATCGTCCCGCGATCGAGCGTGCCGCACGGTGCCTGCTCGAGGAGATGGGCGGCCGGCCGATCCTGCTCCACAGCGGCTATTTCCGGTTCTGCACGTGAGCGCCGGGTGCCGTTGACGCGCATCAAGCGCCTGCCGATGCGGGCAGCTACGCTGGAATCCTGATGATCGTTCGTCCGTTGCGCGGCGCACGGCGCCGCGCCAATCCGGTCTTCATCATGGCTTCGCGCGGGCGGGACGAACGCGCGGGCCGCCTCTCTATCGTTCGAGGAGTACGAACCATGAGCAATGTCACGCGTTACGATCCGTTTTCGATCGAACCCGTCGCCGACCTGTTTCAGGGGCTGTTCAGGCCGCTGCGCGGGATGACGCTGACGGACGAGCCCGATCTTGCCGCGATGAAGATCGACGTGACGGAAAGCGACGATGCGTACAAGGTCAATGCGGAACTGCCGGGCGTCGCCAAGGACGATATCGACGTCCAGGTGACGGGCAGCACCGTGTCGATCAGCGCGAAGATCGAGCGCAACAAGGAGCAGAAGGATGGCGAACGCGTGATCCGGCGCGAGCGCTACAGCGGCGCGATCAGCCGTTCGATCTCGCTGTCGGGCGAGATCGACGACGCGCGCGCATCCGCGACTTACCAGGACGGCGTGCTGTCGCTGACGCTGCCGAAAAAGACGCCGGTCGCGCAGAAGAAACTGACGATCAGCTGATCGGGCGGCACGCAGCGGGCGATGCCTGTACACGCCGCCCGAACGAAGATGACGGCGCGCGGAGCGATCCGCGCGCCGTTTCTTCGAGGCGGCCGCCCGAACGCCTACGCCTGCGATCCCGCGCCGCCGGCACGGTAGCCGACCGTCTGCGCGAGGATCGGGAGTTCGTCCTCGTTCAGCCGCAGCGCGTCGGCAAGCGCGCGGTGGTTGATCCAGCCGCGCACGACCGTGCCGAGCCCGGCGGCCGCGCAGTAGAGCGACACGTTCTGCGCGATGGCGCCGGCCGCGATCGCCGAGAACACGTCGCGTTGTTGCGGCGGCATGTCGAGGATCGCCGAGGTCCGGACGACGTAGACGAGATCCAGCGGGGCGCGGCCGACGAAGTCCTGGTAACCCGTGAGGTTGCGGGCATCCACCGCGTGTTTCAGCACGAGCCGGTGCGCGGGTGCGTCGTAGCGATAGACGCCGCACGGCAGCGCGACGTACACGTCGATTTCGTTGAACGCATGCGCGGACGGCGCGGTGCGGCCGCCGCCGGCCGGCCGGTTGACACCGTCCGCGGCCCACAGCATCGCGCCGAGCGTCGCGGGCGGCAGCGGCGTGGCCGCGAATTCGCGGGAGCTCATTCGTGCCGCGAGTGCCGTCATCAATGGCGGGCCGCCGTCGAGGTCCGGATGCGGCAGGTCGATGAGGGCCGGGGATTCGCCCTGTGGCGATACCGGCCGTGCCGGTGGCGCCGGCGAATAGGCCAGCAGTTGCTGTTCCGTCATGTGAGTCTCCTTGAAGCGTCGCCGCTGCTTGCCCGGGACATCGCGCATCGGCGATCTCACGATACGGCGGCCGGGCCGCGCCGGCTTGACCTCCGTCAAGCGGAGCACCCGCCGGCCGCGACGTGCGACGAGCGGCGTCCGTTGACCTGCATCAGCGAGTCGTGGCGGGGCGTGTGCAAATCTGGAGATGTGCGGCGGACAGGCTCGCCGCGGCTCACAGGAGTGCAGGCGATGAAGACCGACAAGCAGTTGAAGCAGGACGTTCAGGACGAGCTGGAGTCCGACCCGGCGATCGACGCGACCCGAATCGGGATCGAGGTGGCCGACCGGATCGTGACGCTGTCGGGGCACCCGCCGAGCTATGCGGAGAAGCTGGCGATCGAGCGCGCGGCGAATCGCGTGGCCGGCGTCAAGGCACTCGTCGTCGACCTGACCGTGCATCTGCCGGACGACGACGTCCGCACCGACGAGGACATCGCGAACGCGGTGCGTTCGGTGCTGCACTGGACGGTCGGATTGAGCGACGACGCGGTCAAGGTGCAGGTCGAACATGGCTGGATCACGCTGTCCGGCAGGGTCGAGTGGGCGTACCAGAGCCACCTGGCCGTGCGGGCGATTTCGCAGATGCGCAGCGTGACGGGCGTGACCGACCATATCGTGGTGCAGGGTGCGATCGGGTCGGCCGACATCGGCGGCAGCATCAAGCGCGCGATCATGCGCCATGCGGAGCGCGAGGCGAAGCACATCGCGATCGAGGTGCGCGACGGCACCGTGCGCCTGTCCGGCAAGGTCGGCTCGTTCTCCGAGCGCAAGGCCGTGCGCGGTGCCGCGTGGTCCGCACGCGGGGTGCGTGCCGTCATCGACGACCTGGTTGTCGAGTAAGCGCGGTATGCGGCAACCGGACAGGCAGTCCGCGTGGATGAAGGAGGGAAGCGAGATGAGTCTGTCAGGCGAGGTACATGACGCCGGCTGGTCGGTGGCGATCGAGACGGTCGCCGCCGAAACGGGCGGCTACCGTTGCAGGATCCATGTCACGCTCATGTCGCAGGATGGCACGTGCGAGCGTACGTTCTCGCACAGCCGGACCCATGCGTCCGAGCGCGAAGCCGCGATCGAGGGGCTGCGGGCCGGGATGACGTGGGTCGAGATGAGGAGGTCGAACACGTTCACGGTGTGAGGCAGCGGCGCTCGTGAGCGTGTCGCCCGGGCGGCGGCGTTTCGTTCGTCATCCGATTCGATACGCGCCGCATGCGCATGCATCGATGTGTCTGGCTGTCCACCCGGTTTCGTGCGGCAAGCGGCGGCGCGGCACGGTCACGCGCGGCTTCAAGCGGTCTCAGGCAGTCTCAGCCGGTTTCAGTCGGTTTCAGTCGGTCTCAAGCGGCCTTGAGCGCCGACAGTTGCAGCGCCTGGGCGAAGCGGGCCAGCGTGGCGACCGATCCCGTCACGCTTTCATACCGCTCACGCCCGATCTGGGCGTCGAGGATCACGAGCATGCCGGCGTCGCGCGCGAGGGCGACGAGCGCCTGCGTGTCGAGCGCAGGTGCGTCAGACCGGCCGGCCTGATCGCCCGGGTCGGGAAGATGGGTAGCGTGTGACATGACGATTCTCCTGATGGCCTCGAATCCGGATACCGTGCAGCCGTGATCCGTGAATCCAGTATCGTCGCCGTGCCTGGGCGATTCAATCGGCGTACCCCGAAGCTGCGGTAGGAATCATGCGGCGGGCGTCGGCGGATTCCTACATGGCACGCGGCTTCGGCGGCGCGCGGCGGCGCACCGGCCGTGCCGCGCGCCGCCGCGCATACCAGCCACCGATCGCGCGCCAGATGTCGGGGGCGGATTCGCAGTACGTGAACAGGTCGAGATCGCGGCGGTCGATCATCCCTTCGTCGGCGAGGAAGGCCAGGTCGACCGCGCGCCTCCAGTACGCTTCGCCGACGAGGATGACCGGCAGCGGCGGGATCTTGCGCGTTTGCAGCAGCGTCAGGACTTCGAACAGCTCGTCGAACGTGCCGTAGCCGCCGGGGAAAAATACCGCCGCTTTCGCGCGTTCGAGCAGGTGCAGCTTGCGGATCGCGAAATAGTGAAACCGGAAGTGGAGATCGGGGGTGATGTACGGATTCGGCGCCTGTTCGCGCGGCAGCTCGATGTTGAAGCCGATGCTCGGCGCGCCGCGCTCGTACGCGCCACGGTTCGCGGCCTCCATGATGCCGGGGCCGCCGCCGGTGACGACGGCGAGCCGCGCGGCTCGCGTGCACCGGTCGGCGTGGCCGACGATGCGCCCGAATTCGCGTGCGACGCGGTAATACACGCTGTGTTCGACGAGCCGGCTCGCCGCCGCGACGGCACGGCGCCGGCCCGCATCGTGCGGACGCGCCGCGAGCTGGCGATTGGCCTCGTTCAGCCGCGCGTTCGCGACGGCAGGGGCAACGATGCGCGTGCTGCCGTAGATCACGACGGCATGGCCGATGCGTTCTCTCTGCAGGCGTTCCTCGGCCTTCCAGTAGTCGAGTTGCAGCCGGATGCCGCGCATGCCCGCGCGCTGCAGGACGGTGGCATCGTCATCGGCGGGCGTGCGCCTCGCGCGTTGGACGAGACGCGGCGCGCGACGCGGGATGCGCTGGACGTCGTCGCCGCGGACGATCGCATCGGGCCGCGTGCGGGCGCGCTTGCCGCGCGCATTCGGCGGCGTCGCGCCGGCCGCGGCGCCACGGCGCGCGTCGCCTCGTGCGAGACCGGCGGGAATGCGTTTGACGGTGGTCGACATGCGTTGCGGGGCGGCGGGCCGGTTACTGGCTCAGCACCCATTGCACGAGCTGATGCGCGTCGTCGGCGGACAGCGGGCCGCCGCGATCCTCGGCGGGCGGCATCGGCGTGTCGCCCCAATGCACGCGGCCGCCGACGCGCAGCTTGCGCTCCAGTTCCGGCGCCGCCGCCGGATCGCCGCGGTAGCGCTGCGCGATCTCGCGGAACGACGGCCCGAGGAACGTCATGTCGACCGTGTGGCAAAACATGCAGTGCTGCGCATTGACGAGATCGGTCGGCTCGGGCACGGCCGTCTGCGCGGCGGCCAGGCTGGCCGTCGTGACGATCGCGCAGAAGGCAGCGTAGCGCGGGAGGTTCATGTTGTCTTTCCTCGTCCGGATCGGAAGGGCGATTACGCGCCGCGAGGCGCGCTCACGAGACGACTTCGTCGAGCGGGCGGCGCGGCGAGTGCGGCGCATGCGGGCCGTGCCCGACGCGCAGCAGCAACTGTGGCTCGCCGTGCAGCCCGAGCATGTGGCGCAGGTGCGCGCGCAGCCCGGCCGTCTCGATCGGCTGGTTCAGGTACGACGCCGTATAGCCTGCGCGCGTCGCGACGAGCAGGACGCGCTCCAGCGCCTGGCCGGCGGCGAGCCACGCGTCGCGATCGTCGCGCACGGTCGACAGGCAGACGATCAGCGGCGAGGCGCCGACGAGCTGGTGATGCAGCGCGGCCAGCCCGTCGCCGAGATCGAAGGTTCGCACCGCCATCGTCACGACGGGCGCCGCGAAGTCCAGCAGCGTCGGCACGCCGGCCGCGAACGCCGGCATGCCGTCGACGTGCCGGCGCGGATCGATCCAGCTCGCCAGTTCACGGCGAAAGCGCGGGTCCGCGAACTGCTGCTGATCGGCCTCCGCGACCAACTCGGCCACCCGTGCGCGATGCGCGATCGAATCGATACAGGTGACCTCCGCGCCTTCGGCGACGCCGGCCGCGATCAGCTCGCGCTGCAGCGCGTCCGGCACGGCCGTCGAGTTGAACGGCGCGCGCGTCGTGACGCGCTCCGGAATCGCATCGAACAGCGCGCCGAGCGACGCGTCGGAGTAGCCGTCGTCGCACACCCGGATCATCGCCAGCAGATCGGGATCGATGTCGGAGGGAAAGGTGCTGATCGTGTGAGCGAGCCCGGCGTGATCGAGCGCGACGCGCAGGTTGAGCAGGGCCGCGCCGCAGCTGATGGTCAGCTCGCGATCGAACGGATCGATGACGGGCAACGCGCGCACGCGATCCGCGCAGACCGCGATCGTGGGGCCGTCGACGATGAACCGCCACGGCTGCGAGTTGTGGCTGGACGGGGCCAGCACCGCGTAGGCCAGCAGCGACCTCAGACGGTCCTCGGGGCGGGCGCTTGCGGCCAATGGGGGAACGGATATCATTCGAACATCTCCTGGGCGCCACATGCGGGCGTTATGCCACTTCATCGTGTCAGCAACCGTCCGAGCGTCGTTGACCCACGTCAAGCGCCCGCCACCGGGCCATGCACACGCGGCGCGTGGCGATTAGCCTTGGAACGTGCAGCGCGCGAACACGATTGCGCGGGGAGGCGAGCATGCTTGCGATGATGTTTGACGGCACGACACCGCATTTGCGCGAGACGCGCGTGCCGGACCCGTTGCCGGCGGCGGGCCAGTTGCTGATCGATGTACACGCATGCGGCGTATGCCGGACGGATCTCCACGTCGTCGACGGCGAGCTCGCGCATCCGAAGCTGCCGCTGATCCCGGGGCACGAGATCGTCGGCACGGTGCGCGCGCTCGGCGCGGGCGTGACGGGCTTCGCGGCGGGCGAGCGCGTCGGCGTTCCGTGGCTCGGGTCGACGTGCGGCCATTGCGCGTATTGCGCGGCCGGCCGAGAAAATCTGTGCGACAGCCCCGGATTCACGGGCTATACGATCGACGGCGGCTACGCGGAGCGCACCGTTGCCGACCATCGGTATTGCGTGCATCTGCCGCGGCGCTATTCCGATCTCGAGGCCGCGCCGCTGCTGTGCGCCGGCCTGATCGGTTATCGCACCCTGCGCATGGCGGGCGACGCGCGGCGCATCGGCATCTACGGCTTCGGCGCGGCGGCGCATCTCGTCGCGCAGGTCGCGCATGGCGAGGGACGGAAGGTGTTCGCGCTGACGAAGCCCGGCGATGCGGTTGCCCAGCAGCTCGCGCTTTCACTCGGCGCCGCATGGGCCGGCGGCAGCGACGAAACGCCGCCCGAGCCGCTCGATGCCGCGCTCGTCTTCGCGCCGGTGGGGGCGCTGGTGCCGGCCGCGCTGCGTGCGCTCGACAAGGGCGGGATCGTCGTGTGCGGCGGCATCCACATGAGCGACATTCCCGGCTTTCCGTACGCGTGGCTGTGGGGCGAGCGCCGCATCGCATCGGTGGCCAACCTGACGCGTGCGGATGCCGTCGAATTCATGCGGATCGCCGATGCGATGCCGTTGCGGGTCGAGGCCGTGCGCTACGCGCTGACCGACGCGAACCGCGCGCTCGACGACTTGCGCACGGGGCGTCTGTCCGGGGCGGCGGTGCTCGCCATGCGCGGCTGATGCGCTCGCCGCGCGTGCGGCGAGGTCAGATCCGCCCGAGGCCTTCCGAATCGACGATGCGGATCTGCTTGCCTTGCGCGGCGACAAGCCCGTTGCGCTGGAACTTCGACAGCATGCGGCTGACCGTTTCGAGCTTCATCCCGAGGTATTCGCCGATCTCGTCGCGCGTCATCCGCAGCACGAATTCGGCGGCCGAGTAGCCGCGCGCCTTGAAGCGCGTGGAAAGGTTCAGCAGGAACGCGGCGACGCGCTGCTCGGCGGTCATCGTGCCGAGCAGCAGCATCAGTGAGGATTCGCGGACGATTTCGCCGCTCATCATCTGGTACACGTGATGCTGCATCGGCCGCACCTCGCGGCAGATCTGCTCGAGCTGGCCGAACGGAATGATGCAGACGGTACTGTCCTCGAGCGCGATCGCATCGCCGTTGTGGTGGCCGGTGTGCAAGCCGTCGAGCCCGAGCGATTCGCCGACGATCTGGAAGCCGGTGATCTGCTCGTCTCCGTCGCGGTGCATCACGACGGTCTTGAACGACCCGGTTCTCACCGCATAGATGCTGTTGAACGCGTCGCCCGCGCGAAACAGCGTCTCGCCGCGCCTGACGTGCCGCGTCGTGCAGATCATCGCGTCGACCCGCGCGAAATCGTCGGGCGAAAGATCAGGCGGCAGGCAGACCGTGCGCAACGAACACGTCGAACAGCGGGACGCGGCGCGTTTCGGTTGTTCCGCCCGTTCGACGGGATGCAACGGGATGAACGGGCGTAACGGCGTGGCCGGCGAAACATCGGCATGGCTTTGCATGATCGGCTCCAGTACTCCAGTACATTGGGGACAGCGGCGGGCCGCCGTGGGCGGGGTCGCGCTGGTGATAACGCCGGCGGCCCTGGTGCAAGCCGCCCTCATCGGAAAAGCCGCGCCGGACGAAAAGGGAGACCTGTCCCGGCGGCGATTGCCGCCGTTGCTTCGCCAGGCGCGCGCTTGTTTTTCTTGATCTGGAGTATGGATGTTGCGCGGCGTCAAGGAAATCAGCAGGCATTGAAGATGCAGTAGGTCACGCGGAAGCGCTGTAGGCGGTTTCCTACACGGGTGCGGCATTCTGTCCGGGGCGACGCGAGGGCGCGGCGGTCGTGCGCCGGAGCCGCGTCAGAGTTCGTCCGGATCCTCGAACAGCTTGTGGCGCATCGCATAGCGCACGAGCGCGGTTTCGTTCGGCATCTGCATTTTCTCGAGAATCCGCGTCTTGTAGGTGCTGACCGTCTTGACGCTGACGCAGAGCGCCTCCGCGATCTCGGAAATCGACTCGCCGGTGGTGACCCGCCGGAACACCTCGAATTCACGGTCGGACAGCCGCTGGTGCGGCAGGAGATCGGTCGGCTCGTTCAGGCTCTGCGCAAACTGTTCGGCCATCGTCAGGCTGACGTAGACGCCGCCGGCCGCGATCTTGGTCAGCGCCGCGACCAGCTCGGCGCTGGCGCTTTCCTTGGTCATGTAGCCGGATGCGCCGGCGCGGAACGCGCGCACCGCGTATTGCTGCTCGGCGTGCATCGTGAGCACGAGAATATGCAATGCCGGTTTCTCGTCCTTGATCTGCTTGATGAGTTCGACGCCGTTCCGGCCGGGCATCGACAGGTCGAGCACCAGCACATTCGCGGCCGTGTCACGCACGAGCGCGATCGTGGACGCGCTGTCGCGCGCTTCGCCCGCGACTTCGAACCCGCTCGCGCTCTGCAGGATGTGCCGCAGGCCGTCCCTGACGAGGGCGTGGTCGTCGGCGATGAGTACCCGGATCATGACAGCCCATCTCCTTGCTGGATGGCGTGAAGCGGCAACGCGACGGTAATCGTGAATCCCGTTCCCGGCCGGTTGTCGATCGTCACCGTGCCGTCGAGCATGTGTGCGCGCTCGCGGATGCCGATCAGGCCGAACGACGGCGGATCGCGCGCGTCGCGCGCGCTCTCCGGGGCGCCGTGACCGTTGTCCGCGATGCGCAGCATGCAGTAGCCGTCCTCCACTTTCAGCGCGAGCTTCACGTGCGTCGCGTCGGCGTGCCGCGCGACGTTGGTGAGCGCTTCCTGCACGATGCGGAACAGCGTGGTGGCCCCCGCGCTGGTGAACGCGGTATCGGCGGGGGCGATGTCCCGGTCGACCGTGATCCTGTAGCGATGCGTGAAATCGTTGACCAGCCACTCGATCGCCGGGATGAGGCCGAGGTCGTCGAGCATCACCGGCCGCAGATCGGCCGCGATGCGCCGAACCGACGCGACGGTCGAGTCGATCAGGCGATGCATGCCGCCCAACTGCTCGCGCACGCCGGTGTGGGGGGCGACGACGCCCGCGAGCCCCAGCTCGACGGCGGAGAGATCCATCTTGAGCGCGGTGAGTTGCTGGCCGAGGTCGTCGTGCAGTTCACGCGCAATCCGGGTTTTTTCTTCCTCCCGCACGTTCTGCAGGTTGGCGGACAGGTCGCGCAGTTCCTCGCGCGACTGCTTGAGGGCATTCTCCGCCCGGACCCGCTCGGTGACGTCGCGCAGCATGACCGTGTAAAGCTTGCCCGCGCCGTCGCGAATCTGCGATATCGACGCCTCGATCGGAAACTCCGAGCCGTCGCCGCGCAGGCCGAACAGCACGCGTTGCCGCCCCATCAGGCGCTCCGACACGCCCGTCACGCCGAACTGTTCGACGTGCCGGGCGTGCGCGGCGCGGAAGCGCTCGGGAATGAAGCGGGAGAGCGGCGCGCCGATCGCCTCCATCGCGGAGACGCCGAACACGCGTTCCGCGGCCGGATTGAAGATCACGATCGTCTGGCTTTCGTCGACGGTGATGATGGCTTCCATCGATGACCGGATGATGGCCATCATCCGATCGTCGGTCGGTGGGCCGTCGCCGGCGGGTACGGCTGCTGGCATGCGCCTGGCGGCGGCCGTCCGCACGAGGGCGGCCAGGATCAGCGACAGCGCGATGCCGGCCGCCCGCACGGCCGTCGCGGCGCCGGCCGTGTCGGCGCGCGGCGCACTGTAGTGCAGCGAGAGCGGGGTGCCGCCGAACGTCAGCGAATCCGTTCGCGTGAGCAGGTCGCGGGCGGAGCTGCCGTCGTCGCCGCCGAAGCCGCCGGAATAGACGGGCGCCGCCGGGTTGTCGGCCGTGATGTCCATGCGCAGCCGATCCAGCACCGACGGGTCGACGAGACGCTCCGGATCGAGCGCCGCATAGACGTATCCGCTCGCCCGCGCATGCGGGGGCCCGGACGATGCGCCGTCTTCAGCGTTCGCATCAATCGGCAGATACAGCGTCAGCGCCGTGCGGGCAGTCGGTGCGTCGGCGCTGTCCTGGATCGCGTTCGCGGCCAGCGCGACCTTGCCGGTCTCGGCCGCTCGTTGCAGCGCCCGCCGGGTCGCCTGGTTGTCGTCGGCGACGCTCGGCTCGATTCTTCCGAGGCTGCGCACGGGTGACTGCAAACCGTCCAGATCGAGACTGGCAAGGTAGCGGCGCCACGCGTCGCCGGATTGAGGCACGGCCAGCGCCGTCGCGAAGCCACGCGCACCGCGCAACACGGCAGCGGCGCCGAGGAGGCTGCGCCGGAGGTCGGCTGTCGCGAGCGTCGCCGAACGCACGAAGCGTGCCTGGGCGGCTTCCTGCGCCTGGTTCTGCAGCAGCCGGGCGCCGGCCAATGACGCTGCCAGGCCGAGCGCCAGCGCGAGCAGCGCGGCCAGGGTCGCGTATCGCGCGGGTCGAATCCTGCGCTGAGCCGGCCCGGCCTTGAAGGCGGGCGCATTGACTGTCATGACCGTTCATCCTGACGGATTTCGCCGGCGGCTGGCGGGCGTCTGGCCGGACGCGAGGCACGAAATGTGGGGCGGGCCGAAGTTGCGATGTCGCCCGAAATTGTGCGCGTTTTGTCTGTATTCGCCAATCGGGACCGATGCGTACGCCTGCGGCCGGGCGGGCTTGACCGGCGTCAACCGGATCACGCCCGCCGGGCCCAGACTGGTGTGGCATTCCAGTCAACACCGGACGCCACCAGGGAGGCACCATGTATGCAAGGATCTTTGCGGCGCTCGACGGCAGCCGCAGTTCGCGGCTCGCGCTCGACGAGGCGATCGCGCTCGCCCGCGCTTCGGGGGGCCTGATCGTCGCCGTGTGCGTGGTATCGGACGCGCCAAGAGTGGCCGACTTCGACAGCGGCTATATCGACCGGCGCGACCCGACGGGGCTGGATGCGGACAAGGCCGCGATCGCGGTGGCGGATGCGGAGAGCGCGTTTCGCCTGTGCGGCGTCCGCGGCACCGCGCACACGATCGACGCGTGCGGCGAGGACGTGTCGTCCGTGCTGGCGCGAGCCGCCGCCGAATGCGACGCGGACCTGATCGTGATGGGGACGCACGGTCGCCGCGGCGTGCGCCGCGCGGTGCTCGGCAGCGTCGCCGAATCGCTGGTGCGCAGCGCCGACCGGCCGGTGCTGGTCGTGCGGGAGGGGCAGGGCGCGTGCGCGGCCGTGTTGTGACCGGAGAGGGCAGCCGCGGGCGGCTGCCCCGCCGTCATGCGTGCGGCGTCAGTGCGACAGCAGCACCGGCACCGTCATCGTCTCGAGGATCGTGCGCGTCGCGCCGCCCAGCACGCGTTCGTGCATGCGCGCATGGCTGTACAGGCCCATCACGAGGAGGTCCGCATGCAGGTCGGTCGCCCGGTTCAGCAGCGTCGCGCCGACGCCGACCGACCGGTCGCGCGGCGTCGTCGAGAACGACGCGCGAACGCCGTGCCGCTCGAGATACGCGGCGACGTCGACGCCCGCCGGCGTCTGGTCGGGGTCGGGTTGGCCGCGCACGACCGTCTCGACGTTGACGAAGCGCGCGCGGGCGAGCAGCGGCAGCGCATCGGCCATCGCGCGGGCGGCTTCGCGCCCGCCGTCCCAGCCGATCAGCACGTTCTCGCCGATCGTTCGCACGTCGCCCGCATAGGGCACGACGAGCGCCGGACGGCCGCTGCCCATCACGAGATCCTCGATGAAATGGCGCGCCACGTAGGTCATGCGATCGTCGGGGTCTTCCTGGCCGAGCACCAGCAGATCGGCGTGACGTGCGTGCAGGATGGCGACTGTCGTCGCGTCGCCGGCCGGCGCCTGCCATTCGACGCTGCGTCCCGCGCGCTCGGCGGCCATCAGGAAGGTCTCCTCGGCTTCCTTGCGCCGCTGTTCGCACAGCCGCTCGTAGACGGCCAGCTTGAGCGGCTCGTCGGGCCGCCGCAACGGCTCGAAGAGATCCTGGCAGACCACGTAGAGGCCGATCAAATGCGCGTTCCAGCGTCCCGCCAGTTCGAGCGCGAGGTCGACGCGCGTCGCGCAGCGTTCGCTGTCGTCGAGGTGGACAAGCAGGGTCTTGTAGCTCATGACGGCTCCTTTTCGGTTGATGCCGCGACGGTCTCGGCAGGTTGTCCGGACGGGCAGCTCGCGGGAATCATCAGCACCGGGCACGTGGCCAGACGCAGCACGCGCTCGGCCACGCTGCCGAGGAACAGGCGCTGAGCGCCGCGCCGTCCATGCGTGCCCATCACGATCAGGTCGGCCTCGATTTCATTGGCAAGACTGACGATCCGGTGCGGGATGTCTTCGCCCGCCGGCTCGACGTTGGCGATCTGCGGCGTGCCGGCCACGTCGCGGGCCTTCATGCGGCGCGCTGCGTCGTCGGTGACGCGCAGCCCTTCTTCCCGGAACGCATCGATCAGGATCGACGGATCGTAGCCGACCATGTCGTAGGCGGGCACCAGGAAATCGACGACGTAGACGGGGGTCAGCCGCGCACCCGTTTCCGACGCGAGGCCCAGCGCGGCGTCGAGTGCGCGGGACGACGTGTCGCTGCCGTCGAGCGAAACCAGAATGTTCGAGTACATGGCGTTTCCCTTGAACGGAGGCGGATGACATCATCATCGGCGCGCGCGCGCCGATCGCGCTGATCTGGATCAAGCGTCGCGGTTGCCGCGCAGCACGCCGATCGCGGCGCACGCGGCGATCCACGCTTCGTTGGTCGGCTCGACGACCACCGTGACCGCGCTCGAGGCGGACGACACGACCTGCGCATGGTCCGCGTTCGCGCGCGCATCGATATCGATGCCGAGCCAGCCGAGCGATGCGCAGATCCGTTCACGCAACACGGCCGAGTGCTCGCCGATGCCGGCGGTGAAGACCAGCATGTCGAGGCCGCCCAGCAGCGCGGTGAGCGCGCCGGCTTCGCGCACGATGCGGTGGACGTAGAGTGTCAGCGCATCGCCGGCCAATGCGTCGCCGGCGGCTTCGCACGCCAGCAGCACACGCGGATCGCCGGACGCGCCCGACACGCCCTTGAGGCCCGACTCGTGATACAGCAGATGGCCCAGCGCATCGCCGGACAGCTTGCCGATCTCGAGCAGGTGCAGGACGACGCCGGGGTCGAGCGTGCCGCAGCGCGTGCTCATCATCAGCCCGTCGAGCGCCGAGAAGCCCATGGTCGTCGCAACGCTGCGGCAGTCGCGCATCGCGCACAGGCTGGCGCCGCTGCCGAGATGGGCGGCGATCACGCGGCCGTGCGCACGCGCGCCGAACCGCTCGTCGAGCGCGATGGCCAGGTATTCGTACGACAGACCATGGAACCCGTAGCGACGCACCCCCCGGTCGAACCATGCATGCGGCAACGGCAGCAATTGCTCGGCGCGTGGCAGCGTGCGATGAAACGCGGTATCGAACACGGCGACCTGCGGCACGTCGGGAAACGCGTCGCGCAGCACGTCGATCGCATCGAGGCTGTGCGGTTGATGCAGCGGCGCGAGCGGCGTCAGCGTGCGAAGCGCGGCGAGCACCGCGTCGTCGACGACGACCGGGTCGGCATACCGGGCGCCGCCGTGCACGACACGATGGGCGATCGCGCCCAGCGCGACATGCGGCAGTTGCACGCGGATCCACATCGCGATCCGCGCGAGCACGGCGCGGTACGGATCGCCCGCGTGCAGCGGCAGCGTGCCGCCCGGGGCGGCGTCGAAGCGGATCGACACGCTGTTGCCGGTTGCGGCCGCTTCCCCCTCGTGCAGCGGCCGCCGTGCGGGATCGCCGTGCGGCGGATACGCGAAGACCGCGAACTTCACGCTCGACGAACCGGCATTGACGGCGAGCAGCGCGAGCGTGCGCATCGGCCGGCTCAGTGCGACATCAGCACCGGGAGCGTCATCGACGCGAGCACCGTGCGGGTGGCGCCGCCCATCACCAGCTCGCGCCAGCGCGGATGGCCGTACGCGCCCATCACGAGCAGGTCCGAACCCGTTTCGTATGCGCGCGACAGCAGCGTGTCGCCGATCGACGCGCCGGTGCCGGTATCGATGTCGAGCACGTTCACGTCGCGCGCATGGCGCGCCAGCATCAACGCGGCATCGGCGGCCGGAATGCGCGTGGTCGCCGCTTCGGAATTGCCGTCGACCACGGCGACGACGGTCGTGCGCTTCGCATGCTCGAGGAAGGGCAGCGCATCGTGTGCGGCACGGGCGGCTTCGCGGCTGCCGTCCCACGCGACGAACACCCGTTCGCCGATCGACGGGAATTCTCCGGTGTACGGCCAGAACAGCACCGGGCGGCCGGCGGACAGGACGAGGTTCTCCGCGAACTGGTCGTCGATGTAGGTTTCGGGATCGTTCGGGTCGCTCTGGCCTGCAATCACGAGGTCGGCAAGACGGGCGGCGCGCGGCACGGCGACATTCGCGCGTTCGTCTGCACGAACCCAGGCCGCCGGCACTTTCGCGCGGGCAGCCTCCGCATGGAACAGGCGCTCCAGCGCGGCGAGCCGTTCGTCGCGCTGTTCGCGGCGTTCGCGGAAATAGTCGGCGGAGCCGGCCATCACGTAGAACGAATGCGGCTCCGGCGTGTAGACCGCGAACAGCCCGGTGAGATGCGCACCGAAGCGCCGGGCGAGACGCAACGCGAACTCGAGGCGCGAATGCGCGCGGTCGCTCGTGTCGAGATGCACGACTAGGCTCTTGTAGCTCATCGGAATCGCTCCATCGACGGGTGATCCGCCAGTGCAATCCAGTCTACGAAGCAGGGTTTCCGCGAGCTTGACTCAGATCAACGGGCGCCATGCGCCGCGGCCGCACAGTGAAGCGGTCGCGATGCCGATGCCGGGCAGGCGGCATGACACGGATGCCAACCCATTGACCGGATCGAAGGAGGGAAGACGATGAGCCCCCACGCTTTGACGACACCGAACGACGCTTGCCGCGCGGGCTGCGATCTTGCCTTGCGCATGGCCGCGCTGACCCGCGGCTGGCAGCAGGAATGGCTCGCGCTGGCCGGGCGGCGTATCGAGCGCGACCGCGACGCGGTGCGCGACCTGCAGCAGGCGCTCACGGCGACGCACGAATGGACGGCCTTCGGCGAAGCGGCGCGGCAGGTGACGCGCGACTACACGATCGCCACCGTCGCGATCTGGCAGGACGCCACCGAGCTGTGCATGCGCGGGCAGTTCGAGAGCGCGAGTGCCTGGCGCACGTGGCTGCGCGATTACGGCGCCGGCACGCTGGCGCGCTGCCAGACCGACTGGTGGCCCGATCTGGGGCGGCTCGCCGTGGTCAACGAGGCGAGCATGCCGTGGCGCGACTGGATGGCCGCGTTCGAGCTCGGCATCACCGAAGCCGTCGATGCGGGCGGCGGGGCCGCGGCCGTCCGGTGTCTCGACGGCAGCCACGCCGCGCAGGAGCACGATCATGCGCGCTGAACGGGTTGCATTCGTCACCGGCGGGATGGGCGGCCTCGGCGCCGCGATCAGCCGCCGCCTGCACGAGGCAGGCATGACCGTGGCGGTGTCGCACACCGAACGCAACGACCACGTCGCGACGTGGCTCACGCAAGAACGCGACGCGGGCCGCACGTTTCGTGCGTACGAGGTCGACGTGGCCGACTACGACTCGTGCCAGCACTGCGCGGCACGCGTGCTGGCCGAATTCGGGCGCGTCGACGTGCTCGTCAACAACGCCGGCATCACGCACGACGCCACCTTCGTGAAGATGACCAAGGGCATGTGGGATGCGGTGCTGCGCACCAATCTCGACGGCCTGTTCAACATGACGAAGCCGTTCGTGCCCGGCATGATCGACGCCGGCTTCGGGCGGATCGTGAACATCGGGTCCGTGAACGGGGAGCGCGGGGCGTACGGGCAGGCGAACTACGCGGCCGCGAAAGCCGGCATCCACGGCTTCACGAAGTCGCTGGCGCTCGAGCTCGCGCGGCACGGCATCACGGTCAACACGGTGGCGCCCGGCTACCTCGCCACCGCGATGCTCGAGTCGGTGCCGAAGGAGGTGCTCGACACGAAGATCCTGCCGCAGATTCCGGCCGGCCGCCTCGGCGATCCCGACGAAATCGCCGCGCTCGTCGCCTTCCTGTGTTCCGATGCGGGCGCCTTCGCGACCGGTGCGGAATTCGACGTCAACGGCGGCATGTACATGCGATGAAAGCGTCTGTCATCCGTGCGCCGCTTGCGGGCGATTCGAGGCCGCCGCCGGATCGGGACGGGCAGCAGACCGGCGCCTGCGAAGGCGCGGCAACCGCGGCGACGCCCGCCGAACGATGGAACCGCGCCGCGCATGCGAACGTTGCCGCGATGACCTTCGGGCTGTCGCCCGTGTCGCTGGCGCTGGCCATGCTCGATTGGGGCGCGCATCTGGCGGTGTCGCCGGGCAAGTGCTTCGAACTCGCGACGCAGGCGTGGCTGGCGCCCGCGCCCGCGGCGGCGGAGCAAGCCGCGGCGGACGACGCCGGCGCGGACGGCCTGGCCGTGCATGCGGGGGGCGCCGATCCGCGTTTCGCCGCGCCGGCGTGGTCGGGCTGGCCGTTTTGCGCGTATCGCGACGCCTTCCTGTCGGTCCAGCGCTGGTGGCGCGACGCGACGCGCGGCGTGCCGGGTGTCGAACGGCACCATGAGGAACTGGTCGGTTTCGTCGCGCGTCAATGGCTCGACGCGTGCTCGCCCGGCAACTTCCTGGCGACCAATCCGGTCGCGCTCGACGCGACGATGCGCAGCGGCGGCGCGAACCTCGCGGCGGGCGCACGGCACTGGCTCGACGATGCGAACGCGTGGCTCGATCGCGCCGGCGGCCAGCGCGGCCGCGACGTGCGTGCGTACCTGCCCGGGCGCGACGTGGCCGTCACGCCGGGCCGGGTCGTGTGGCGCAACGCATTGTGCGAGCTGCTGCAATACGACCCGACGACGCCGCGCGTCGCGCGCGAGCCGATCCTGGTCGTGCCGTCGTGGATCATGAAGTACTACATCCTCGACCTGCAGCCGCACGATTCGCTGATCCGTTTCCTGGTCGATGCGGGCTACACCGTGTTTGCGGTGTCGTGGCGCAATCCGGGCGCGGAAGCGCGCGATCTCGGGCTCGACGATTACCTGCGCGACGGGTGCCTGGCGGCGCTCGACGCGGCCCGGTCGATCTGCGGCGAGGCGGTCCACGCGGCCGGCTATTGCCTCGGCGGCACGCTGCTGGCGATCGGCGCGGCGGCGCTCGCGCGCGATGGGCGGCAACACGAGGCGCTGCGATCCGTCACGTTGCTCGCGGCCGAGACCGATTTCAGCGAACCCGGCGAACTCGGCCTGTTCATCGACGCGAGCGAACTGTCCGCACTCGATGCGCTGATGTGGCGGCAGGGCTACCTGGACGGCGCGCAGATGTCCGCCGCGTTCGAACTGCTGAACGCGCGCGACCTGATCTGGTCGCGGATGATGAGCGAATACCTGCTCGGCCGGCGCACGAAGCCGAACGACCTGATGTCGTGGAATGCGGACACCACGCGCATGCCGTACCGGATGCATTCGGAATACCTGACCCGGCTGTTCCTCGACAACGATCTCGCGGCAGGCCGCTACCGCGTCGACGGGCGGCCGGTCGCGCTGTCGGATCTCGACGTGCCGACGTTCGTGGTCGGCACCGAGCGCGATCACGTATCGCCGTGGCGCTCCGTCTACAAGCTCCATCTGCTGACGCACCATGCATTGACCTTCGTGTTGGCGGCGGGCGGCCACAACGCGGGCATCGTGTCGGAACCCGGCCATCCGGGCCGCCACTACCGCTGCGCGACCCGCGAACCCGGCGCGCCGTATCGCAGCCCGCGCGCGTTCGTGCACGACACGCCCGCGGTCGACGGATCGTGGTGGACCTGCTGGCGCGACTGGCTGCGCGCGCGCTCGTCGGGCGACGTGCCGGCCCGCACGCCGGCCGCCGGGCTCGCCGCGGCGCCCGGCGCCTACGTGCTCGAGACATGAACGGGCACCGGCATCCGGATGCGGGCGGCGGCGCGTGCCTGCCCGGCCTGCTGCCGCGCGCGGATGGCGCATGGCCCGCGCTGATCGCGCGCGCCTGCCACGCGCCGCCGCTGGTCGTGGCCGTCGTGCATCCGTGCGACGCAACCAGTCTCGTCGCGCTGGCCGAACTCGGCGCGTCGCCGCTGGGGGCCGCGGTCGAGCCGCTGATCGTCGCGCCGCGCGACAAGGTGCTGCGGGTCGCGCACGACGCGGGCGTCGACCTTTCGCGCTGGACGATCGAGGACGTGCCGCACAGCCATGCGGCGGCGGCCCGCGCGGTCGAACTCGCGGCGGCCGGCCGCGCCGGCGCGCTGATGAAGGGCAGCCTGCATACGGACGAGCTGATGGGCGCCGTCGTCGCCGCCGAATCGGGGCTGCGCACGGACAAGCGCATGTCCCACTGTTTCCTGATCGAGACGCCGGCGTATCCGCGGCCGTTCATCCTGACCGACGCGGCGGTGAACATCGCGCCGGACCTCGCGCAGAAGGCGGCCATCACGCAGAACGCGATCGACGTCGCGCATGCGCTGGGCGTGGCGTGCCCGCGCGTGGCCGTGCTGTGCGCGGTCGAGACCGTCAATCCGGCGATGCGCTCGACGCTCGACGCGGCGGCGCTCGCGAAGATGGCCGAACGCGGCCAGCTCACGGGCGCGATCGTCGACGGCCCGCTCGCGTTCGACAACGCGATCTCGCTGCGGGCGGCGCACGACAAGGGGATCGATTCGCCGGTCGCCGGCCGCGCCGACATCCTGGTCGTGCCCGATATCGAAGCGGGCAACCTGCTCGCGAAGCAGCTCGAATACCTGGGCGGCGCCGTCAGCGCCGGCATCGTCGTGGGCGCGCGCGTGCCGATCGTGCTGACGAGTCGCGCCGACGGCGCGGTCGTCCGGGTCGCGTCCTGCGCGCTCGCGATGGTGCTGGCGCCGGTGCGCGATGCGTCGTAGTCCTGATGAATGAACCTGCCACCCATTCTTTCGATGGAGGAACCGCAATGAAAGCACTCGTCTACCACGGGCCCGGGCGCAAGGCGCTCGAGGAACGGCCCAGGCCGGAACTGCAGTCGCCGACCGACGCGCTCGTGCGCGTCACGCGCACGACGATCTGCGGCACCGACCTGCACATCCTCAAGGGCGACGTGCCGACCTGTGAGCCCGGCCGCATTCTCGGCCACGAAGGGGTCGGGATCGTCGAGCAGGTCGGCGCCGCCGTCGACGCGCTGAAGCCGGGCGACCACGTGCTGATTTCCTGCATCTCGTCGTGCGGCCGCTGTGAATATTGCCGGCGCGGCCTGTATTCGCACTGCGAGACCGGCGGCTGGATCCTCGGAAACCGGATCGACGGCACGCAGGCCGAGTACGTGCGCATTCCGCATGCGCAGACGAGCCTGTACCGGATTCCGCCGGGCGCGGACGAGGAGGCGCTCGTGATGCTGTCGGACATCCTGCCTACCGGGTTCGAATGCGGCGTGCTGAACGGCAAGGTGCAGCCCGGCTGCTCGGTCGCGATCGTCGGCGCGGGCCCGATCGGGCTGGCGGCGCTGCTGACCGCGCAGTTCTATTCGCCCGCGCAGATCATCATGATCGATCCGGACAGCAACCGGCTGGAAGTGGCACGGCGTTTCGGCGCGACCGATTGCCTGGACGGCCGCAGCGGGGACCCGGTGGCGGAAGCGATGAAGCTGACCGGCGGCGTCGGCGTGGATTGCGCGATCGAGGCGGTCGGGATTCCGGCGACGTTCGAGATGTGTACGTCACTGGTGGCGCCGGGCGGCGTGGTCGCGAACGTCGGCGTGCACGGGGTCAAGGCCGACCTGCACCTCGAGAAGCTGTGGGATCGCAACATCTCGATCACGACCCGGCTCGTCGACACGGTCAGCACGCCGATGCTGCTGAAGACCGTGCGCGCCGGGCGCCTCGATCCGAAACGCCTGATCACGCACCGGTTCTCGCTCGACGACGTCGAGCGCGCGTACGACACGTTCGGCCGCGCGGCGCAGACGCAGGCGCTGAAGGTCATCATCGAAGTCGGCTGACGGCCGGGGCGCGTGGCGGGAACCGGCATGCGACGCCGGGTTCCCGCCCCGTCCGGCGGGTCACGCCGTCAGGAGGACAGCGCGGCCGGCTCGCGTGTGTCGCCGGATTCGACCGCATCGAGATCGACGCGCTGCGCGTACACCGGCACCTCGCACGGCCAGTGCAGCCGCTCCGCGATGCGCCGCCGCATCGCATCGGCCGCGGCCGGCTCGCCGTGCGTGACGAAGGTCCGCACGGGCGCGCGCTGCATCGTGCCGAGCCAGCGGAGAATCTCCTCGTAGTCGGCATGCGCGGAGAGCGCCGTGATCGACGCGACCTGCGCGCGCACGCGCACGTACTCGCCGTGAATCTTCAGGGTCGGCTCGTGCGCGGCCAGCGCCGCGCCGCGCGTGCCGGCCGCCTGGTAGCCGACCAGCGCGATCGTGTTGCGCGCATCGGGCGCGTAGCGGCTCAGGTGGTGCAGCACGCGGCCGCCTGTCGCCATCCCGCTGCCGGCGATGATGACCATCGGGCCCTGATGGTCGGCAATCGCCTTCGACTGCTCGACCGAGCGGATCATCGTGGCCGCGTGGCCGAGCGCGTTCGCTTCGGATGGCGTCAGCCGGTGTTCGAGAATATGGTGGCGATAGATCTCGGTCACGTCGGTGGCCATCGGGCTGTCGACGAACACCGGCACGCGCGCCATCCGGCCCGACGCCTTCAGGCGCGCGATGTAGTGCAGGATCTCCTGCGCGCGGCCGACGGTGAAGCAGGGCATCACCACGACGCCGCCACGCGCGAAGGTCTTGTCGAACAGCGCGGCGAGTTCGTTCTCGGGGTCCGATTCCGGATGCAGCCGGTCGCCGTACGTCGATTCGACGACCAGGTAGTCCGCATGCGCGGGCGCCAGCGGCGGCTGCATGATCGGGTCGTGATAGCGGCCGAGATCGCCCGAGAAGGCCAGCACCTTGTGATCCCAGTGCATCACGACGCTCGCCGCGCCGAGAATGTGCCCGGCCGGCAGCAGGCGGAACGCCAGCCCGCCGCCGAGCGGCGTGCATTCGTCGAACGCGACGGGCTTCAGCAGGTGCAGCGCGCGCTGCGCATCGTCCAGCGTGTAGAGCGGCTGCGCGGGATGATGCTTCGAGTAGCCGTGGCGGTTCGCGAACTCGGCTTCTTCCTCCTGCAGCCGCGCGCTGTCGCGCAGCATGATGTCGCAGAGTTCGGCCGTGGCCGCCGTGCAGTACACCGGCCCGCGAAACCCTTCGCGCGCCAGCACCGGAAGATAGCCGGTATGGTCGATATGCGCGTGCGTGAGCACGACCGCGTCGAGCGTGTCGGGCGCGACCGGCAACGGGCTCCAGTTGCGCAGCCGCAGGTTCTTGGTGCCCTGGAACAGGCCGCAATCGACCAGCACGCGCCGGTTGCCGTGCTCGATCAGGTACTTCGAGCCGGTCACGGTTTCGGTCGCGCCGAGAAAAGTCAGTTTCATGGATCGCCTCACGGGAGTGGACGGAGCAGTGAATCGATTACAGCGCGGATCCGCGTGACGCGATTGACGGAAATCAGGGATTGTCGTATCCCTGTTCCGATCGGGCGAGGTTCGCCGTCCGTCCGTTGCGGCTCAGCCTTGACGTCAATCAACGCCCGGGCCCGACGGCGGCCCGATAGTGGTTGCATGCGCGCAGGCGATGCCGTGATCCCGCCGTCCGCGCAGGCCGCGTACGCGCCGTATGCAATACGCAATGTGCAATACGCAATGTGCAATACGCGATACGCAGCGAGATTTCGACGCTTATAGGGACGCACCCATCATGACGCTGATCGCCAATCTGGACGGCGCGCGGACCGGCTACCGGCTGTGCTTCGTCCGCGCGCCCTGGGCGTGGTTCACCTGCCTGCCGCTCGATCTGCAATGCGGCCAAAGCTGGGCCGACGTGCCCTACCAGGACGTCGCGCAACCGCCTTACAGCGATTCGCGCGCGCAATTGCTGCGCGTGGCGTTCGACGCGCCGCGCCTGTTGCCGCCCGAATCCGGCCGGCACGGGCACGACTGGAGCGTCGAGCAGATCGACGACGGCGCGGTGCCGTGGCTGCGCAGCGAGGAATTCGTCGACGCGATGAAGCTGGCCGTGCCGGCGGGGGCGACGCTCGCCGAATTCGTCGAGACGATCGAGGCTGCCGGCGGCACCGTCTACGGCCCGCTCGGCTGGGCCGAGCTGCCGCCGTGGCAGCGGCCCGACGTCGTGACGCACACGCAAACGGGCTGACTTCGGCCGCCCGCGCCCGTGGCGCCGCGTATCAGCCCGCGTCACCCCAGCCGCCGCCGAGCGCGACGTAGAACGCGACCGTGTCCTGCAGCCGTTGCGCGACCGCCTGCAGCCACGCCAGGCGCGCCTGATGGTATTGCACGTCGGCGACGAGCAACTGCACATAGCCGTTAATCCCTGCGTCGTAGCCGGCCTGCGTGAGCGTCAGCGCATCGCGGGCCGCGGCCATCGCGCGGGCCTGCGCATCGAGCGCCGCGGCGTCGTTCGCGAGCGCGCGCAACGTGTCGGCGACCTGCGAGAACGCCGACAGCACCACTTGCCGGTAGGTCGCGTCGGCTTCGTCGTACGCATCCTGCGCCGCGCGCCGCTCGTTCACCAGCGTGCCGCCGTGAAAGAGCGGCGCGGCGAGCCCGGCGCCGACGCTCCATGCACGACCGGCCGGCGCGAACAACTGGCCGGCGACGATGCTGTCGAAACTGCCCGACGCGGACAGCGTGAGATTCGGATAAAGCGCGGCCGTCGCGACGCCGACCTGCGCGCTGGCCGCGTGCAGCTGCGCTTCCGCCTGCAGGATGTCCGGCCGGCGGCGCACCAGCGACGACGGCGCGGTATCCGGCAGGCTTGCCGGCAGCGCGATGCGTTCGAGTGACAGGTCGGGCGTCTGCCAGTCGACGGGATAGCGGCCCGCGAGCAGCGCGAGCAGGTCGTCGGCCTGCGCGCGCTTCTGATCGAGCGCGGGCAGCGTCGCCTCGAGCGACGCCCGCTGCGATTCCAGCGTGAGCACGGCGACGTAGGGCGCCGCGCCGGCCGTCACCTGCGCGCGCGTCAGGCGGATCTGCTCGTCGAGCAGGCCGATCATTTCGCGCGTGGCCGCGGCTTCGTCGCGATACGCGGCGCGCGCGATCATCGTGTTGACGACGTTGGCGGTCAGCATCAGGTACGCGCCCGCGAGCGCCTGGCGCTGCGCGTCGACGCCGGCCGCCAGCGCCTCGACCTGGCGCCGCTCGCCGCCCCACAGGTCGAGCGTGTAGCTGACCGTCGCCGACAGCGTGTACAGGTTGAAGATCGATGGTGGCAGTGCCTGCCCGGTGCGTAGCGGCGCATAGCGCTGGCGCGACGCGCCGGCCTGTGCATCGGCCTGCGGAAAGAAGACGCCTTCGCCGGCCCGCAGCGCATGTTCGCTGCGCCGCAGCGTTGCCTCGGCGAGATCGAGCGTCGGGCTGCCGGCCAGCGCCTCGCCGACGGTCGAGTCGATCGCGCGGCTGCCGAAGCGCGTCCACCAGTCGCGCGCGAGCGGCTCGCTCGCCGACAGCGCCTGTGTCTGTCCGCCGCCCGTCCATGCGCCGGCCGCGGCATCCGCCGCGACGAAGCGCGAGACAGGCGGGGCGGGCGGACGCGTGAAGTCGGGCCCGACCATGCATCCGGCCAGCGACGCGACGGCCGCGAGCACGGCCGCCGCGCGCGGCATCCGGCGGGCGCGGCGATTATTTGCCGGCCACGTATACATCGACGATCTGCCCGGGAAACAACTGGACAGCCTTGTTCGGGACGATACGGAAAATGACCGGCAACACCCGCACGTCGACGCGCTCGGTGCGCTGGTCGGACAGTTCGATCTTCGGCGTCACGTACGGCTGCACGCGGACGAACTGGAGGTCGGCCTCGACCGACGTGCCGCGCACGAACATGTGCGCCTTCAGCGCGTGCAGGTCGGGCAGCTGGTGGATCAGGATTTCGTCGACGTAGCAGCGCACCTGCAGGCGGTCGGCCGGCGTGCCGAGCACCGCCACGGGCGCGTTGCCTTGGGTGTAGGTGTCGTACAGCCCCTGCGAAGTCAGGTAGGAGCCGACGGCCGCGTTCATCGCGAGCACGGTGCCGTCGGCCGGCGCGCGCAGCGTGTAGCGGGCGAGCAGCGCGGCGGCCGCGTCGGCCGCGCGCCGCAGCGCGATGGCCTGTGCTTCCTGGTTGCGCACGTCGTAACTCCAGGCGCCGGCTTTCGTCAGGCGATATTGCCGCGTCACGACATCGAGGTTGGCCGCCGCGACACGTACCGAGTTCGCGGCCGTGTCGAGCGCATCGCGGCTCACGGCCTTCGGGTCGATGTCGTACGCGCGCCGCTGCTTGTCGTACTGGTCCTGCGCGAGCTTCAGGCTGGCCTGCGCGGCCGTCGTCTGCGCGCTCGCCACGTCGAGCACCTCGCGGCGGGGCTGCGCCTTCAGCTCGTCGAGCAGCGCGGCGGCGGCGTCGGCCTGCGCCGCGAGCTGCGCGGCGGTGGCGCGCTGCACCGAGTCGTCGATCGTCAGCAGCGCATCGCCGGCCTTCACCGGATCGCCGTCGTGCACGAGGATGCGCGTCACCGCGCCCGTCACGTCCGGGTAGACGTTCACGTTCGCGCCGGCCGCCTGCTCGCTCTCGACGATGCCGTTCGCATACACGCCGCGCGCATACGGATTGGCCGCCGGCTTGAACACCGGCGGCTGCGGCGGCTCCTGGCGGCTGTAGAGCCAGGCGGCGACGAGGCTGGCGAGCAGGCCGAGCACGGCCGCCGCGAACACGAACCGGTGTTTCATCGCGCACCTCCGCGCTCGATGCCGTTCAGCCTGCCGTCTTCCATCCGCAGGATGCGGTCCGCGTATTCGAAGATGCGCGCGTCGTGCGTGACGATCACGATGCAGCGCGTGTCGTTCAGCACCTTGTGCTTGACGAAGTCGATGATCATGCGGCCCGTGTCGCCGTCGAGCGACGCGGTCGGCTCGTCGAGGATCAGCAGGTCGGGCTGGCTGACGATCGCGCGCGCGATCGCCACACGCTGCTGTTCGCCGCCGGACAGCTTGACGGGCGGCAGGTGCGCGCGGTTCGCGAGCCCGACGACCTCGAGATAGCCGAGCGCCTCCTTGATCGCGTCGTCCCACGGGCGGCGCTTCAGGATCAGCGGGATCGCGACGTTCTCGGCTGTCGTGAGCCGCGGAAACAGGTGGTAATCCTGAAAAACGAAGCCGATCCGGTTCAGCCGGAAATCGGCAATCGCGTCGTTCGGCTGCGCCCACAGGTCGACGCCGTCGATCGATACCGAGCCGGATTCCGGCCGCAGGATGCCCGAGATCACGCTGAGCAGCGTCGTCTTGCCGCTGCCGGACGGCCCGACGATCAGCAGCATCTCGCCGAAGCTCGCCTGCATCGACACGTCGCGCAGCGCCTGCGTGCGCGCGTCGCCTTCGCCGAACCATTTGCTGACGCCGTGTGCGTCGATCGCGACCTTCGCCATCGTCAGCCCCGGAAGATGTCGAACGGCTCGATGCGCAGCACGCGCCGCACGCCGAGATAGCTCGAGATCGCCGCGATCACGACCACCATGCCGAACGCGAGCGCCAGGTTGCCGTAGGTGACGAGCGCCGCGTAGTCGGGAATCTGCAGCTTCGCGAGGCTGATCAGGAGCACGCACAGGCCAACGCCGAGCCCGTAGCCGGTCAGCGCGGTAAACGTCGCCTGGAACAGGATCATCGCGACGAGCTCACGGCTTTTCGCGCCGATCGCCTTCAGCGCGCCGAACTTGTCCAGGTTCTCGAGGATGAACGCATAGAAGGTCTGGCCGGAGATCGACAGGCCGATGATGAAGCTGATGATCGTCATCAGCAGGATGTTGGTGCCGAGGCCGGTCTGATACTTGTAGAAGCGCGCGATCTGCGCGATGAATTCGTCGCGTGTGTACGCGCGATAGCCGAGCGATGTCACGACGGCCTTGATGTGCGCGATGTCCGCATCCGACTTCGGCTCGACGAGGATGTACGACGTGGTGAAGCGCGGCGACGGAATGTACTGGATCGCACGGGCATAGGTGGTGTAGAGCGTCGGCGTGCCGAACAGGCCGCTGGCCGCGACCTTCGCGATGCCGACGATCACGCCGCGGTGGTCGTTCAATTCGAAATCGGTGCCGACCGACGGATTCTCGAGCTTCGGAAACTCCGGATCCTGGATCGCGATGAAGCCGTTCTCCGCGTAGATGTCCTCGATCCGGCCCTGCAGCATCGTCGGGCGGCCGAGCAGGCTCGCGTCGTCGAGGCCGACGACCGTCACGGCCTGGTAGGTGCCGGAGCGCAGCTTCACGAGCGCGGCGCCGGAGTAGAGCGGCACCGCATACTTGACGCCGTCGATGCTGCGCACCGCGTCGAGCACGTAGTCGGGCATGCCGATGCTGTTCGCGATCGTCTGCACGGCCGGGTCCATCACCCACACCTTCGCGCCGATGTTGATCACGGACGCCGACGACTTGTTCAGGATGCCGGCGAACAGCGACGTCATCTCGATCATCAGCAGCACCGAGAACGTGATGCCGACGGTCAGCGCGGTGAATTTCGCGCTGTCGTTGACGAGCAGCTTGAACGCGAGGCGGAGGATGCCGTTCATGATGGGCGATGCATGGGGCCGCGCGTATCAGGGGCGGTCGCCCGGCGCGAGGTTCAGCAGGACGACGAACGAGAGGATGCTCAGGATCAGCGTGACGATCGAGTACCTGAATACCCGCTCGTCGAACAGCATCCCGTGGACGACGCCGGCCAGCGATGCAAGTGCGATGAACACGCTGAGCGTCGCGAGCGCGATCCGGTATTGCCTGCGGTTCATGACTGTCTCCCTGGGCCGGCTGCCTTGCGGATGCGAAACGTGCCGGTTGTCACGGGTTTCGCGGTGTCTGGCGTCATGATCGCGTCGCGCTTTGCCGCAAGGTTGATCTGTATCAACGGACGAATCCGGCTGGCGCGCGCCCGATGGCCGCCGCCACCGGCACGCCGTTGCTTGATCCTCGTCAAGCCGCCGGCGCCGCCTTGCGCGATGCTGGATCCGGTGCGGCCCGTCACCGATCGCAAGTGTCGCGATCGACACGCGGGCCGACGGGAGACCGACATGAAGTCCGATGCAGCACTCAAGCAGGATGTCGAGCAGGCGTTGTTCTGGAATCCGGCGATCGATGCGCGCCGGATCGACGTCGACGTACGCGACCGGATCGTGACGCTGCGCGGCACGGTCGACAGCTGGGCGCAGAAGCTCGAGGCGCAGAAAACGGTGCTGCATGTCGCGGATGCGCGCGCGCTCGTGCTCGAACTGAACGTCACGCCGCCGGAGAACGCGTGCGCGGATCAGGAGCTGGCGATCGCGATCACGTTCGCGCTCGGCTGGCAGGAGGCGCTGCGCGATCGCAAGATTCGCGTCGAGGTCGATCACGGCTGCGTGACGCTCGACGGCGAAGTGGATCACGCGTTCCAGAGCCGCGCGGCGGAAGCGATGGTGAGCCGGATGATCGGCGTCGTCGGCGTCGCGAATCGCATCCGCGTGCGCGCCGACCCTACGGTGCCGGACGTCGGCACCCGGATCGCCGAAGCGCTCGCGCGGCGCGCGCAGCGCGAATCCGCGGGGATCTCGATCGCGGCCGCCGACGGCATCGTCACGCTGACGGGCACGGTCGCGTCGCTCGCCGAACGGCGTGCCGCTTGCGGCGCGGCCGCGTCGGTCAGGGGCGTGCGCGAGGTCGTCGACCGGCTGACCGTTGCCTGACGATGCATGCGCGGGCCCGACCCCGCCATGCCGGCCTGACACCATGAAAAAATCATTCGATTACTCCGGACTGCTGATCCCGTTCGCGTTTGCCGCGCTGGTGGCGTATCAGCTGCTGATGGCCCAGCCGGCAACGACGACGATTTCGTACAGCGACTTTCACCGGCTGGTCGACGCGCGGCTCGTCGACGATCTCGACGTCGGCCAGTCGTCGATCTCGGGCGCGCTGCGCATGCCGGAAGCCGGCGCGGCGCTGCCGGCCTCCGACGCGGTCGCCGTGAAGAAGGCGGGGCCGCCGTGGCGCTTCACGACCAACCGGGTGGCCGACGATCGTCTCGTCACCGAACTCACGGCCGCCGGCATCCGCTATCGCGGCGCGCCGGATTCGGGCTGGCTCGAAACGCTTGCCGGCTGGCTATTGCCGGTGATCCTCCTCGTGACCTTCTGGAGCTTCATGATGCGCAGGCCGGGCGGGGTCCGGGACCTGAGCGGCATGGGCAAAAGCCGGGCGCGCGTGTACGTGCAGCAGGAAACCGGCATCACGTTCGACGACATCGCCGGCATCGACGAGGCGAAGGCCGAGCTGCAGCAGATCGTCGCGTTCCTGCGCAACCCCGAGCGCTACCAGCGGCTCGGCGGCAAGATCCCGAAGGGCGTGCTGATCGTCGGCGCGCCCGGCACCGGCAAGACGCTGCTCGCGCGCGCGGTGGCCGGCGAGGCGGCCGTGCCGTTCTTCACGATCAGCGGCTCGGCGTTCGTCGAGATGTTCGTCGGGGTCGGCGCGGCCCGCGTGCGCGACCTGTTCGAGCAGGCGCAGCAGAAGGCGCCGTGCATCGTGTTCATCGACGAGCTCGACGCGCTCGGCAAGGCGCGCGGTGTCGGCCTGATGTCCGGCAACGACGAGCGCGAGCAGACGCTCAACCAGCTGCTTGTCGAGATGGACGGCTTCCAGGCCAATTCGGGCGTGATCATCATGGCCGCGACCAACCGGCCCGAGATCCTCGATCCCGCGCTGCTGCGGCCCGGGCGCTTCGATCGCCACATCGCGATCGACCGGCCCGACGTGAATGGCCGGCGGCAGATCCTCGGCGTGCACGTGAAGCACGTGAAGCTCGCGGCCGACGTCGATCTCGGCGAACTCGCGCAGCGCACGCCGGGCTTCGTCGGCGCGGATCTCGCGAACGTCGTCAACGAGGCCGCGCTGCATGCGGCCGAACTCGGCAAGCCGGCGATCGGCATGGCCGACTTCGACGAGGCGATCGATCGCGCGATGACGGGCATGGAGCGCAAGAGCCGCGTGATGAACGACGAGGAAAAGCGGACCATCGCGTACCACGAAGCGGGGCACGCGCTCGTCGCGCAAAGCCGCGTGCATTGCGATCCGGTGAAGAAGGTGTCGATCATCCCGCGCGGCATCGCGGCGCTCGGCTACACGCAGCAGGTGCCGACCGAGGATCGCTACGTGCTGCGCAAGAGCGAGCTGCTCGACCGGCTCGACGTGCTGCTCGGCGGCCGGGTGGCCGAGGAAATCGCGTTCGGCGACGTGTCGACCGGCGCACAGAACGATCTCGAACGCGCGACCGCGCTGGCGCGCCACATGGTCATGCAGTACGGGATGAGCGCGAAGCTCGGCCTGGCGACGCTTGACGACGCGACGCCGCAGGGCGGTTCGCCCGGCGTGTGGACGCCGGGCGACGGCCGGTGCAGCGAACACACCGCGCAGTTGATCGACGAGGAAGTGCGCGCGTTGCTCGAAGAGGCGCACGTGCGGGTCGCGGCGACGCTCGGCGGGCATCGCGACGCGCTTGAACGGATCGCGCGGTGCCTGCTGCAGCACGAGTCGATCGATCACGACACGCTGGTGGCGCTCATCGCGCCGCCGGACGATGGCGGCGGTGCGCCGGGGCCTGCGCGCGCCGATGCGGAGCCGGCGACGGCGACGGCGACGGCCGCGCCGGCCTGACCGGCTGCCGTCGATCGGGCCGCTCAACAGCCGATGCAGACCGCGCCGTCGCGCAATTGCGCGGTGTCGTCGGTGACGACCGACGCGAGCCGCGGATCGGGCCGAAACACCGTGATGCCCTTGAGCCGTTCGCGCCACGCCGCGAAGAACAACGCGTCGACCTGAGCCAGCGAACACTGGCTGTCCGTCGTCACCGTCTTCGAGATGCCGGCGTCGACGCAGGGCTGGAGCGCCGCGAGCATCGCGACGTGATCGGCCGGCGCGATCTCGGCCGCGGTGGCGAAATAGTCCGGCAGCGCGACGCCGTCGCCGTGCAGCGCGCGAAAGAGCCGGTAAGCATGATTCTGTACCCGGTACGCGCGCACCTGCCCGTCTGCCGTGCGGACCATCCGGCGCTGCGTCCAGCCGACGGCCGGCTCGATGCCGTTCGAGCAGTTGTCGCAGAACGCGAGGCTCACGCTGCCGGCCGGCGCGAACGACAGCAGATGGCTGTTGCGCAGCCCGTGCCGCGCGATCGCGTGATGCACCTTCAGCGGCAGGCGCGTGCGGTATGCGGGGCCGGTCAGGTAAGCGGCCGGATCGTAAGCGGGAAACGCGCCGCGCTCGGCGGCCAGCGCGGCCGATGCGGCAAACGCGTGCTCGCGCATCGTCAGCGCGATGCTGCGCGCACAGGCGCGCGCGTCGACGCTGTCGTAGCGCAGCCGCAGCATCGTCAGCGCGTCGCCCAGGCCCGTCACGCCGACACCGATGCGCCGCGTCCGCTGCGCTTCACGTGCATGCGCGGCGAGCGGCCACGCGGTGAGGTCGAGCACGTCGTCGAGCAGGCGGACCTGGACGCGCACCGCGTCGGCAAGCGTCGCGAAATCGAAGCACGGCGCGCCGTCGAGTCCGAACGGATGGCGCACGAACCGCGACAGGTCGATCGGCCCGAGCACGCAGCTGCCGTAGGGCGGCAGCGGCTGTTCGCCGCACGGGTTCGTCGCGTCGATCCGCTCGTGCTCGCGCAGCGGATTCGCGTCGCGGATCGTGTCGAGGAACAGCAGCCCGGGTTCGGCGCTGTCGCGTGCGGCGCAGACGATCGCTTGCCACATCCTGCGAGCGGGGACCGTCGCATGAAGGTAGCGCCCGTCCGGCCGCCGGGGCGGCGCAACGGCGGCTGCATGGCGCGGCGCGTGATGGACGAGCGCCCATGGCAGGTCGTGCGCGACCGCTTCCATGAACGCGTCCGTGATGCCGACCGACAGGTTGAAGGTTGGCCAGCGCGTTCGCCCGCGCTTGGCCGTGACGAACGCAAGCAGGTCCGGATGATCGCAGCGCAGGACGCCCATCTGCGCGCCGCGGCGCGGGCCGGCGAACGGTAGTGCGCGGCACATCGCATCGAATCGGTCGATCGCCGCACATACGCCGCGTTCGGGCGACAGGCGGCGTTCGTATGCGCCGGCGGGCGGCACCGGCGAGAAGTCGTAGCCGATGCCGCCGCCCATCAGCAGCGTGAGCCGGGCGTCGTCGAGCGCCTGCGCGAGCGCGGCATCAACGCCTTGCAGCGGCAGGTCCGGCGGAACCGCGAGCGGGTGGACGAAACAGTTGATCATCGTCCCGCCTGCGTTCGAGCCGGCATTCGCCATGATGCGGCCGGCGCCGATCGCGCCGCGCTGCAGGTTCAGGAAGAACATGCGCTCGGCCCGCGCGCGCAGCGCGGGCGGCTCGGCGAGCGACAGTGCACGGGCGACACGCTGAAAGACGGCCGCGCGCGACGTTTCGCCGGGCTGCGCATAGCGCTCGGCGAACACGGTGGTGCAAAGCGGCTGCTCGTCCATGGCGGGGCTCGGCGACGACGGATGAGTCACTGTAAGGGCCTGCCCGCCCGCGTCGTTGATCGAGCGCAATCCGGCGCGGTTGCGGCATGGCTTGACGGCCATCAATGTCGCGCGAAGGGGCGCACGTAAGGTGGCGCCAGGGCCGGCCCGCGCCGGCGGCCGGCACCCGCCACGGCGCAGGCGTGCGTCGTGCCAGCCCGCGAATCGCGCCTTTTACCGGCTGCGCGCCATGACCGAGATCGTTACCGTCACGTTGAATCCGGCCGTCGATGTCTCGACGTCGGTCGAACACATCGTCGATACGCACAAGCTGCGCTGCGCGCGGCCACGGCGGGATCCCGGCGGCGGCGGGATCAACGTCGCGCGGACCGTTCACCGTCTCGGCGGCGACTGCGTTGCGCTATACCTGGCGGGCGGGCCGACCGGCGATGTGCTGACGCTGCTGCTCGAAGCCGAACAGGTGCCGGCCGTGCGCCTGCGGATCGCCGGCGAGACGCGCGAGAACGTCTGCGTGACCGAAACGGCGACGGGGCGCGAATACCGGTTCCTGATGCCGGGGCCGTCGGTCACCGCAGCCGAGTGGCGCGACTGCGCGACACGCATCGCGGCCCTGCAACCCGCGCCGCGCTATCTGGTGCTGAGCGGCAGCCTGCCGCCCGGCGCACCCGACGACCTGTACGCCACGCTCGCGCGCGCGGCCGCCGCGAACGGCAGCCGGGTGGTCGTCGATGCGGCGGGCCCGGCGCTGCGTGCGGCCCTCGACGCCGGGGTCCATCTCGTGAAGCCCAGCCTCGACGAACTGAGCGCGCTGGCCGGCGAAGCGCTCGACGAAGCGTCGGCATGCGCCAAGGCGGGCGAGCTCGTCGCGCAAGGACGGGCGGACATCGTTGCAGTGACACTCGGCGCGCGCGGCGCATGGGTCGTCACGCGCGAGCGCGCGCTGCGCCTGCCGGGCAGACCCGCGACGGTGCACAGCACGGTGGGTGCCGGAGACAGCTTCGTCGGCGGGATGGTCTGGGCGCTGGCGCGCGGCGTGCCGTTCGACGATGCGTGCCGCTATGCGCTGGCGGCATCGGCCGCGTCGGTCGAGCATCCCGGCACGGCGCTGTGCACGCGCGCCGACGTCGAGCGGATTCATGCGGAACTGGTTGCGCAGGCAAGCGGCACGGCCATTGCGGGAGGGATGGCATGAGCGTCCGCTCGATCGGATGCCCGCCGCTGTCGTGCCGGCCGCAGGCATCGTCCGCCGGCGCCGGGACGGGCGAGTCGATGCCGGCAGCGGCCGGCGCGGACGAATGGATGCGGCGGAATCCGCGCGATCGCTACGATCCCGCTGCGCTGCCGCGCTGACCGCCGAAGCGGGTTTCGCCGCGTGTCGATATGGCAAAATATGCCAATTCATGCTGTTTTGTGTGTTTTCATTCGAATGTCATCTCGCGTCGCGATAGTGCGAAACCCGGCGCCGGTTCGCGCCGCTCCCGGCGGATCCGCACGCGGGGTGCGGCAAGCGGTAGCCGGAACGTTCGCCCCGAAGGGGGCGCGTGTGTCATCTCGACAGAAGGAACGTGCAATCGTGAATGCCATCGCAGCGGCAGATTCTTATGACGTGGTCATCGTCGGCGCCGGCATCGTCGGCCTCGCGCATGCCTATACGGCCGCCCTCAAGGGGTTGAGCGTCTGCCTGGTCGAACGCGATGCCGCATGCGTGGGCGCGTCGATCCGCAATTTCGGCTTCGTCACCGTCACCGGGCAGCACGCGGAACATGGCTGGCGGCGTGCGAGGGCGAGCCGCGAGGTCTGGGCGGACGTCGCGCCGCAAGCCGGTATCGACGTGCTCCACCGGGGCCTGCACCTGATTGCGCGTCGCCCCGAGGCGATGCAGCTGATCGATGCCTTCATGCAGACCGGCATGGCCGACGGCTGCCGGGTCATGACGCCCGGCGAAGCGGCGGCCGTGGCGCCGGCGCTGCGGCTGGACGGCGCGCAAGGCGTGCTGCACAGCCCGCATGAACTGCGCATCGAGCCGCGTACCGCGATCGGGTTGCTGGCGTCGTGGCTGGCGGAACGCTTTGGCGTGCGCTTCCGCTACGGCGAGATGGTGCACGAGGTGCGCACGCCGACCGTGCGGACGTCGCGCGGCGTGTTGCACGCGGAGCGCGTGATCGTCTGCGGCAATGCAGACAGCCGTCACCTGTACGGCGACTGGTTCGCGCGGCACGCGGTCCGGCTGTGCCAGTTGCAGATGCTGCGCGTGCGGCCGCGCCGCCCGTTGGCGCTGCCCGCCGCGGTGATGAGCGACCTGAGCCTGCTGCGGTATGCGGGTTTCGCGGCGCTGCCCGCCGCCGCCGCATTGCGCACGCGCCTGAGGGCGGAGGAACCGGTGTGCCTCGGTTACGGCATCCACCTGATCGCGGTGCAGAGCGCCGACGGCAGTCTCGTGGTGGGCGATTCGCATGAATACGGCGCCGCGCCGCTGCCGTTCGCGACGCAGGAGATCGACGCCCAGATCCTGCGCCTGCTGCACGAGACGCTCGATATACCGGAACTGGACATCCTCGAACGCTGGACCGGCAGCTATCCGTCCGCAGCCGATGCCGATTGCGTGATCGAGGCGCCGGATGACGGCACGCGCGTCGTCGTCGTGACGAGCGGCGCCGGGATGAGCACGGGCTTCGGGATCGCGCAGGACGTGTTTGCCGCGTGGTGACGGCGTGCGCATGCGCGTCGCGCGGTTGCCGGGTGCGCGGGTTGCGCCGGCTTGGCCGGCGTGCGCCCAAGCGGACTGACGGGCGGCGCACGCGGCCGGCCCGCATGACCGATTCCGCCGATGCGTGGTTTCGAGCGATGCGCTTGCAGGCATGACCGTGGCATTCGACTGGCGATTTCAGCGTGTTTAGCGAAACAGTCGAATCATGAATGTGTCTAGTCATCCTGATGGAAAGGTCATACTAAATGCACCAGATTCGTGCCGCGAATCACCGCGAAGAGGCACGAAAAACCCCCGTTATTAGGGGATTTCCCGCGTTTGCCCGGTTTTTTTTGATCAACGCTTGTCGCTTCGTTTTTCTTCTTGCATGCTTGTATAGACAAATTCCTGAGGCGGCTTGCATGACCGAGGGGATGACGAACTTCAACGCAAGGAGAAATTTCGTGAACGGCAAGCGCATCAAGTGGGCAGTCAGGACGATCGGTATCGTTGCGGCGGCTGCGACCACGCTTTCGGCGCCGGTGCAGGCGAAGGAATGGAAGACCGTGACGGTGGCGCTCGAAGGCGGCTACGCGCCGTGGAACCTCACGCTGCCGGGCGGCAAGCTCGGCGGCTTCGAGCCCGAACTGCTCGCCAACGTGTGCGAGCGTATCAAGGTGCAGTGCAACATGGTCGCGCAGGACTGGGACGGGATGATTCCGGGGCTGCAGGCCGGCAAGTTCGATGTCCTGATGGATGCGATCTCGATCACGCCGGATCGCGAGAAGATCCTGCTGTTCTCGCGTCCTTATGCGGCCACGCCCGCGACGTTCGCCGTCACCGATACGAAGATCCTGCCGAAGGCGGCGCCGGGCGCGCCGATCGTCAAGCTGTCGGGCGACGCGAACGCCGACAAGCCCACCGTCGACGCGCTGCGCAAGCAACTGAAGGGCAAGACGATCGGCATCCAGTCGGGCACCGTCTATACGAAGTTCATCAACGACAGCTTCAAGGACATCGCGTCGATCCGCGTGTACAAGACCTCGCCCGAGCGCGATCTCGACCTCGTCGCCGGCCGTATCGACGCATCGTTCGACGATGTGACGTACTACGCGGCGAACAACGCGAAGAAGGACAACGCATCGATCGTGCTCGCGGGCCCGAAGCTCGGCGGGCCGATCTGGGGGCCGGGCGAAGGGCTGGCCTTCCGCAAGCAGGATGCCGACCTGAAGACGAAGTTCGATACGGCGATCGGCGCCGCGCTCGCGGACGGCACCGTGAAGAAGCTCGCCGACAAATGGTTCAAGACCGACGTCACGCCGTAAGCGCGCGTCCGGCCGCCGCCGCGCAAGCGGCATGAGCCGCGCGCGGCGGCGCACATCCTGCCGATCCTATCAACGCTTGCCGGGAGGCACGCATGGCGATCCTTGAAATGCTGGGCTTCGGAACCGAAGGCTGGGGCGGCGTGCTGCTGCTCGCCGCGCTGATGACGGTTGCGCTGACGCTTGCCGCGCTCGCGGTCGGCGCCGTGATCGGCGCGGCTATCGCGGCCGCGAAGCTGTCGCGCTACCGCAGCGCCCGCCTGCTCGGCGACCTGTACACGACGGTGTTTCGCGGCGTACCCGAGCTGCTGGTCATCTACCTGTTCTATTTCGGCGGCTCGACGCTCGTCACGGCCGTCGGCCAGTGGTTCGGCGCGGAAGGCTTCATCGGCGTGCCGCCGTTCGTGATCGGCGCGCTGGCGGTGGGGATGATTTCCGGCGCGTACCAGGCCGAGGTGTATCGCGCGGCCGTGCTCGCCGTGTCGAAGGGCGAGCTCGAAGCGGCGCGCGCGATCGGCATGCCGCGCGGCATGGTGTTGCGCCGCATCCTGATTCCGCAGGTCCTGCGCTTCGCGTTGCCCGGCATCGGCAACGTGTGGCAGCTGAGCCTGAAGGATTCGGCGCTGATCTCGGTCACCGGGCTCGCCGAGCTGCTGCGCACGAGCCAGATCGCGGCGAATTCGACCCATCAGTATTTCGTGTTCTTCGTCGCGGGCGGCGCGCTCTACCTGGTCATGACGGGGCTGTCGAACCGCGTGTTCAACCGGGCCGAAGCGATCGTCGGCCGGTCGTTCCGCCGCAACTTCGCACGCAACTGACGGAGCGCGCACATGTCACTCGATTTCGACTTCCTGTTCGATACGCTGCGCCAGCTGCTCGCGGCGGTACCGACCACGCTCGGCCTGTTCTTCGCGTCGCTCGTGCTGGGCGGCCTGCTGTCGCTCGTGATCGTCACGATGCGCGTGTCGCCGCGCTGGCTGCCGAACCGCTTCGCGCGTGCATACATCCTCGTGTTTCGCGGCTCGCCGCTGCTGATCCAGATGTTTCTCGTGTACTACGGGCTCGGCCAGTTCGGCGTGATCCGCGAGAGCTTCATGTGGCCGCTGCTGCGCGAGCCGTACGTGTGCGCGGTGCTGTCGCTCGCGCTCTGCACCGCCGGCTACACGGCCGAGATCCTGCGCGGCGGGCTGATGGCCGTGCCGGTCGGGCAGATCGAGGCCGGCTATTCGATCGGCCTGTCGGGCTTCGCGCTGCTGCGCCGCGTGATCGGCCCGATCGCGCTGCGCCAGTGTCTGCCCGCGTATTCGACCGAAGCCGTGCTGCTGGTCAAGTCGACCGCGCTCGCCAGCCTCGTGACCGTGTGGGAGGTGACGGGCGTCGCGCAGCAGATCATCCAGCAAACCTACCGGACGACCGAGGTGTTCGTGTGCGCGGCCCTCATCTACCTGGGCCTGAACTTCGTCGTCGTACGCCTGCTCGGCGCGCTCGAATGGCGGCTGTCGGGCCACCTGCGCGCGCCGAAGCCGTCCGGCCCGCCCGCGGCCGGCGCACGCAATGCGCGCCGCGTCGCATCCTGACCGCGTCCTTCCTTCCAGGAGAATTCGATGAACACAGCTGCTCCCGTCGCCCTGTCGGTCAGGAACATCCACAAGTCGTTCGGCGATCACCACGTGCTGAAAGGCATCTCGCTCGATGCGCACGAAGGCGACGTCATCTCGATCCTCGGTGCGAGCGGATCGGGCAAGAGTACCTTCCTGCGCTGCCTGAACCTGCTCGAAACGCCCGACGACGGCACGGTCGCGCTCGCCGGCGAAGAGCTGAAGATGAAGCGCGCGCGCGACGGCAAGCTGCATCCGGGCGACCGGCGCCAGGTCGATCGCATCCGCTCGCAGCTCGGGATGGTGTTCCAGAACTTCAACCTGTGGTCGCACATGACCGTGCTCGACAACCTGGTCGAAGGGCCGCTGCGCGTGCAGAAGCGCAGCCGCGCGGAAGCGGTCGAGGAGGCCGAGGCGTTGCTCGCGCGTGTCGGCCTCGCGGACAAGCGCGGCTACTATCCGGCCCATCTGTCGGGCGGCCAGCAGCAGCGGGTCGCGATCGCCCGCGCGCTCGCGATGCATCCGAAGGTGATGCTGTTCGACGAACCGACGTCGGCGCTCGATCCGGAGCTGGTCGGCGAGGTGCTGCGCGTGATGCGCTCGCTGGCGGAGGAAGGGCGCACGATGCTGGTCGTCACGCACGAAATGGGCTTCGCGCGGCATGTGTCGAACCGCGTGATGTTCCTGCATCAGGGCGAGGTCGATGCGGACGGGACGCCCGGCGAACTGTTCGGCGGCCAGTGCTCCGAACGCTTCCGCCAGTTCGTGTCGAGCCATCATGACCGCGCCGCGAACTGAGGCTGCCATGACCGTATTCCGTTCGGCACGGCCGCTCGACTGGCGGCAGATTGCGGCGGTGGCGGCCGGCGCGCCGCTCGCGTTGACCGACGAGGCGCGCGGACGCGTCGTCGCGGCGCGCGAGCTCGTCGATGAAATCGTCGCGCGCGGCATTCGCGCGTATGGCGTCAACACGGGCGTCGGTGCGCTGTGCGACGTGATCGTGTCGCCGGCGCAGCAGGGCGCGTTGTCGCGCAACATCCTGATGAGCCATGCGGTCGGCGTCGGCGCGCCGCTCGGCGCGGCCGAAACGCGCGCGATCATTGCCGCCGCGATCAACAACTACGCGCACGGGCACTCGGGCGTGCGCGCCGGCATCGTCGACCAGCTGGTCGCGCTGCTCGAACACGATTGCCTGCCGGAAGTGCCGGCGCACGGTTCGGTCGGCTACCTGACCCACATGGCGCACGTCGCGCTCGTCTGTATCGGCCATGGCCATGCGCGTCACCGCGGCGAACGCGTGCGCGGCGACGAGGCGCTGCGCCGCATCGGCCGTGAGCCGCTTGTGCTCGGCGCGAAGGAGGGGTTGAGCCTCGTCAACGGCACCCCGTGTGTCACCGGGCTCGCCGCGCTCGCGCTTGCGCGCGCGGAGCGGCTGCTCGACTGGGCCGACTGGATCGCGGCGACGAGCTTCGAGAATCTCGGCGGCCAGCTCGCCGCGTTCGATCCGGCGTCGCTGGCGCTACGCATTTCGCCGGGCATCGGGCACGTCGGCGCGCGCCTGCGCGCGATGCTTGCCGACAGCGCGATGCTCGCCGCGGCGCACGGGCGGCATACGCAGGATCCGCTCAGCCTGCGCACGATTCCGCACGTGCACGGTGCGGCGCGCGACGTGCTGGCGGTCACGGCGGAAGTCGTCGACCGCGAGCTCGCGTCCGTCACCGACAATCCGATCGTCGCGGGCACGCGCGACGCGCCGGCCGTCCATTCGCAGGCGCATGCGGTCGGCGCGGGCATCGCGCTCGCGATGGACAGCCTCGCGGCCGCGATGGCGCAGGTCGCGGCGATTGCCGAGCGGCGGCTCGACCGTCTCGTCAATCCGCTCGTGAGCGGGCTGCCGGCGTTCCTCGCGACGCCGGGCGGCACGTGTTCCGGGTTCATGATCGCGCAGTACACCGCGGTCGCGCTGGTTGCGCAGAACCAGCGGCTCGCCGCGCCCGCGAGCCTCGACGGCGGCATCACGTCGGGCCTGCAGGAAGATCACCTGTGCCATGCGACGCCGGCCGCGCTGAAGGCGCTCGACATCATCGAGAACACCACGCGTGTGCTCGCGATCGAGTTGCTGGCCGCCGCGCAGGCGTACGATCTTCAGGAGAACCGCGCGTCGCCGGCGGCGCCGACCGATGCGCTGTGGCGTTACGTGCGCGAACGCGTGCCGGCGTATCACGACGACCGGCCGCTCGCGGACGACATCGCGAGCGCGGCGGCCATCGTCGCGGGCGCACCGCCGTCGCTGGCGTGAAGCAGCGGCGGTGCGATGGTGGGCAGGTCATCCAACCTTCATTCGATCGAGGGCGCATGAACGAAGCGGAACGATACACGGCTGCCCGGCCGGATGCCGCACCGGGCGACGACGTGCCGGCGCGCGCGCTGCCGGCCTACCAGCAGATCAAGCGCTACGTGGTCGAGCGGATCGCGAACGGCGACTGGAAGCCCGGTGGCGCGATTCCGACCGAGGCCGAACTGGTGAAGGAGTTCGGCGTGGCGCGGATGACGGTGTCGCGTGCGCTGCGCGAGCTGACTGCCGAGCGCGTGCTGACCCGCATCCAGGGGGCCGGCACCTTCGTCGAGCGCCGTCATTACGAATCGACGGTGCTCGAGATCCGCAACATCGCCGACGAGATCGCCGAGCGCGGCCATCGGCACAGTGCGCGCGTGGTGTCGATCGAAAGCAGCGACGATCCCGAAGCGGTCGAAGCGCTCGGGCTGCGTACGGGGCCGGTATTTCATTCGCGCATCGTGCATTGCGAGGAGGGCGAGCCGATCCAGTTCGAGGATCGCTACGTCAATCCTGCGCTGTTTCCCGCTTACCTCGAGCAGGATTTCACGGTCGAGACGCCGAACCACTACATGGTGCGGCTCGCGCCGATCCAGCGCGCGGAATTCCGCATCTACGCGCAAAAGCCCGATGCGCAGGTGCGCCGGCACCTCGTGATGGAAATCGGCGAACCATGCCTGCTGCTGCGGCGGCGCACGTGGGTCGGCGGGCAGGTCGCGACGTCGGTGCAGTTGTGGCATCCGGCGTCGCGGTTTCATCTGGCGGGGCGGGTGTAGCCAGGGGTAGGGCCGCCGCCGCCGGTGGCCGTCACGCACGCGGCCAGCGACCGGCTGATCGGGATCGAGGACGCGTCGGAGGAAGAACCGCGCGCGATGGCCCGGACCTATCTCGACATGGCGAAGCGGGTGGCCGCCGGGGACGACAAACGGGACGCCGGCCGCGATCGCAAGCCGGCCGACCCTTCGCCGGAATCCCGACGGGTGGCAGCGCGACTGCGCAACGACCGGCACGCGATCGGCGGACGATTTTTCAAGCGCGGGTCAATTCTGTCCCGACGCCGCGGTGCGCCGCGGCTTCAACATTTCGCGCGGGTTATCGCGTTGATGTGTCACCCGTTCGGTTCCGCGCACCCGGCGTGCGTCACGCATTTCATCCGGCGACGGGAAATATAAATTAAATGTGAACACTCCCCGCCGCAAAATTTTGCACAATGGCGGCAGCGCGGCGCGTTGCCGCGATTCGACCCCGGGCATCCGGCCAGCCGGACCGGGGCTTGCCCGAACCGATACCCGACCTCGGCACCGACGTGCCGCCGCCCGCCGCCATGGACCAACCGAAACGCATCCTGATCGTCGAGGACGACGCCGACATCGCCGACGTGCTGAGCCTGCACCTGCGCGACGAGCGCTACGAGGTCGTGCACAGCGCGGACGGCGCCGAGGGCCTGCGCCTGCTCGAGCAGGGCGGCTGGGATGCGCTGATCCTCGACCTGATGCTGCCGGGCGTGGACGGCCTCGAAATCTGCCGGCGCGCACGCGCGATGACGCGCTATACGCCGATCATCATCACCAGCGCCCGGTCGAGCGAGGTGCACCGGATCCTCGGCCTCGAGCTTGGCGCCGACGACTATCTGGCCAAGCCGTTCTCGGTGCTCGAACTCGTCGCGCGCGTGAAGGCGCTGCTGCGGCGCGTCGATGCGCTCGCGCGCGATTCGCGGATCGACGCGGGCACGCTCGACGTCGCGGGGCTGGCGATCGACCCGATCGCGCGCGAGGCGAGCGTGGACGGCGTGCGCATCGATCTCACGCCGCGCGAATTCGACCTGCTGTATTTCTTCGCACGGCACCCGGGCAAGGTGTTCTCGCGGATGGACCTGCTCAATGCCGTGTGGGGCTACCAGCACGAAGGCTACGAACACACGGTCAATACCCACATCAACCGGCTGCGCGCGAAGATCGAGGCCGATCCGGCCGAGCCCGTGCGGATCCTCACCGTATGGGGCCGCGGCTACAAGCTCGCCGCGCCGGGCCAGCGGGACGCATGATGAAGCTCACCCTCACCCAGCGGCTGTCGCTCGTGTTCTCGGTGCTGCTGCTTGCGTGCTCGGGCGCGTCCGCGTGGCTGCAGATCCGCGCGAACGACATGCGCGAGCAGGAGGTCGTGCAGGGGCTGTCGCGCGACCTGGCCGCCAATATCGTCAACAGCGTGACCCACAGCGCGCCGCTGATGGATGCGAACGGGCTGCGCCCGGATGCCGTGCGCACGCTGTTCGGCCAGTTGATGGGCGTGAACCCGAGCGTCGAGGTGTACCTGCTCGACAACGCGGGGCGCATCAAGGGCGACGATGCGCCGCCCGGCCACGTGAAGCGCGACCGCGTCGATCTCGCGCCCGTGCGGCGCTTCATCGCGGGCGAGCCGCTGCCGATCCTCGGCGACGACCCGCGCAGCCTCGACGCGCGCAAGGTGTTCAGCGCCGCGCCGCTGCAGCGCGCGGGGCAGCCGCCGTCGGGCTACATCTACGTGGTGCTGCTCGGCGAGGCGCACGACCGGCTGGCCGCGCGCGTCGACGCCGGCAACGTACTGCGCACGACACTGTGGTCGATGGCGCTGGTCGCGCTGCTCGGCCTGCTCGCGGGCCTCACCGCGTTCAGCTTCATCACGCGCCCGCTGCGCCGGCTGACGGATGCGATGCGCCGCTTCGACGCGAACGGCACGCCCGACACGCAGCCGCCGGTGCCGCGCTCGCCGCCGGGCCGCCGTGGCGACGACATCGTCGTGCTCGAATCCGCGTTCGCGCAGATGGCCGACCGGATCGGCGACCAGTGGCGCGCGCTGACGCACCAGGACCAGCAGCGGCGCGAACTGATCACGAACATCTCGCACGACCTGCGCACGCCGCTCACGTCGCTGCATGGCTATCTCGAGACGCTGTCGCTGAAGTCCGACACGCTCGCCGAACCCGAACGGCGGCGCTACCTGTCGATCGCGCTCGCGCAGAGCGCGAAGGTCGGCCGGCTCGCGCAGGCGCTGTTCGAGCTCGCACGGCTCGAATCGGGCGGCGTGCAGGCCGAGCGCGAGCCGTTCTCGCTCGTCGATCTCGTGCAGGACGTGTTCCAGAAATTCGAGCTGACCGCGCAGGCGCGCGGCGTCGCGCTGCATGCGCGGATTCCGCCGCGGGTGCCGGTCGTGTCGGCCGATCTCGGGATGATCGAGCGCGTGCTGACCAACCTGCTCGACAACGCGCTGCGGCATACGCCGGCGCACGGCGAGGTCGAGGTCGCGCTGGAGCCGCGCGGCGACCGCGTGCTCGTGACTGTCGCCGATACCGGGGAAGGGATTCCGGCGGCCCGGCGCGAAGGGCTGTTCCAGCGGCCGCAGCGGCCGATGAGCGGCGGCGCGGTGACAAGCGGCGGCCTCGGGCTGCTGATCGTGCACCGGATGCTGGCGCTCAACGGCAGCAGCATCCGGCTGGTCGACCGGGCCGGGCGCGGTGCGGTGTTCGAGTTCGCGCTGGTGGTGGCTGCGCCTGCTGTCGGCGACGGGCGCTGACCATCGTCGATGCCCGCGTTCAACCGCCCCGCTTGCGCCGCACGTCGCTCGGCGTCCTGCCGGTCCAGCGCTTGAACGCGTGACGGAACCCCACCGCGTCGCTGAAGCCGAGCGTCAATGCGATGTCCTCGGTGCTGAGCGTGGTCGTGGTCAGGTAGTCGATCGCCAGCGCCTTGCGCACGCTCGTCAGCAGTTCACTGTACGACGTGCCTTCGGCCTCGAGCTTGCGGCGCAGCGTGCGCGCGGTGATGCACAGCGTCCGTGCGATCGCGTCGAGGTCCGGGAACTGCCCCGGCATGCGCGTGAGTTCCTGGTAGACGCGGCGCGTGACGCCCGACTGGGTGCGCAGTTCGTCGAGCAGCCGCGCGCAGTGCGACGACACCTGCGCGGCGGTGATCGGGTTCGCGAGCTGCGGTGCGCGCGTGAGCCACGCGGCCGGGTAGCTGAGCACGTTGCGCGGCTGGCCGAACGCGAGCGGGCATTCGAGCGCGTCGGACAGCATGGCTGCGTGCGGCGGCTCCGGCTGCGTGAACTGCGCACGCGCCGGCACGCACCACGCGCCCATCACGTCCTTGATGATCGTCACGTGCAGCGCGAACTGCATGTCGATCAGGAAGCGGTACAGCGGCTCGTCGAGACAGGGCAGCGGCATGGTTTCCCGGTCGGGAAACAGCCACGAAACCGTGTCGTCCTGCACGACCCAGCCGATTTCGAGCATGGGGTTCGCGAGCTGGTGGTATTTGACGGCCGAGTCGAACGCGTGGGCCATCGATTCCGAGCACAGCATCGCGTAGCCGTACATTCCGTAGCTCGACGCGTGCAGCCGGTGCCCGACCCGCACGCCGAGATCCGGCTTGCCGTAGGCGCGGATCGCGTTGCCCGCGGCGGTCAGGAACTGCCGGGACGACGTGAGCGTGAACGGATCGGCGATCGCGGCGGGATCGAGACCGGTCCCCGCCAGCACGGCGGCGGCGTCGAGCCCCAGGTCCGACGCGACCTGCAGCAGGACCGCGTGCTTGGACGGCGAGAAGCACTTCTCGCGCAGCATGGCGGGCAGCGCGGCGTCGGGCGACCGATCGCCGGGGGGCCGTGTCCTGGCCGGTTTCAACGGCGCGTCGCGCAGCATGGGTGAGTCCTGAGTCCGATTCGATACCGATTCCAGGTACGCGATTCTGCCCTCGAATGCGCCGGGTCGCCACAGGGTTCACCCTGAGTCCGGCCGCCGCCCGTGGGCCGGACCGTCTGCCGCGCATGGCGCCGGCGCGCCGTCTTGCCCGATGTCGGCTACTTTCCCGTGTGTCGAGGCGCGCCCGTCTCGCCGAGCAACGTCAGAATTTTGTCGGTGACGAGTTCGGCCCATCGGCGATATTGATTCGGCCCGGGATGGTACCGGTCGATTGCCATCTCGGCGGGATTCGCGGCCCACTCGAGCGACACGTAACGTCGCGCGGGATGGAGGTCGACCCAGCGCTGCAAGATCCGGTCGAGTCGAATGGCGTAGCGGCCGAGGTACCACCGCAGCGGATGCGGTGCGGCCGGCAGGATGCGCAACGGCGGCAATCCCGTCACGACGATGCCGGCGGCGCCGGTTCGCAGTCCGAGATGATCCGCGAGCGCGATATAGTCGCGGATGAATTGCCCCGGCTTGCGCTGGGACGTGACGTCGTTCGTGCCGAGCGCCGTGACGAGGTAGTCGGCCGGCCCGATCGTGCTGCACATCGACAGCTTCAACGCCTCGTCCGTATTGACGCCGGACTTCGCGATCAGTTGCCATTCGACCCGTCGGCCCGTGGCGCGTGCCAGGAGCCGTGCAACCGGCTGCGCCAGTGCCTGTTCCTGCTCGTCCACGCCCACGCCCGCCGCCGAAGAATCGCCGACCACCAGGATGCGCAGGGGCGCCGTCGAACCATCGTCCGCGCCCTCGCTCCCGTTACGGGGACCGTTGGCCTCGGGCAGGCGCAGCGCGGTTCTGCGCAACCAACGCGCCTGAGCCAGCAGGATCGGGCCAAGCGCGTACTTGTATAGCGTCAACATGGAGCAAGAAGATCGAGGGGATGCGCTTTTGCAGTGAAGAATCGCGGAGGCTACGCGACTTCGTTCAGAAAGGCCAGCGTGGCCGCGATATCGGTCTTGTCGCGCGGGATCTTCCGATGACCTTGCTTGCGTGTCCGTTTCGATCATCTTTACGGCCGCATCGATCATTTGCAAAGCACGGCCGGCGGGCGATAGTCGGCCTTCGTGAGACGACCTGCGCCCAAGCGGCACGGGGTGTCGACCGAGCGGCGCCAGCATCGATCCGGGAGCGGTTCCCGCGATGCGCGAAGCCTGCGCGCCGGCCGCACAAGGATACCTACATGATCAAGAGACACTGGACCGCGTCATATGGCGCGATCCCCGCCGAGATCGATCCCGATCGCTTTCCTTCCGTCAGCGCGCTGCTGGACGACGCGATGCGCCGGTTCGCCGACAAGCCGGCGTTCCGCGCGTCGGGCCGCACGCTCACCTATGCCGACGTCGACCGCCTGTCGACCGCGCTGGCCGCGTATCTGCAGCAGGTCGCGGGCGTCCGCAAGGGCGATCGCGTGGCCGTGATGCTGCCCAACGTGCTCGCGTTTCCGGTCGTCTTCATCGCCGTCGCGAAGATCGGCGCGATCCAGGTCAACGTGAACCCGCTCTATACGGCGCGCGAACTCGAGCATCAGCTCGATGACGCGGGCGTCGAAGTCGCCGTGGTGTGCGGCGGGTCGATGGGCACGTTCGCCGAAGTGGCCGGCGGCACGCGCGTGCGCACCGTGCTGAGCGTCGGGCGCGGCGATCTCGGCGTCGTCGATGCGCCGGCCGGCGCGTGCGACGCTCTGCCGCCCGGTTCGATCCCGCTCGCGGCTGCCATTGCCGCCGGGGAGTCGCTCGCGCTCGAACCGGTCGCGCTCGGCGGCGCGGACCTGCTGCTGCTGCAGTACACCGGCGGCACGACCGGCCTGTCGAAGGGCGCCGCGCTGTCGCACCGCAACCTCGTCGCGAACATCGAGCAGTTCGGGGCGATCGTGCCGGCCGCGCGCGCGCCGGGCGAGGAGGTCGTCGTCACGGCGATCCCGCTGTATCACATCTTCGCGCTGACGGTGAACTTCCTGTCCTACTTCGCGATCGGCGCGCAGAACTGGCTGGTTGCGAACCCGCGCGACATGGACGGCTTCATCGACGTGCTGAAGGCCGCGCGGCCGACGGTGTTCGTCGGCGTGAACACGCTGTACGCGGGGCTCGCCGGCCATCCGCGCCTGACGGAAGTCGACTGGTCGCGGCTGAAGCTGTCGGCCGGCGGCGGCGCGGCCGTGATCGACGTGATCTCGTCGCGCTGGCAAGCGGTGACGGGCAACTTCATCCGCGAGGGCTACGGGCTGTCGGAAACGTCGCCGGTCGTGTCGTTCAACCCGCAGTCGATCGACGCGTTCACGGGCACCACCGGCGTGCCGCTGCCGTCGACCGACGTGAAGCTGCTCGACGAACAGGACAACGAGGTGGCGATCGGCGACGCGGGCGAGATCTGCGTGAAGGGGCCGCAGGTGATGGGCGGCTACTGGCGCAAACCGGATGCGAATGCGGCCGCGTTCACGGCCGACGGCTATTTCCGCACCGGCGACGTCGGCGTGTTCGACGCAGCCGGTTTCCTGCGGATCGTCGACCGCAAGAAGGACATGATCATCGTGTCGGGCTTCAACGTGTACCCGAACGAAGTGGAAGCCGTGGCTACCGCGGCGCCGGGCGTCGCCGAATGCGCCTGCATCGGCGTGCCGGACGCGCGTACCGGCGAGGCCGTGAAGCTGTTCGTGGTGCTGGCGCAGGATGCCGACGTGACGGAGGAACAACTCGTCGCGCATTGCCGCCAGAGCCTCGCGGGCTACAAGGTGCCGAAGCTCGTTCGCTTCGTCGACCGGCTGCCGAAGTCGACCGTCGGCAAGATCCTGCGCCGGGAACTCAGCCGCACCGACTGATGGCGTCGAAGCGCCGCGCGGCCGCGGCTGCGCGGCCCGGCGCGCCGTAGGCCCCGAAGCAGACGCGCGGGCCGCTCAAGTACAATGCGAGCGGTTCGATCGACGGGGACGCGATGACCGGTTCAGATTCACTTTCCGCCCAGCCCGGGCGTGCGCTGCCGTCGCCGAGCGCGACGGTGCCGATCTCGCTCGTCAATGGCTTCCTCGCGAGCGCGGGCGTGCAGCGCGACATCGTCGAGCGCTACCTGCGCGGGGCCGGCATCCCGATCGAGCTGCTCGGCGAGCCGCACGCGCGCGTGACGGAGGAGCAGTTCTCGACGCTGTACCGCACGCTCGCGATCGACCTCGACGACGAGATGCCCGGCATCTTCTCGCGCCCGCTGCGCGGCGGCACGCTGAAGTACCTGTGCCTGAGCCTGCTCGATGCGCGCAACCTCGAAACGGCGCTGCATCGCTTCGGGCAATTCTTCCATATCCTGCTCGACGATTTCTTCGTCGAATCGAAGCGCGACGGTCTCGTCGCGCAGGTGCTGCTGCGCCCGAACGACGCCATCGGCCCGATCGGCGCGCTCGGCCAGGAACTGATGCTCAAGCTCGTGCATGGCGTGTGCTCCTGGCTGATCGGGCAGAAGATCCCGCTGCTGCGGATCGAGTTCGCGTGCCCGCGGCCGCGCCATGCGGTCGATCACCTGTACTTCTTCACCGGTTCCGTGCAATTCGATTGCGAGCGCACGCTGATGCGTTTCAGCGCGGACTACCTCGATGCGCCGATCCGGCAGAGCAAGCGCAACCTGCGCAAGTTCCTTGCGCGCGCACCGGGCGACTGGATCTTCGAATCGTTCAGCGAACAGCGGGTGTGCCATCGCGTGCGGCAGTACCTGTCGGAAGCGTTGCCCGACCTGCCGGCGATCGACCAGGCGGCCGAGCACCTGCATTGCTCGGTGCGCACGCTGAGCCGCCACCTGGCTGCCGAAGGGACGACGTTCCAGGTGCTCAAGGACGAACTGCGGCGCGACATCGCGATCCAGCGGCTGACCGACACGCCCGACACGATCGCGGCGATCGGCGCCGACATCGGCTTCGACGATCCGAGCGCGTTCCATCGCGCGTTCCGGCACTGGACCGGGAGCACGCCGGGCACTTACCGGCGGCGCGCGTAACGCGTCGGGCGTCGGGCGTCGCTTCAAGGTAGCCGCTTCCCATAATCGGCTACCTTCTCGCGTTCCCATGGATGGCTCCCATGCGCGACGTGACCGGACTCGCGTGTTCATCGACGGGTGCGCGGCGCGCGCAGCAGTTTGACCAGATCGACGACCGACGGGACCAGTCCGGCCAACAGCAACGCGGCAAGTACCAGGTAGTCCGGTGTCTCGCGAATCACGGCTGCGAGCGCGCCGTTCGTCGCGGGAAACCAGACCGCATGAATCAGGCAGTACGCGACGAACGCTGCATCGGCGATCGTCAGCCCGACAGCAACCGTCAGGAGGCCGAAGATCCGCGCCACACGCCGCCGCGATCCATGACGCGCGTTCACTGCGTGCTGCGCAGCCGGTAGCCGACGCCGCGCATCACCTCCGGCATCCCCGACGCGCCCGCGCATTCGAGCTTCTTGCGCAGCCGGCTGATATGGCTGTCGACGGTACGCTCCAGCGCATCGACGTCGGCGAGGCAGGCGTCGATCAGTTCGCTGCGCGTGAACACGCGGTTCGGCGAGCCGGCCAGGTGCGCGAGCAGCCGGAATTCGGTCAGCGTCAGCGACACGCCGGTTTCTCCGGCGTCCGTGCGGACCGTGGTCAGGTAGCTTTGCGTGTCGATTTCAAGGTTGCCGACCTTGATGAAGCGTCCCGACGCGGCTGTTTCGACGCGACGCAGGATCGCACGGATGCGCGCGACCACCTCGGCCGGATTGAACGGCTTCGTGATGTAGTCGTCGGCGCCGAAGCGCAGCCCCTGCAAGCGATCGATCTCGCGGTCGAGCGCCGTGATGATGACGATCGGCGTGTCGCCGCGGCGTCGCAGTTCGACCAGGACTTCCCAGCCGTCCTTCTGCGGCATCCTGACGTCGAGCAGGATCAGGTCGGGCTTCAACACGGGCTGCACGTCGAGCACGGCCTGGCCGTGGCCGACGCGGTAGGTGCGAAAGCCGTCGTGGGCGAGGTAGGCGTCGAGTATGTCGGCGATCTCCGGATCGTCTTCGGCAATGAGTATCAGAGGGTTCATCGGGTTCACTGGAAGTGAGCGTGACCGGTAGGCGGGCCGGCGGCGCGGCACGTGCGCCGCCGGACTTCACCGTGCTTTCAGTCGTCGCGAACGGATCGGCGACGGCTCATGGCTCAGTGGTTCGCCACGTTGTTGGCGGGCGGCACGTCGGTGTCGATCAGCCCGCCGCCGAGCGCCTTGTAGAGCGCGACCGCGTTGTTCAGTTCGGCGTTGCGCAGATCCAGCAACGCCTGGCGCGCGGCATACAGCTGCCGCTGCGAGTCGAGCAGCTCCAGCCGATCCTCGATGCCGGCGCGATAGCGCAGGTTCACGAGATCGGTGCGGCGCTCGGCGCTCTTGACGACCTTCGTCTGCGCGTCGATCTGGCGGCTGAAGGTCTCGCGCCCGGCGAGGCCGTCGGCCACTTCGCGGAACGCGGTCTGGATCGCGCGTTCGTACTCGACGACCGCGCTGGACTTGCGCACTTCCGCGAGATTCAGCTCGGAACGCAGCCGGCCGCCCTGGAAAATCGGCAGCGTGACCTGCGGCGCGAAGCTCCACACGCGCTGGCCGCCGTCGAACAGGCTGCCCAGCCCCGGGCTGAGGAAGCCGATCGACGAGGTCAGCGACAGGCGCGGGAAGAACGCCGCGCGCGCCGCGCCGATATCGGCGTTGGCGGCGACGAGGTTCTGCTCGGCCTGCTGGATGTCCGGCCGGCGGTACAGCAACTCCGACGGCAGCCCGGCCGGCAGTTGCGTCATCACCGGCTGGCGTTCCAGCGACAGCGGGTCGGGCAGGGTCTTCGGCAGGTCGGTGCCCACCAGCAGCCGCAGCGCGTTGTTCGCCTGCTCGACGGCGCGCGAACGCGCCTCGAGATCGGCGCTGGCGCTCGCGACCTGGCCTTCGGCCTGCGCGATGTCCACGCCGCTGGCCTGATCCGCGAGCTTGAGCCGGCGTGCGAGATCGAGCGACTGGCGCCAGTCGCCCAGCGTGCGTTCGGACAGCGCGCGCTGTTCCTGCGCGAGGCGCTCGGCGAAATACGCGTTGGCCACGGAGCCGACGAGCGCGATCTGCACGGCGCGACGGCCGTGATCGGTCGCGAGGTAGCGCGCGAACGCCGCATCGGACAGCGACTTCACGCGGCCGAACAGGTCGATCTCGAACGCGCTGACGCCGACGTTCACGCCGTACTGGTTCTGCGTGTTTTCGAGCAGCGGCGGGTTCGATTGCGAATCGGCCGCCGTGCGCTGGCGCGTGAAGCTCGCGCCGGCGCCGATCGACGGCAGGCGCGCGGAACGCTGGATGCCGTACTGCGCTTCCGCGGCCTGGACGTTCAGCGCGGCCAGGCGCAGGTCGCGGTTGTTCTCGAGCGCGAGCTCGATCAGGCGCTGCAGGCGACGGTCGCCGAACATCGTGCGCCAGCCGAGATCGGCCGCGTTCGCGTGCTGGTCGGCCGCGGCAGCCGTCGTATAGGCGGTCGGCACCGGCATCTCGGGCCTGACCAGCTTCGGCGCCATCGAGCACGCCGACAGCGCGAGAGCGGCGGATACCGCAGCGGAAAGAATGAGTAATCGCATGGCATCAACCTTCATGTTCGTGGGTCACGGCGGCGGGCTGCTTGCCGGATGCGCGCCATGCCGAGAGGCGTTCCTGGATGCTCATCACGAACACATGGAAAACCGGAACGAAGAAAATGGCCAGCACGGTGGCGGTCACCATGCCGCCGAACACGCCGGTGCCGATCGCGTGCTGCGTTTCGGCGCTCGCGCCGGTCGCGATCATCAGCGGTACGACGCCGAGGCCGAACGCGAGCGAGGTCATCAGGATCGGGCGCAGGCGCAGCTTCGATGCCTGCACGGCCGACTCGATCAGCCCCATGCCTTCCTCGCGCAACTGCTTCGCGACCTCCACGATCAGGATCGCGTTCTTCGCCGACAGGCCGATCACGGTGATCATCCCGACCTTGAAGAACACGTCGTTCGGCAGCCCGCGGAGCATCACGGCGCCGAGTGCGCCGATCAGGCCGAGCGGCACCACCAGCATCACCGACAACGGAATCGCCCAGCTCTCGTAGAGCGCCGCGAGCACCAGGAACACGACGACCATCGACAGTGCCATCAGCATCGGCGCCTGCGAAGCCGACTCGCGCTCCTGCAGCGACTGGCCGGTCCACGCCACCGTGAAGCCCGGCGGCAACTGCGCGGCCAGACGTTCCATCTCGGCCATTGCCGCGCCGCTGGAGTAGCCGGGGGCCGAGCCGCCGGAGATCCGTGCGGACGGATAACCCTGGTAGCGCACCATCTGCAGCGGGGTTTCCGACCAGACCGGACGCACCACTTCGGACAGCGGCACCATGCCGCCGGTCGCGTTGCGCACGTAGAGCTTCATCACGTTCTCGATCTGCATGCGCGCCGGCGCGTCGGCCTGGATGATCACCTGCTGCATGCGGCCCGCGTTCGGGAAGTCGTTCACGTAGGTCGAGCCCATCGCGGCCGACAGCGTGTCGCTGATGGTCGTGAACGACACGCCGAGCGCTTCGGCCTTGTCGCGGTCGATGTCCAGCTTCACGCTCGTGCCGGCCGGCAGGCTGTCCGGATAGACGCCGGTCACCACCTTGCTTTGCGCGGCCAGTTCGAGCAGCCTGGTTTCGGCCGCCTTGAGCGCCGCGTAGCCCTGGTTCGCGCGATCCTGCAGGCGCATCGTGAAGCCCGAGCTGGTGCCCAGCCCGTCGATCGCGGGCGGCAACAGGCTCATGACCGTGCCTTCCGTCACGCCGCCCATCGCGGCCTGCGCGCGCATCGCTTCGTCCATCGCGGTTGCGTCTCCGCGCTTGTCCCAGTCCTTGAGCACCGCGTAGTTCAGTGCCGCGTTGGAGCCGAGGCCGGAGAAGCCGTAGCCGATGATCGAGATGCTCGATTCGATGCCCGGACGCGATGCGAGATGCTTCTCGAGCGTCTTGACCACGTCGCCGGTGCGCTCGACGGTCGAATCCGCCGGGAGCAGGAAGCCGGTCATGAAGTAGCCCTGGTCTTCCTCGGGCAGGAACGACGACGGCAGCATGCGGAAGCCGAATACCAGCGCGGCGGAAATCGCGACGAACAGCAGCATCATGCGGCCCGTGCGGCCGACCAGCCGGCCGACGCGCGTCTCGTACCATTGCGTGAGGCGGTCGAAGCGGCGGTTGAACCAGCCGAAGAAGCCGCGCTTCTCGTGGTGGCCATGCTCGACCGGCTTGAGCATCGTCGCGCACAGGGCCGGCGTCAGCGTCAGCGCGAGCAGGGCCGAGAACATGATCGACACGGCCATCGACATCGTGAACTGCTGATAGATCACCCCAACCGAACCGCTCGACAACGCCATCGGCAGGAACACGGCCGTCAGCACCAGCGTGATCCCGATGATCGCGCCGGTGATTTCCTTCATGGCCTTGATCGTCGCGTCCTTCGGCGACAGGCCTTCTTCCACCATCAGGCGTTCGACGTTCTCCACGACGACGATCGCATCGTCGACGATGATGCCGATCGCGAGCACCATGCCGAACATCGTCAGCACGTTGATCGAGAAGCCTGTCATCAGCATGACCGTGAAGGTGCCGAGCATCGCCACCGGCGCGACGATCGCCGGGATCAGCGTGTAGCGCACGTTCTGCAGGAACAGGTACATCACCAGGAACACGAGCACCATCGCTTCGATCAGCGTGTGAATCACCTTCTCGATCGAGATCTTCACGAACGGCGCGGTATCGAACGGGATCGAGTAGGTCATGCCGGCCGGCATCGTCTTGGCGATCATGTCGAGCTGCTCGCGCACGGCCTCGGCGGTCTTCACCGCATTGGCGCCCGGCGCCAGCTGCACGCCGGCGAAGGTGGCGGGCTTGCCGTTCTCGCTGTTGACGAAGGTGAACGCCTGCGGGCCGAGTTCGACCCGCGCGACATCGCCGAGCACGACCTTCGAGCCGTTCGCATTCGCGCGCAGCACGATCTTCGCGAACTGCTCCGGCGTCGTGAGCTGGCCTTGCGCGGTGAGCGGCACCGTGACGCGCTGGCCCGGCAGCGCGGGCGCCGCACCGAGGCTGCCCGGGGCGATCTGCACGTTCTGCTGGCTGACGGCCGTCGTCAGGTCGTTCATCGACAGGCCGTAGGTGATCAGCTTCTGCGGATCGACCCAGATGCGCATCGCCTGTTCGGCGCCGAACAGCTGCACCTTGCCGACGCCTTCGACACGTCGCAGGTCCTCGACGATGTTGCGCGCCATATAGTCGGCCAGCGCGTTTTCGTCGTAGCGGCCGCTGTCCGACTTCAGGCCGACGAACAACAGGAAGCCCGTGGAGGCGGATTCCACGATCACGCCGTTTTGCCGCACGACGGGCGGCAGGCGCGGCTCGACCGACTTGAGCTTGTTCTGCACCTCGACCTGCGCCATCGCCGAATCGGTGCCGGGCTTGAAGGTCGCGGTGATCTTCGCCTGGCCGGAGGTATCCGACGCCGATTCGAAGTACAGCAGGTTCCGCACGCCGGACAGCTCGCGCTCGATGAGGCTCAGCACGCTGTCGTTCATCGTCTGCGGCGTGGCGCCCGGGTAGGTGGCGGTAATGGTGACGGTCGGCGGCGCGACCGACGGATAGCGCGCAACCGGCAGTTCGGGGATGGCGATCAGGCCCAGCAGGATGATGAAGAGGGCGATCACCCACGCGAAGACCGGGCGCCGGATGAAGAATTGGGACATGACTGGAGGCTCCCCGTGACTCAGTGCGACGAAGCGGTCTTGACCGCTTCAGGCGCCTTCCATGCGGTCGCCGTCACGGCCGCGCCGTCGCTCAGGCGCTCCATGCCTTCGACGACGACCTTCTGGCCCGCCTGCAGCCCCGATTTGATGCGGTAGCTGCGGTTCGTCAGCTCGCCCAATTCGACGGCCTTCAGGTGCGCCTGGCTCTTCGCGTCGAGCACCCACACCTGCGGCTTGCCGCCCGCGCGGACGATGGCCTGCTGCGGCACGGTCAGCGCGTTGTCGAAATGCCCGCGCGGGATGCGGGCACGCACGTACATGCCCGGCAGCAGCTCGCGCTTCGGGTTGTCGACCAGCACGCGCAGCAGCACGTCGCCGGTGCCCGGGTCGACGTTGACGCCGGAGAACAGCATGCGGCCGCGCGCGTCGTAGCGCGAATCGTCGTCGCGCAGCACGTCGACCGGCAGCCCGTTGCCGGCGGTGTCCGGCTGGGCCGCGAGCGCGCCGCGCAGCGATTCGAGCGATGCGGCCGGCTGGCGCACGTCCACGTAGACCTGGTCGATCTGCTGGATGCGCGCCATCGGCTGGCTGTCGCTGCTCGCGACCAGCGCACCCTCGGTCACGAGGGCCTGGTCGATGCGGCCCGTGATCGGCGCCTCGACGGTCGCGAACTTCAGGTCGAGCTGGCGGCGGGCGAGCGTCGCACGGGCCTGCGCGACGTCGGCGGCGGCCTGATCGCGTTGCGATACCGAATCGTCGTACACCTGGCGGCTGATCGCGTCGGCCTCGACCAGCGGTTTAAGACGGGTGGTCTGCACCTTGGCCCGCTCGAGCGCGGCTTCCGCGCGTTGCAGGGCCGCCGCGGCCGTGTCCATGTCGGCCTTGAACGGCGCCGGGTTGATCTGGAACAGCGGCTGGCCGGCGCGCACTTCCGTGCCCTGCTCGAACAGCCGCCGCTGCACGATGCCGCTGACCTGCGGCCGGATCTCGGCGATCCGGACGGCCGCGACGCGGCCCGGCAGGTCTTCGGTCAGGTCGAGGGGGGCGCCGGCCAGCGTCATCGCCGCAACCGGGGTGGCCGGCGCGGCGGCCTGCTGTTCGGCGGGCCCGCAGCCCGCCAGCATCGCCGCCACCAGCGCGCACACGGCGCCGTAGCAGGCTCGTTTCTGAATTTTCATGTGGACTCCATGAGACGCAGGCACCCAACGGCCCGCATTGTCGGATCGCAGTGTGCGTGCGCCCGATGGAGTTTTTTGTGCGGAAAGATGGAGGTTTGATGGAGGGGAAGGCCATGCGGGAGGAAGGCGGAAGCGGCGGGGCCGCTACCTTGCTTTGAAGCCGCCGGCTCCCATAACCGGCAACCTTCGTGCGCTCCCATGAACGACACCCGTCGGCGATGCCGACGGCGACCGTCGTGCAGACGTGCGACGCGAGGGCTTCGAAGCCGGCCGGTCAGGCCGCGACCGAGGCGGCCGCCGCGCGCACCTTTGCCGCGCGCAGATGCCGATCGCGATCGGCCAGCCAGTCCTTCCGCTCGCCGCGCCAGCCCACCGCATGGATGCGATCCATCTGGCGAGCGGCCAGGGTTGCCGCGCAGGCCAGGCCGGAGAGCGGGATATCGAGCAGGCGCCAGTGGCCGGCATGCGGCGTATCGACCTCGCGGAATGCCCCCGCGAGCGGCGCCAGCGCATCGAGCGTGGCGCCGTGTCCGGTCCCGCACGCATTCGAGATGCTGTCCAGCCGAAGCTGGTCGCGCGATGCCGGATCGGCGAGCGCGCCGGTCTGCGCCTTGCCCAGCCCGATCGGGCCACGGGCGATCGCGATGACGATCCAGATCCCGGCATGGCCGACCACGACGTCGAGCCCGTCCAGCCCGTCGCAGCCCGCGACCGCGATATGGTCGGCATCGCGGTCGACCAGCGTCAGCTCGTCGGCCGCGCGGCCGGCCAGCGTCCCCAGGATCGCGCGCAGCGCCGACCGCCCGATCGCGAAGCGTCGGCCGTGCGCGCGATTCGGATGCGACCGGGCACGCCGCAGTTCGGTCTTCGACAGGTAGAGATGGCCTCGCTCGCTGGTGACGAGCTGCCATTCGCCGCGCAGTCGCCACAACAGGATTTCGCCGGGATCGGGGAGCCGCGACGGACATGACGCAAGCGTGTGCGAGCCGGTGATCGTCAGGGTGGGATAGCGCATGCCGGCCCTCGTGTCGGTGGTGAATTCAACGTGGCGTGGCGCACCGGCCGCATCATGCCCGTTGTCCGGCCTGCCGTGCTTCGTTCTCCGAAGGCTGCTGCGTGAGTTGCGTGGCGAGCGAGACGGCTTGCTCGAACGACGCCACCGCATGATGCGGAATCCCGAATGCCTTGACGGCGACTTCGCCCTGAGCGGCGACTTCCGCGCGCCGGTCGGGATCGGGTTCGACGCTGATGAGCGCCTTGCAGACGGCGCCCAGCGCCGCCTTGTTCTGCTTGAGCCAGACCGCGCGATGCTTGCGGTCGTCGTGGCTCTCGTCGGTATCGAGCTCGTCGTAGACGATCACGAACGGCTCGCCGTGGCGCATCAGCGTGTCGATCTCGCCTTCCCAGCGGGGCGCGTAGCCCGGCGTCGCGTGTTCGGCGCGAAACACGCAGACCGGAAAGCGATGGATGTCGTGTAACGCGAAATCATTCGGATTGAGAGCGGGCATCGGGATTTCTCCGGTGGATGGGCGACGCCGAAGCGTCGGGGCGCCGGGTGGCGGCGTTCAATTCGCGTTCGCTGGCGGCGCGCCGGCCTGCGCGACCGGCGGCGCGTCGCGCCAGCCGACGCCGAGCGACTTGTAGAGTGCGATCGCGCCTTGCACCTGCGCGAGCCGGCTGAGTGCGAGCGCATCGCGTGCGCGGTACGTCGCGCGCTGCGCCGTCAGCACCGACAGGTATTCGCCGAGGCCGTTGCGGTATAGCCGCGTCGCGCGCGACTGCGCATCCTGGCTGCTGTCGACCGCCGCGGCGAGCATGGCCTGCCGGTCGCGCGCGGCGCCGATCGCCACCAGCGCGTCCTCGACATCGCGAAACGCGCCGCGGATGCGCTGCTCGTATGCCAGCCGGGCGGCCTCGGCCGCCGCGCGCGCGGCGTCGACGCCGGCTTTCGCGCGGCCGCCGTCGTACAGCGTCTGCGTGCCGTCGAGTGCGACCGACCAGGCGACGCTCGCGCCCGAAAACAGGTCCTGCACGAGGCTCGCCGTCGTGCCGAGGCTCAGCGGGATCGCGAAATGCGGAAACTGCTCGGCGCGTGCGACGCCGATCTGCGCGGTCGCGGCGGCAAGCCGCCGTTCGGCGGCGCGAATGTCGGGGCGTTCGCGGATCACGTCCGACGGCAACGTGACGGGCAGTGCGGGCGCGACCGGCAGGGTCGCGCCGGGCGCGCTCAGCGTGTCGCGCAGCGTTTCCGGAAAACCGCCGACGAGCACGCCGATCGCGTGGGCGAGCCGCGCGACGTCCTGATGCAGCGGCGGCAAGGTCGCCTGCGCGAGCTGCAGCTCGGCACGCGCCTGCGCGACCGCGAACGACGTACCGAGGCCGCGCCGGTTCGACTGCTCGGTCAGCCGCCGCGTGGCGTCGAGGCTCGCGACGTTGTCCGTCGCGATCCGCAGCCGCTCCTGGGTCGCGCGCAGCGCCGCGTAATCCGACGCGAGCTCGGCCAGCAGGCTCACGAGGATCGCGTGGCGATCGTCGTCGAGCGCATCGATCCGCGCGTCGGCCGATTCGACCGCGCGTCGCGTGCCGCCGAACAGGTCGAGTTCCCACGACGCATCGAAGCCGAGCCGGTAGGTGCGCGACTGGCCGATCCCGGGCGGCCAGTCGAGCGCCCGTGACGAGCGTAACGCGTCGGCATTGCCGCCCGCGGTGACGGTCGGGCCGAGGCGGCTCGCGATCTGGTCGCGTTCGGCGCGCGCCTGCAGCAGCCGCTGGCGCGCGATCGCGAGATCCTGGTTGTGCGCGGTCGCCTGGTCGACCAGCGCATCGAGCCGTGCGTCGCCGAACGTGCGCCACCAGTTCTGCAACTGCGCGGGATCGGTGGTGACCGTGTCACGCGGCGCGCTCCAGCCGGGCGGGTGCGCGGGCTGCGGCGCCACGTAATCGGGGCCGACGGTCGTGCAGGCGGCCAGCGCGCACGTGCAGGCCGCGATGAAGGTACGCGCGCAGCGTGTCGCACGCAGCGCAGGGAGCGGGAATCGCATCGTCGCCATCTTCACATCCACGCGTGCAGCCACGACGCGAGCCGGCCGCGCGGCGTGCGCTCGCGTCCGCGTTCGCCGACTTCGACGCTGCACGTCATGCCTGCCGCCAGCAGCACGCCGGCCGGCACCCGGTCAATCTCGATGCGCACCGGAATGCGCTGCGCGAGCCGCACCCAGCTGAAGGTCGGATTGACCGCCGGCAGGCCGAGTTCGTCGAGCGTGCCGTTCTCGTCCGCGATGCCGCGGCCGATGCTCGTCACGTGCCCGCTCAGCAGCGGATCGAAGCCCATCAGCCGGATCGTTGCGGGCGCACCCGTCGCGATGCGGCGCAGCTTGGTTTCCTCGAAATAGCCGGTGATCCAGAAGCTGTGCGCGTCGAGCACCGAGATGCCGGGTTTGCCCTCGACCGCGTAGTCGCCGTGACGCAGGCGCAGCTGCGTCACGTAACCGTCGACCGGCGAGCGCAGCGTCGTGCGTTCGAGGTCGAGCCGGGCGACGTCGAGCGCCGCCAGCGCCTTGCGGTGCTCGGCCTGCGCGATCGCCACCGCGCGGCTCGAGCGCTGGATGTCCTCGCGCGGCACGAGATCGTCGAGGCCGGTGCGCCGCTGCGCTTCGTCGCGCTTCTGGCGCATCGCCTCGGCGGTCGCGGCGACTTGCGCTTCGGCCTGCTCCACCGCCAGCGCGAAGCGCTGCGGATCGATCCGGTACAGCACGTCGCCTTTCGCGACACGCTGGTTGTCGACCACGGCGACTTCGACGACGGTGCCCGACACTTCGGGCGCGATCCGCACGACGTGCGCGCTGACGCGCGCGTCGCGCGTCCACGGCGCGAGCACGTACGCATGCCAGAGCGCGGCGACGAGCACGATCGCGACGGCCACCGTGGCGAGCGTCAGCAGGGAGCGGAGGAGGGGTTTGAGCGACATGACGCGAGACGTTCCGACGAGGGGCTAGAAGTAGAGGATCAGCGTGGCGACCAGCACGAGCGAAATCGCGAACTCGAACAGCGCCGGATGCCACACGCGGCGCAGCACGCCGAGCCGGGCGAGCAGCGCGCGCACGACCATGTAAAGCGGCACGGTCGCGCACGCATAGACGAAGAAGGGCGGCAGGTAGATGCCGGCCAGCGGGAATTCACTGAGCATCGCGGGCGCGCTCCGGAACGGCGGTGAAATAGGCGGCGTACGTGTGCAGCAGCACGTGGACGTCGGCGAAGGCGGCCATCAGCCACTTCAGTTCGGCGTTGCCGGGCTGTGCGGCGGCGAGGCCGGCGAGGGCGTGCGCGGCGCGCCGTGCATGCCGGGCCGCGCGCGTGGGGGCGGCGGCATGCCGCGCCAGGCCGGCGAGCCCGGCGCGCACGCGGCGTCGCGCGGCGTCGGGCAGCCCGTCACGCGCGGCGCCGCGGCGGATGCGCAGCAGTTCCTTGCCGACGTGCAGCGCCGCGAGCGCCTCGATGCTCGCCTGCGTCATCGCGGCCGGCTGGCTCGCGAGCAGCGCGCCGAGCTGCGCGATGCGGTGCTGCTGGCGCTGCTGCCAGCCCGCCGCCGTGACGCGCTTGCCGGCTATGAGCGCGAGCGTGTCGTCGCGGATCGTGCGGCGCAGCCGCGTGGCGTCGGTGGCCAGGTTGCGCGGCAGGATCAGCCGGAACGTGAGCAGCGTGAGGAAGGTGGCGAGCACCCACGCGACCGACTGGTTCAGGAACAGCGCGACGTCGGGGCGGAACGGATTGGTCGCGCCGGTCAGCGTGTTGAACGCGACCAGATACGCGAGCCCCGCCAGCGAGGTCTTCGGCACGCTCGTCGCGTAGATGCCGGGCATCCAGAACAGCGCGAGTGCCGCGACGAGCAGCGGAAAGCCTTCGATGCGCGGCAGGATGCCGAACGCGCACACGAACGCGGCCGGCACGGCCAGCACCGTGCCCTTGACGAACGCCTGCGCGCCGGCGGCCGGGTTGCCGGCGGTCGCGAGCAGCGCGCAGTACGGCGCGACGACGAGCAGCATCATGTCGCCCTGGTTCCAGCCGGTCGCGAGCCAGAACGCGCCGGAGAGCGCGATCGCGCAGGCCGAGCGCACGCCGTTGCGCAGCGCGGCGCCCGTATCGCGGTGAAAGTGCACCCGGGCGGGCCGGTCGCCCGGCCGCGGGCGCTGCAATTCGACGAGCCCGTCGAGCGCCGCGCGGTAGTCGTCGATCTGTTCGATCAGCCGCTCGCCGGCAATCAGCCACGCCGCCTCGTCGCGCGGATCGCCGAGCGCGATGCCGTCGAGCGCGTCGCGCAAGCGTTCGCGCGCGTCGCCCAGCAGCGCAAGCGCGTGCGCCGCGCCGCCGGGGCCGGCGCCCAATGCATCGGCGGCGGCCTGCCACGCGGCCGCGAGGCGCGGCTGCAGCGACGCGACCGCTTGCGCGCCGGGACTGTCGGCCGGCAGCGGCGGCGTGCCGCCCGCGAGCGCGCCGAACAGCGACGCCATCCCGTGCCGCACGGCAGCCGCGCGCTGCGCGAGATCTTCCGATTCGGCCTTGCCGAGCGCGAGCAGATCGTCGATGCCGTAGATGCCGGCGAACAGCGCGTGCCGCTTGTCGTCGGCGGGCGCCGCCGCGAGGCCGTTGCGCTGCGCGGCGATGGCCCGTGCGACGTCGGCCGTGACGCGCGTCACCAGCGCTTCGAGTTTGGCGTGCACGTCGCGCGTGCCGAGCAGCATCGACACGAGGCTCAGGCACAGCACGCCGATCGCGACCGTCGAGCCGCGCCCGATCACGTGCTCGAAGGTCAGCTCGGGATGCTGCATCGCGCCGTAGGTCGCGAGGCCGATCGTGTAGCCGGCCACCACGGTGCCCGACGCGCGGAAGTGCCGCAGCAGCGTCATGCCTGCAACGCAGAGGCCGAGCCAGAACGCGAAGCCGAGGATGAACAGCAGCGGCTGCTGCGCGAAGCAGCCCATCAGCACGAACGCGACGACCATCCCCGCGATGGTGCCGACCACGCGCCACACGCCCTTGCCGATCACGGCGCCCTGCACGGGGTTGATCACGAGCAGCACCGTCGACGCCGCCGAGTACGGGGTTTCCAGTTCGAGCAGGTACGCGACGCCGAGCGCGAGCGCGGCGGCAATGACCGAGCGCGCGACATACGCGCCGCGCGGCGTGAAGATGTCGATGCGCGCGATCAGCGCCGCGGCCGCGCGATTCAGGCGGCGGGGCGGCGCCGCGACGGCGCGCGTCTGATCGGCTGCATCATGCACTGCGCTTGCTCCATGAGAAAGGACGAAGCCAGTCTACGGTCGAGCCATGCATGCGGAACAGTGACGTCTTTGCACTCGACGAGTGCGTGCGACGCATGCGTCATGCGTGCGCCGGGTGCAGCGCCGGCTGGCCCGTGCACAGCCCGCGCACGACACGTCGCAACCACTGGTGCGCGGGGTCGCTCTGGAAGCGCGGATGCCACGCCTGCGTGATCAGCACGGTTTCGAGCGGCACCGGCAGTTCGAACGCGCGCACGCCGAGCCCGGCCTGCACCGCGCGGCGCGCGAGATGTTCGGGCAGCGGCAGGATCAGGTCCGACGCCTGCAGCGCGAAGATCGCCGCATATGGCGTCGGCACGACGAGCAGCACGTGCCGCGCGAGCCCGCGCGCGGCGAGCGCGTCGTCGATCGGCCCCGCCGACTTGCCGCGCCGCGAGACGCCGATATGCGGCCAGCGCGCGAAGCGCTCGGGCGTGATGTCGTCGTCGAAGATCGGGTGGTCGTCGCGCGCGAGGCCGACGAAGGTCGTCGTGAACAGCGGCTGCACGCGAATTTCCGGCCCCAGGCGGCGCGATGCGCTGATGAACAGGTCGATGCGGCCGCTGCGCAAGGCATCGTCGTCGATGTCGTCTTCCTCGGGCGTGAAGCGCAGCATCGCGCGCGGCATCCCGCGCGCCATCTCCTCGAGCAGGCGGCTGCTGTGCAGGCCGACGAAGATGTCGTTCGCGCGCACGTTGAACTGCTTGTCGAGCGTGCCGAGATCGATTTCCGCGGACGGGGCGAGCAACTGCGACGCGCGCTCCACGGTTTCGCGCACGACGCCGCGCAGCTCGAGCGCGCGCGGCGTCGGCACCATCTTGCGGCCGGCTTGCACGAAGATCGGGTCGCCGACCGTTTCGCGGATGCGCGCGAGCGTGCGGCTCATCGCGGGCGGGCTGAGGTTCATGCGGCGTGCGGCGCCGACGACGCTCCCCTCTTCGAGCAGCGCGTCGAGCGAAATCAGCAGGTTCAGGTCGGGTGCCATCGGCTTCTCCGTGTCGTCGCGTGCATGCGGCGCAATGGTAATGCGGGATAGGCGCGCGCAGCGTGACTGCAGCGCACGCAACGATTGCGCGTGGCATCACGCGTGACGCACGCATCGGGGTGTCACTGGCCGGCGCCGGCATCGGGCGACAGCGAGCGGACGGCGGCGAATGCGCCGTTCACGTACATCAGCGGGTTCACGTCGTCGGACATCGCGACGCGCGTGACCCGTCCGACCAGGATCGAATGCGAGCCGACCTCGACCTGTTCGAGCGTGTCGCAGAAGAACGACGTCTGCGCGTTCTCGAGGTAGGGCAGGCCGGTCGCCGCGTCGGTGCGCCACGCATCGTGCGCGAAACGCGCCTCGGAGCCCGTCGTGCTGCACGCGAGCGCGAGCGGCACGTGGCAGCTTCGCAGCGCGTTCACGCAGAAGCGCCGGTGGCCGGTGATCGACGCGTGAATGCTGGCGCGCCGGTTGATGCACACCAGCACGGTCGGCGGATCGAGCGCGACCGACGTGAACGAGCTGGCGGTCAGCGCGCACGGTGCGGCCGCGGCGCCGTCGCCGCCGGTCGTGACGATCGTGACGGTGGCGGCTACGCCGCGCATCGCCTGTTTCAGTTGCTGCGCAATGTCCACGGTGTTCATCATGATGCGGTCCTGTCACGAGGGCCCCGGCGCCGCGCGGCGCGCGCCACGCGGCGCCGGGGCGGGCGTCAAAGCTGGTACGCGTCGGCCCAGGTCCAGTGGTAGGACTTGAAGTCGGCGCGGCGCGACTTGAGCTCGGCGTCGCGCGCCTGTTGCTCGGGGCCGTCGGGCAGGTGGAACACGCCGCCGTTGCCGGCCGACGCAAGCTGGATCCGCGCGCTGCGGTCGATCCGCAAGCGCTGGTACTCGACCAGCGCGGCGCCGAGCGCGTCCTTCGACGCGAGCCCCGTCACGCACCGGCCGAGCACGACCGCGTCCTCGAGCGCCTGCGCGGCGCCCTGCGACTGGTACGGCAGCATCGGATGGCACGCATCGCCGAGCAGGCACACGCTGTCCCACACCCAGCGCTTGAGCGGCTGGCGGTCGTGCAGCGACCAGCGGCTCAGGTCCGACGCGCAGCGGATCAGCCCGACGAGGCGCGGATCCCAGCCGTCGAGCTCGGCCTCGAGCGTCGCGCGGTCGCCCTTGCTGCTCCACGATTCGCGCGTGCTGCCGTCGCCCGGCACGATCACGACGAGGTTCAGCAGCTGGCGGTCGCGCACCCAGTAATGGATCGCGTGCCGGCCGGGCCCGAGCCAGATCGTCACCTGCGGTTCCTTGACGATCTCGAACACGGGCGAGCGCGGATCGATCGCATCGACGTCGATCAGCGCGCGATACGCGTCGTCGCCGCTGTAGTGCGGCGCGTCGTCGCCGAGCAGCGCGTGGCGCAGCGTCGAATGAATGCCGTCGGCCGCGACGACGAGATCCGCGCGCCAGCGCGTGCCCGCCGCATCGACGAGCGTCGCGCCGTCCGGCCCGCACGCGACGAGCCCGCGCACCGCGACGCCGCCGAGCACGGCGACGGGCGGGCCGGCTGTATACGGGTCGCGCACGGCGTCGAGCAGCGCGGCATGCAGGTCGGCGCGATGCGTGTTCCAGTACGGCGCGTTGAAGGCGGCCTCGACGTCGTCGCCGAGCGGGAAGGCGCCGAGCAGGCTGCCGTCCTGCCAGCGGCGGCGGATCGTCGCGGTCGGGGCGACGGCGGCCAGCCGCTGCCGGTCGAGCACGCCGAGCGCGCGCAGCGCGCGCGTGGCGTTCGGCACGACCTGCAGCCCCGCGCCGACTTCCCGGAACGCCCGGCTCTGCTCGAGGACGGTGACCCGATGGCCGGCGCGGCGCAGCGCGAGCGCGGCGGCCAGGCCGCCGATGCCGGCGCCGACGACGATCGTGTCGAGTGACAGGGAGGGTGTCATGGGCGAGTTCGCTGTGGGTCCGGAAGGGATCGGCATGGCGTCACAGTCCCGGCAGCACGTCGCGGGCGAACACCTCCAGGTTGTTGCTCATCAGCTCGTACGGCTGCGCGCCATAGTCGATGTGCCACAGGATCGCGTCGAGCCCGAGATCGGCTTCCAGCGCGCGAATGCGCTGGCGCACGGTGTCGGGCGCGCCGAGCACGGCGGTCGCGTCGAGGTCGGCCGTGTCCATCCCGCCCATCTTGTTCTTCATCGCCTCGTTGTAGCCCTGGTAAGCCGACGACTGCACCTGGTCCCACGATTTCGCGGCTTCCGCGAAATAGCGCCAGTGATGGCGCAGGCGCGGCTCCGCGAGCGCCAGCGCGTGCGCGTCCGACGTGCCGATCATCAGCGGGATGCTGATCGCGACCTGCGGCCGGCGGCCGGTGTGGCCGTGATGGCGCTCGAACGTCTCGCGATAGAGCGCCACCATCTCCTGTGTCTTCGCGAGCGCGGCCTTGCGCGGCGGCGCGGCCATCAGCAGGTTGAAGCCGCGTTCGCCGATCCACTCGAAGCTGGACGGCGTGAGCAGCGCGGCGACCCAGACCGGCGGGCGCGGCTGCTGCGTCGGGCGCGGCAGCGATTGCGCGTCGCGATAGCGGAAAAACGGCGTGTCCTCGCTGACCGATTCCTCGGCGAGCAGGCGCACCGTCGCGTCGATCGTCTGCTGGAAACGCGCCTTGCTCGAATCGAGATCGATGCCGAACGCATCGAATTCGTACGGCAGGAACGCGCGCGCGAAGCCCAGCTCGAGCCGCCCGTTCGAGATCGCGTCGAGCTGCGCGGCCTCGGCCGCGAGCTGGATCGGATGATGGAACGACGCCTGGATGCCGCCCGTCATCAGGCGGATCGACTTCGTCTGTGCGGCCGCGGCCGCGAGGAACATCAGCGGCGACGGGCTGTAGCCGCCGTACGGCTTCAGGTAGTGCTCGGTCATCTTCACGTACGCGTAGCCGAGCCGGTCGGCCAGCGCGCTGAGCTTCAGCGCGTGCGCGTAGTAGTCGGCCGCCGGGCGGTCGGCCGGGCCGGTATCGGGCAAAAAGGACACGCCGAACTTCATAGACACCTCACAGGTTGATGTGCTGCCGTTGTCTGCAAAGGGGACCCGATGCCGCGTCGAATGCGTCCCCCGGTCGGGAAGCGGGATCGCTCGCAATGTACTTGCAAGGATGATCCAATCATAGGATGATTGGGTCTATGCAAGTCTTACACGATGCAAGATTTGCTGCAAGCGTTGCTCGGTTGTTGCTCCAGTTCCGCCCGCAAGCGGGCACTCCGGGGGCAGGCTGAAGTGCACGGGCCGGCCTCTCCATTTCCGGCGAGGAATCAAGGATGGACGCTCTTCTATCGGTTTCTGGCAAGGCGCTCAGGATGCGGCGGGTGGTGCGCGCCGCGTCGGGCAAGTGTCTGATGGTGCCGCTCGACCATTCGCTCGCGGACGGGCCCATCGCCCATCCGCAGCAGTTGCGGCAACTGGTTGGCGACATCGCCGCGCACGGCGGCGACGCGATCGTCGTGCATCGCGGCCGCGCGCGCTTCCTGTCGCCCGACGTGCTGAGCGATCTCGCGCTCGTCGTGCACCTGAACGGCTGCACGCGCTACGCGGAGGATGCGAACGCGAAGACGCTGTTCGCGAGCGTCGAGGATGCGCTGGCGAGCGGCGCGGACGCGGTCAGCGTGCACGTGAATCTCGGCTCGAAAACGGAAAGCCAGCAACTGCTCGACCTGAGCCGCATCGCGACCGAGTGCGCGCGCTGGTCGCTGCCGCTGCTCGCGATGATCTATCCGCGCGGCCCGGGCCTCGGCGATCGTCCGCAGACCGAACTGATTGCCCACGCGGCGAACGTCGCGGCGGATCTCGGCGCCGACATCGTCAAGCTGCCGTACAGCGGCGACGCCGCGAGCATGGCCGACATCATCGCCGGCTCGTCGCTGCCGGTGCTGGTCGCGGGCGGCGCGAAGCTGCCGGAAGACGAGTTCGTCGCGTTCACGTCGCGCGTGATGCACGCGGGGGCGCTCGGCATTGCGGCCGGTCGCAACGTGTTCGCCGCGCCGAAAGCCGCACCGCTGATCCGCCGCCTGTCCGATGCCGTGCACGGCGTCGACCGGCGCGCCGCGCACCTGGCCGCCTGAGCCGGTGCGCCGGGCCGTCGCGCCCGGTTTTTTCCGAATATCGAGGGTTTCCATGCATCGCTATCCGTGGATCGACCTGCGCGCATTCGGCGCGCAGGCAGGCGCCGTCGCGGCCGACGCAGCGAGGGCCGGCGCGTGCCGCTTCGTGGTGGCCGAGACCGGGCGCGACACGTGCGCGCCCGGCGCGGCCGCGCAACTGGCCGTCTCGACGGCGGGCGTCGCGACGCTGGTCGACGACGCGCATGCGCCGCTCGCGGGCGTTCGCGTGAGGATCGACGGCGCGGCCGATTTCGACGCCGCGCGCGCCGCGATCGCGCGGCACGCGCTCGTGCTGCTCGACTACGCGCTCGCGACGACGGTGCCGCTCGAGCGCCTGCTCGCGGGTGTCCGCGATGCCGCGTGCCGCATCGTCGTGTCGCTGGCCGATCCGCACGGCGCGGCCTACCTCGCGCGCAAGCATGCGCAGTCGCCGGTCGACATCGCGTTCGCACCGCGCGATGCGGCCGCATTGCGCGGCGTGCTGGCTGCCTGCGGCGAGCTGCGCCCGCGCGAGCCGCTGAAGCTGAAAACGTTCGAGGTGCAGCGCGTCGAGCCGCTCGGCGCCGGGCTGCATGCGGTGATCGACGGCTGTTCGCAGCTGGACGGCGAAGAGTGCGTGCTGGCCGGCGCGAGCGCGACCAGCATGCTGCTCGTCGTCGCGGCCGGCGCCGCGCACCCGCCTGGCCAGCCGCTCACGTTCGGCATCGACGCGGGCTCGGCCGAATCGTTCGTGTTCTGCGGCGGCGACCGCGCGCGCCAGCTTTCGCTGCTGTGTTCCGGCGAGCGGATCCTGACGGTCGGCGCGGCAGGCGACACGCGCGCGATCGTGGTCGGCCGCGTGCGGATCGAATCCGCGCCGCTCGTCGCGCTGCACACGCGCAGCGCATCCGGCGCGAATACGCGCGTCGTGATGCGCGGCGACCGTGCGGTGCAGTTCCGGACCGACGACGGCGCGCGCGTCGGTCTCGCCGATGTCGCGCCCGGTGTCCGGCTTGCCGGCTACGAACCGGGCGCCGGCTGGGTGGATTGCCGGATGAGGGCCGCCGCGTCGCGTTTGGCCGTTTCCGTCAGCCGCTAGTTTCATCCTGTCATTCAACCTGCGTTATCCCCTTTCGAAGGAGATTGGCCTTGAAGAAGCTTTCCTGGATTGACCTGCGCAACATCGGCGAGCTCGCGGACGAGATCACCGAGGAAGCGCTGCATGTCGGCGTGTCCGCATTCGTCGTGAAGGATGCGGAGCAGGCCGGCCGGCTGCCGCCGAGCGCGCGCAAGGTCGCGGTCGTCGATCGGCAGCCGGCCGATGCCGCGCTGCTCGAGCAGGTGCAGATCATCCTCGTGAAGGATGGCCTGCCGGTCGATTTCGCGGTGCCGGACGGCGTCGAACTCGGCGTGTTCATCGAGGTGACGGGCGAGGCGACGCTCACCCGTGCGTGCGAGCTGTCGACCTCCACGCCGTGGCTGCTCGTCGAGTTCCTGCAGGACCCGAGCAAGATCCCGCTCGAGATCCTGCTGGCGGCCGCCGATCGAGCGACGGGCGAGCTGATCACCGTCGTCGCCGACCTGGAGGATGCGGAGGTCACGCTGAACGTGCTGCAGCGCGGCCCCGAGGGCGTGCTGCTCACGCCGACGCAGGTCGGGCAGGCCACGCAACTCGTGTCGATCTGCAGCGACACGGTCGAGGATCTGCAGCTCGAGGAAATCGAGATCGTCGGGCTCACGCACCTGGGGCCGGGCGAACGCGTGTGCGTCGATACCTGCTCGCGCTTCGAGCAGGACGAGGGCATCCTCGTCGGCTCCTATTCGACCGGCATGATCCTCATCAGCAGCGAGACGCACCCGCTGCCGTACATGCCGACGCGCCCGTTCCGCGTGAACGCCGCCGCGCTCCATTCGTACGTCGTCGCGCCGGACAACCGCACGCGCTATCTCGCCGAGCTCGAATCGGGCGCGGAGATCCTCGCCGTCAACGTGCAGGGCAAGGCGCGCCGCGTCGTGGTCGGGCGCGCGAAGGTCGAGACGCGTCCGCTGCTGCTGATCGAGGCGAAGAATGCCGCCAATCGCGCGATCAACATCATCGCGCAGGACGACTGGCACGTGCGCGTGCTCGGGCCGAAGGGAAGCGTGCACAACATCACGGAGCTCAAGCGCGGCGACCGCATCCTCGGCTACACGCTCGATGCGCAGCGCCACGTCGGCTACCCGATCCGGGAGTTCCTGCACGAGCAGTGATCCGCATGCTTCATTGACGATGCGATCGCCCGGTGCGTCACGCGCCGGCGCGGTCGATTCATGTTCAGGAGTGCTTTATGGAAAATGCGGCAAAACAGGTGCTGGATACGCTGTTCGGACGCTGGCGCAGCCGGATCCTGTATGCGGGCACGCGGCTCGGCGTGTTCGATGCGGTCACGACGGACGCACCGGTGTCGTCGGCCGCGCTCGCAGCGAAGCTCGACGTCGACGAGCCGCTGCTGTATCGGTTGCTGCGCGCGCTTGCGTCGCTCGGCCTGCTCGACGAGGACACGCGCCGCGGCTTCCGGGCCACCGCGTCGGGGGCGCTGCTGCATGCGCACGCCCCGAGCACGCTGCGCGATTTCGTGCTGCTGCAGGAAGGCCCCGAGCACTACGCGATCTGGGCACACCTGCCCGACATGGTGCGCGAGGGACAGCAGAACGGCTTCATTCGCGAGTTCGGCGCGATGGCGTTCGACTATGCGAAGGACCACGAACGTTACCGCACCGATTTCAAGCGCGCGATGTCGAGCTTCTCGACCGTGCAGTCGGAACAGGTCGTCGATGCGCTGCGCGACGTCACGTTCGCGCCGGGCACGCATGCGTGCGACATCGGCGGCGGCCAGGGGCACATGCTGTGCAGCCTGCTGCGGCGATTTCCGTCACTGACCGGCGTCGTGTTCGACCTGCCCGAAGTGATCGACGGCGATGCGGATGACTGGGCGCAGCGGATGGGCGTGAGCGCGCGCTGCAGCAAGGCGGGCGGCAACATGTTCGACGCGGTGCCGGCGGCCGACGTCTATCTGCTGAAGCTGATCCTGCATGACTGGAACGACGACGAGTGCGTGGCGATCCTCCAGCGGGCGCGCGAAAGCGCCCGGGACGGCGCGCGGGTGTTCGTGATCGAACGGGTCGTGCCGGCGCCGGGCGTCGCGCATTTCTCGAAGCTCTACGACATCCACATGATGTGCTGGGGCAGTGGCCGCGAGCGCACGCGCGACGAATACGACGCGTTGCTCGGCGCCGCCGGCTGGCGGCCCGCCGGGGTGCGCGCCGCGCCGGACGGGCAGATCGACGTGATCGAGGCCGTCGCGGCGTAGCGCGGGCCGGGCGCGTCAGGCGGCGGGCGTCTCGCGGGTCTCGAGCCAGGTCATCTGAGGCTTGAGGATCGCGAGCGTCGCGCGAACCGCCTTGTTCTCGTCGCGCTGTTCGATCGCGTCGAGCACCGCCTGGTGCGCCCGCATGTCCGGCTCGGGAATCTCGGCCTCGTCGAGTTCGACGAGGATGTCTTCGACGTTCGCGAGGATCGAGCCCGAGAAATAGCGATACAGCGCTTCCAGCGCGTGATTGTGCGATGCGGCGGCCACGGCGATGTGAAACGCGCGGTCGCGCTCGACGAACTTCTTCACGTCGCGCGTCGCTTCGCGCTCGCCGCGAGCCTTCAGCAGCTTGCGCAGCGTCGCGAGATCCTCGTCGGTGCGCCGGCGCGCCGCGTAGCGCGCGCATTCCGTTTCGAGCATGCACTGCAGTTCGAGATGGTCGCTGCGCGCGGCGCGATCGACGTCGCGCATCGTCTCCGCCGGATCGACGTTGCGGCGCACATAGGTGCCGTCGCCCTGGCGTACTTCGAGCACGCCGGAATACGCGAGCGTACGGACGGCCTCGCGCACCGTGTTGCGCCCGACCTCGAGCTGTTTCGCGAGATCGAGCTCGGTCGGAATGCGCTGACCGACGCGCCAGATGCCGGAAGTGATGTTGGATTTGAGGATCTCGATCGCCGAATCGACGAGCGAGTGTCGTGTGGCCGGGGGCAGGCTTGACATTGCGTGTTTCGCTTGAAACTTGAGGGTGTCGCTATCCTATCATCCGATCATTCGTTTGGTCGTTCAGGATAACGATATTCAAACGTGACATTTTGTTAACGTCGGATGAATAAATCCGAGCTCGATCGATGCGCGCCACACATTCGTCGATTGCGTCCACCGGCATTTACCCGCGCCGCGTCGGCGTAAATGATTCCCATTCGCTGTTCAGTCGAGGTCGCTGTTGCATGAGCGGCCCGACTCTCTACTCAAGGGCGCGGCGTATCCGCCGATGTCCGTCTCCGCTTTCCGGATAACCCGAGATGAATCGATCACACACCGGCCGCCGTGCGCGGCCAGGATTTCCGTTGCCGCGCGCGGCGTTGCGGCGCGTGCCGGGCTGGGCGGCCGCACTGGCCTGCACGGCCGCGATGCCGGTTGCCGCCGCGGCGAAGGATGCGCCGGACGCGGGCGAGCCCGCGAATGCGCCGATGCTCGCGCCGATCGTCGTCGACGGGCGGCGCGAGACGGGCGTCGGCCCCGTGCAGGGCGTCGCGGCCGACGTATCGCGCGCGGGCACCAAGACCGACACGGCGATCGTCGAGGTGCCGCAGGGCCTGTCGGTCGTCACGCGTGAACAGATGGATAGTCAGGACGTGCACAGCGTCGGCGAGAGCCTGCGCTACACGCCCGGCGCCTATGCGGACTCGCGCCCCGGCGGCGTGCTCGAAAGCGTGTTCCTGCGCGGCTTCGGCGGGTTCGCGGCGGCGGCGATCAATCCACAGATGCTCGACGGCCTGCCGCTGCCGAAAGGCGTGAACTGGGCCGCGAGCGTCGTCGATCCGTGGACGCTCGAACGCATCGACGTGTTGCGCGGCCCGGCGTCGGTGCTGTACGGACAGGCGAGCCCCGGCGGCATCGTCGACATGGTCAGCAAGCGGCCGACGCGCGATGCGCAGCGCCTGCTTGCCGTGCAGACCGGCAACCGCGATCGCGGGCAGCTTGCATTCGATTTCAGCGGGCCCGTGACGCAGGACGGCACGTGGCGCTACCGGCTCGACGGCCTCGCACGCCGTGCCGACGAGCAGATCGATTATTCGCGGCAGCAGCGGATCGTCGTCGCGCCGTCGCTGTCGTGGCAGCCGAATGCCGATACGCGTTTCACGCTGCTGGGGTCGTTCCAGCGCGATCCGCACAACAACTTCGCGGGCTGGCTGCCGGCCCTCGGCACGCTTTGGCCGGATGCGGGAAGGCGGATTCCGACGCATTTCTTTCCGGGGCTGCCGGGCTTCGATACCTACGACCGCACGCAGGCGATGATCGGTTATGCGTTCGAGCATCGTTTCGATTCGACGTGGAAGGTCCGGCAGAACGTGCGCTATACGCATCTCGATGTCGACTTCGCGGGTGCGGCCGTCAATTTCATCGCGCCGTATCTGGCGCCGGGCGTGCTGAATCGTTCGCTGTCGTGGTCGCGCGAGCACGTGAATCATCTCGCGCTCGACAACCAGGCCGAGATGCGCGTGATGACGGGGCCGGTCGAGCATACGGTGCTGGCCGGGCTGTCGTATGAGCATGCGGTGGCGAATCTCGTCGGGTCGGGCTTTGGCGCGGCGCCGCCGCTCGATACGCGGGCGCCCGATTACGGGCAGCCGTATGCGGTGCCGCCGGTCGCGCAGCAGACGCGTCAGACGCCTGACCGGATCGGCGTCTATCTGCAGGATCAGGTGCGCTGGGATCGGTGGGTCTTTACGCTCGGCGGGCGGGAGGAGTGGTCGCGCACGACGACCGATGACCTGCTGCGCTCCGCGAGCGTGCGGCAGAGCACGCGGGCGTTCACCGGGCGTGCGGGAGCGGTCTATCTGTTCGATAGCGGCTTCGCGCCGTACCTGAGCTATTCGACGTCGTTCGAACCGGCGCTCGGCACGCGCTTCGATGGACAGCCGTTCACGCCGACGAAGGCGAAGCAGTTTGAGGCCGGGTTGCGTTATCAGTCGCCGGATCGGCTGCGGAACGCGTCGATCGCGGCGTTCGATATTCGCCAGCGCAATGTCCTGACCGCGGATCCGGCGCATCCGTTCTTCAATGTGCAGACGGGGGAGGTGCGATCGCGCGGGATCGAGCTGGAAGGGCGTGCGCGCGTGTGGAAGCAACTGGATGTGATTGCCGCGTACACGTATCTCGACACGACGGTGCAGGCCGATACGGATCCGGCCGTCGTCGGCAAGCGCGTGGCGGCGGTGCCGCGCCATCTCGCGTCGCTGTGGCTGGATTATGCGGTTGAGCGGCCTGGGTTGCGCGGGTTGAGGGTGGGCGGAGGTATGCGTTATGTCGGGCGTAGCGCGGGCGACAACGTCAATACGTTCGATGTGCCGGCTGTCGTGCTGTTCGATCTTGGGCTGTCGTATGACCTTGGCGTTGAACGGCCTGCGTGGAAGGGGTGGCGTGTTGCAGCACACGTGAACAACCTGTTCGACCGGACTTATGTGTCGTCGTGTTTTTCGGCGGGCGGGTGTTTCTATGGCTCGCGGTTGATGGTGACGGGGGATGTGAGTTACCGGTGGTGATGGCGGGTGACGATCGCGATGCCGGTGCGGCGGGCTGTGCGCGTGCGGTTGTCCCGACCGCGCCGCCGCCCGGATACACTGATGCCTTCGCCGTATGTGTCGCGGCAGCGTGGGCCGTCGCGTCGGCTGCGGATTCGTGGAGGGATCACCCATGAGCATCGTCGTTCGTCGAAACCGGATCGCCATCCGCCTGTGCCGGGCGCTGATCTCGGGCGCGTTGGTCGCTTCCGTCGTCGGCTGCGCGGCGACGGCGGTCGAAGACACGTCCATCGCGCCGGATCTGCATGAAACCGTCGTCAAGATCCCGGTCGACGAAGGGGCGGGCACGCGGGACATCGTCGCCACCACCTACATGCCGGACGGCCCCGGGCCTTTTCCGCTGATCGTGCTGAGCCACGGCAGCCCGCCCGATCCGCGCGACCGGCCGAAGGTGGGCCGCTACCGCGCGTTGCCGCAGATCCGGACTTTCGTGCAACTCGGTTTCGCGGTCATCGTGCCGATCCGCCGCGGGTACGGGGCGACGGGCGGGGTCGATGAAGAGGATGCGGGGTCGTGCCGGCATCCCGATTATCTTGGTGCCGGCCAGCAGGCCGCGCGCGATGTGTTGGCGGCGGTGCGGTATGGGCAGACGTTGCCGCAGGTGGATCGGAACCGCGTCGTGCTGGTCGGGCAGTCGGCGGGCGGTTTTGCTTCGCTGGCGGCGGCCAGCTACGCGCCGCAAGGGGTGGTCGCGGTGGTGAACTTCTCGGGCGGGCGTGGGGGGAACCCGACGACTCATCCCGGCATGCCGTGCGATCCGAAGCAGATGGCCGACACGATCGGGCATTTCGCGAGCACGACGAGGGTGCCGGTGCTCTGGCATTACGTGCAGAACGACAAGTATTTTGCGCCGGAGGTTGTGGCGACCTGGTTTGCCGCGTTTCAAGGGGCAGGTGGGCGCGGGCAGATGATTGTCGAGCCGCCGTTCGGCAAGAACGGGCACGGGATGTTTTCGGTCAAGGAGGCGATACCGATCTGGTTGCCGCACTTTGAGCAGTTTGTCGGGCCGTTGGTGGCGATGAAGTAGGGGGCGAATCGGGTCGAGGGGGGCACCACCAGCCTTTTGCAACGCTCGTTGCCGATCCACGCGAGCCCCCCCCCGACTTTCCCGAAAACGGGCCACGCGTGTGCAGGGCGGATTCAACCGGCTAGATTGTTGAATAGACCTGAGATACTCGTCCAGAGCTTCGGCAGGTGTTTTCCAGCCGAGTGTTTTCCGGGGCCTGGTGTTCAGCGTATTAGGTCCTGTTCACATTCTCACCAGCGGCCCAAAGGCGCAGGCAAGCACCGCGAAGGCGAAATAGTTGCCGGCGAGCTTGTCGTAACGAGTGGAGACGCGACGAAAATGTTTGATGCGATTGAAGAAGCGTTCGACGATGTTCCGAGTTCGATACAGCGCGCGGCTGTACCGACGCTTGGTCTTTCGGTTCGAGCGCGGCGGGATAACGGCCTTCGCACGCGTAGCGCGGATGGTGTTCACGAAGGCATCCGAGTCGTAGCCTTTGTCAGCAATCACAGCACCCGTGCGCAGATGCTCGACCAATTCGTGCGCACACGAAATGTCCGAGACCTGTCCTTCGGTGACGATCATTCGCAGAGGCCGCCCGGCTTCGTCGACGGCCAGATGCAGCTTGGTCGTCAGTCCTCCGCGCGAGCGGCCGAGCGCTTGCGGGCCGCTTTTTTTCGAGCGCCGGCCGAATGCTGGTGCGCACGCACGATGGTCGAGTCGATCAGCACACGTTTGATCTCCGTCTCGTCGGACACGGCGTGCGCCACGCGTTCCCAAACGCCTTTGCGACGCCACCGAGAGAAGCGCATGTACACCGTATGCCATCGGCCGAACTCTTTCGGCAGATCGCGCCAGGGGCAGCCGGTTCGGCCGATCCAGAGGACAGCTTCGACAAACCAACGATTGTCGGTCGCCGTGCGCCCTGGATCGCCTTCCTTGCCCGGCATGACGGATTCGATTCGTGCCCATACTTCATCGCTCAATAACGTTCGAATCATCTTGACCCGCTCGCGCAAAAGACAAGATGTAAACACATTTCATCGAATGTAAACAGACCCTAGCAACGGCTCGAATTTATCGAGCGCTCCACCGGGACAGATCCGTGCCCTTCGGGAAGTATTGTCGTAGAAGACCGTTCGTGTTTTCGTTCGTGCCACGTTGCCATGGGCTGTTCGGGTCGGCGAAGAAGACCTTCACACCAGACTCAATTGTGAAGCGAGCATGATCGGGCAGTTCCTTTCCCCCATCCCAGGTCAATGATCGCCACAACTGGGCAGGCATGCTCGTCACGGCTTTCTTGAGCGCGTTGGCCATCGTGACAGCTCCATACGCGAATGACAGGCACGGGGCTCAATCGAGCAATGGGGCGTGAGGCCGTGACCGCTGTGTTTCAGTGGCTCGCCCGTGACTGTTCGATAGCCCATGCTGCGCGGCAAGTTGGCATGACGCCAGCTGCACTGACAGCTTGGATTCGGAGATTCCGTCAATGGCTGTTACTGCTCGATTCGTCCGGGAAGATGGAGCAGAAAGTGAGGTTGGGCAGATCCAAAGATCACTTGGCCGATCGGAATAGGGCCGCATGTGTGGAGCAGATCGTCGACTAGACAAGGTCGAATGTAGAGCGTCGCTTACTCGTCGTAGATGGACGAGCGGGCGATAACGCGATTCGTCCCCGGAGGACACTGACACATCACGACATCGTTGTTGCGTACGCCGCGTGTACTCGTTAGCCCCCAGCTCAACGCTGTACCGAACATCTGTCCGTTATGACCGCAGCGGGCGCATGAGGCGAGGCCCAAATGCCTTGCGAGCGGCACGCCGTCGTCGAGCATGCCCCCATCGCCGTCCAGAACGACACCGCCCGTTGTGGTCATATTGCCCTTCAGGGCCATCATGATCTTGCTCATATAATCCTCACCGTCGTTCAGTATCGATCGAGTGCTGCCTGTAGCATGCGCAGCCGGGTTTTGCCGTCCGGCATGAAGTTCGTGCCGAAGCATACGAGCCCTTCCCGATGCAAATGACAGGCCATTGTGAAGCTGATCAACATACCGGGTTCGGGGGCATGAATTTCGATTTCCACCCGCTTCAAACGCGGTTCGTAGGTGAGCAGGGTGGCCTCGATCGCGCGCTGAAGTTTGTGTGCCGAGGACGGCAGGTGCCGATAGATCTCCGACAGGTCGTCGAGCCCGTAATCAGGAAGATGCGCGAGCGATCCGCGTCGGCTGTTCAGGATGCGCTCGATGTTGTCGCGCACGGAGAGGAAAACCTGTACCTCTGGGGCGTAGTCGTCCGCCGCCGAACCGTCCGCGAAATGCCCCGTGATCCTCTCGAATAAGCCAGGCCCTACCCACATCGTCTGTCTCCCTTATCGCGCGAGCTGGGCAATCGAGGCAATGAACCATCGATCGACCGCAAACCAGACGACGCCGACCGCAACGCATGCGATCGCCACCCAGGCCAGTGGAGAAATGCGCAGCGTCCGAGTACTGCCACGATTCACCACGATCGAAGCAGGTACTACGCGGTTGTCTTCCGCGGCACTTGTGCGCCCCAGTCGTGCGTTGAGTTTGCGAATAAGCGATGCACGCGCGGTACTCCCGTCGACCGCAAACCGCCCGACGAATCCAAGCGATAGCACCGCGGCGAATATCGCGAGCAGCACCCCTGTCGGTTGAGGCTCGCGCAAACGGCCTTCGATACGCCGGATCAACTCGTCACCAGCATCGTTTCTCGAAAAATGCTCCTCCTGGAGCGGCCGCTTCTCCCAATTTTCGCGTGCAACTCCCGTGAGGTGCGTCAATGCCGCCTCGTCGAGCAGCGCGCACTGCGCATAGACGGCATCGCTGATTGCGTGATCCGCGATGCCGCGCGAACTCAGTTCCGAGCGCATGTGGGTGATCTGTGCGTTGCATTGATCGCGCAGCGCCTCAAACGATAGTTGCCCGCTGGCCAACGCGGTGACCGTGCGCGCCGTGTCGCGTAGCGCGACGGGAAGCAGCAGGGAATCGGCGAGGATCATCGTATTCATGACGGCAGCACCGCGTACAGTTCGAGCGACGCCTCGGGAATCGATGCTGGAACGTAGATCTGGCACGCGTGCGCGTCGATCATCCGCTTGAACGCGGCGTCATTGCTGTCCAGCGCGAAGTACTGGTTTTCGATCCGCACGGGAATCGCCGCCGGCAGTCGCGACATCGGCCGCAACACGATGCCCGGCAACGCGGAATTGACGATCTGTTCGACCTCGTCCGGGGCGCCTACCTTGCAGAGGCGTGGCAGATGCTCGATGAGGGCGTGAGCCGGCATCGCCGCCTGAACCGACAGATAGTATTCCGCGCCTTCGGTCAGCCGCTCGTCGTTGATTCGACCCAACCACGTTGTGGCGCGCATGCGCTCCAGCGTGATCGGCACGACTCGAGAAGGAATAACGGCATCGACCAGCGTGCGAATCAACGATTCGAGCTCGGCAAACATCGGCTCCGGTGCGTGGTGATCGTACAGCGGGATCGCCTGGAGTGACTCGGTTGTCGAGAACGTCAGCAACGAGCCGGCCAGACGGGCGAGTACTGCATAGAGCCGTTCCGGATGCTGGTCCGGCGCCTGAACGAGGCGCGCGAGTTCGGGCCAGGTGCTGTTGACGCTGTGGAGCAGCCAGAACAGCGCCACGTCGGACACGGCGAAGTCGGCGATCTGGTCCGAACGCTCTTTGCGACGCACCGCAAGACTGGCGCTCTTGGCAGACAGAATTTCAGAGATGCGCTGCGCACGATGCACGAGGCGATCGCTCGCCGACAGGAACAGGCATGGCGGGACGAATGTCGTGTCGGGTTCGAAGCGACCCTGCGGCGTGCGTACGAGTCGCGCGATCGGGCACGTCACGTAGTCTCCGGCCTGCTCGAAGTCGAACAGCAGCGCGACCATATTGCGCTCGACGCTGATTTCTTCCTGCCCGTCGCCGTTCAGATCGGCAACGTGCTTGTATTCGCGGGTCACGCGACGCGGGCGGGCAGGCTTCTCGCCGGGTTCGACACAGTTTCCGCCCTGGGCATCCATCAGCGCCACGCCGGCGAGCACGGTCACGGTGTCGACCGTGGTGGGTACGTCGTCGAGACTGCGGGCCGCCGGCAGCCAGTCGGCCGTTTCGCTGTCGATCAGTGTCCCGTCCGGCAGGCGCAGCGCGAGTACCGTGCACTGCAGGCGGTTGACGCTCAGCGCCTGATCGTCGAGTGCCACATCGACCGTGCCCCAGGCGTCGGGGCTCGCAATCCGCGCGACCCGGTCGTGAACATACTGTTCCCATAGCGCCTGCTGCTGGAAGTGCTGCGGCGTCATGAAAATCCCCTTGGCCCACAGCGGTCTGGTTATCTTCATCTTTTTCTAGGTTGGTCTGGTATGAAAGTAGCGGTGTGGTTGTGCGCATCGAAATGCATGTCACTGCTTCGCTTTGGGCATCTGCGAAACCAGCGAGAGGTTGATATCGACACCTTCGATCTGAAAATGCGGGACGATGAACAGCTTGATGCGAAAGAAACCGGGGTTGTCTTCGATGTCCTCGACCGTCACCTTGGCCTCGCGCAGTGGGTGCGCGGCCTGAAGATCATCGCCAGGGTCGGTCATTTCCGTGACAAGCGATTTAATCCAGGTGTTCAGCTCAAGCTCGAGCAATCGACTGTCCCGTGTCGTGCCGATGTTTTCGCGCTGGATCAGCTTCAGGTAATGCGCGATGCGCGACAGCAGGAAAACATACGGCAGACGCGCGTTGATCCGGCTATTCGCCGATGCGTCGCGCGCATCGTACGTTCGTGGTCGCTGGGTTGAATGTGCCGAGAAAAAACAAGTCTGGTCGTGATTGCTGGTGTAGGAGAGTGGGACTAATCCAATATCGGCAAATTCATTCTCGCGTGTTTCTGAAATTAACGCTTCGGTCGAAATTTTGCCGAGTTGTCCGGTGCCAAGATCGTATTGATGCACGGGGATATCGTCGATCAGGCCACCCGCTTGCGGGCCGCGAATCTGCACGCACCAGCCATTGCGCACGAAGCTGCGTACGATATTGACCGCGAAGGCGAATGCCGCGCTCGTCCATAGATAAGCGTTTCGGCCAGATTCCCGCACGTTCTCGGTGTAATTGAAAGTGCGTACCGGTATCGTGTCGAACCCATAGGGCAATCGTGCGAGGACCCGCGGCATGGTCAGTGCGACGTAGCGCGCATCCTCGGTCTCGCGAAAACCTTTCCATTTCAGGTATTCGGCCCGTTCGAACCAAATTGGGAGATCGCGGATGCCTGCAACAGCTTCCATCGAAGGTTTATCGAAGAAGGCTGGCGAGGCCGCGCCGATGAAGGGCATATGGGCGGCGGCGGCGACTTTTGAGATATTGCGCAACAGCGCGATATCCGGAGCGCGGTGGTCGAATTCGAATGTGGAGATAATTGCGGCGATCGGCTGACCGCCTGGCATATCGTACTCGCCGACGTATGTCAGCCGGAACAGTCCGCTCTGGATGATATCGGGCGTGTCTTCGAAGTCGTGATGGAGTGCTTCCTTTGACACGTCCAGCACTTCAATTTTGACGTTTTGACGAAAATCGGTGCGGTCGACCAGGAATTGCAGACCCCGCCAGACCGATTCGAGCGCCTGAAAAGCCGAGTGGTGCAGGATGGCGTCGAGCTGGCGGCCAAGTTGTTCGTCCAGGTCTGCCAGACACCAATCAAGCAAATCCGGATCCACGCAAATAATCGCGTTCGACGGAGCGGTTGCAAGCGTATCGGAAGCTACGGTGGTGTTGGTGGATTGATTGTTTTGAAATCCTGCACTCATTGCGCATCGCATTTAGTCTGGCCGGACATCAGCGGATGTGCGACATATAGCACGGAAAACATCTCAAAAACAGCGGTATACGTCAACAATCGCCTGGCTTCAACCAAATACAACAATTCACCTGAATAATGGAAGTGAGCTCTTCCGGAGTCAGGGTGTGTGTGGTTATTGTTTTTGCTTCGGCTCTGCGTGCGATGGTGGTACATAGCAGTGCTATCTTGATATGGGGCTACAAGAAATGGCAGACCTGTTTGACGGTGCGAAACGATTCGTATCGAATCTGACTGCAATTCCGGGGCGTCAAGCGTATTACTTTGAGGTGCCGGGCATCAATTCTGCGGCTGCGCTGTCTATCGTCTCAGTGCACGCCACCGAACGGATGGGGGAGCCCACCGAGGTGCACGTGGTGGTTACGCATCCGCTGCAGCTCGCGCGCACCGACTACCTGAATCGCGACGCCGCCTGCACGATCATTCCCGACGATGGCATGCCCCGGAAGTTCTCAGGCTTCATCGCGCGTTTCTCGACGCTGCAGACGACTGCGGACTTTACCAAGTACGAGATTGTGCTCAAGTCGCACTTTGCTCGTCTTGAGGCGGTGACTACCAATCGCATCTACCAGCACCAGACCACCCCGCAGATCATCGAGGCAGTGCTGCGCAGCCACAGGCTCGAAGGCCATCAGTTCGCGTTCCGCCTGCGCCGCGAGTATCCGAAGCACCTGTTTCGCTTCCAGTACAAACTTGACGACCTGGCCTACGTGCAGATGCTGATGCAGAAGGCTGGGATCTACAGCTATATCGCCGAGACTGAACACGGTGATCAGGTGGTGTTTGCCGACGACGTTGATCATTACCAGTGGGACCCGCACCTGACGGTCCCGTATCGCGAAGTGGCCGGCCTTGAGGCGAGTGGCGCCGAATCCGTGACAGCACTCAGGACGCATGCCACAACGGTGCCGCAGTCGTTCCTGGTGGCGGACTATAACCCCGAGCAGGCGTGGGAGCGATTCAAGGACGAGGCGAACGTCGCGCCGCAGGATCCGACCACCTACGGTCAGCCGTATGTCTACGGTACGCACCATCTCGACCAGGACGGCGCGAAGTGGGAGGCGCAACTGCGCCACGAAGCGGCGATTGCCTGGCAGGTTGTCTATGAAGGTGAAAGCAATGTGCGGGCGCTTCAGCCGGGGCGTGTGCTGAACCTGGATACCGTACTGCCCGACGCACCGGATGGGCAGGTGGTCATCGAAGTGATCCATACGGGCGCACGGGACCGGGCCTATACGAATTCCTATCAAGCCATCCCGGCGAACCGGCGTTTCCGCCTGAAGCTCGAAGAGGCAAAGTGGCCGAAGATTGCCGGGACGTTGAGCGCACGGGTGACGTCACCAGACCAGTACAAATATGCGTATTTGAACGCGGCTGGCTATTACACCGTGCGATTTGACGTGGATTTCGCGGAATGGCCGGCGGGCGGAGAGAGCGTGCCATTGCGACTCGCTAAACCTTTCGCGGGCAAGCTGCAGACCGGTTTTCACTTTCCGGCGCTGGACAACGACGAAGCCGTGATCGCGTTTCGCGATGCAGATCCGGACAAGCCGGAGATCATCGGCTTCCACCACCACAGCCAGGCTCGGGACTTAGTGACGAGCGATCGCCGTTGGCAGTCCCGCAACATGATCCGGACGCAAGCGAACAACAAACTGCGGATGGAGGATTGGGCGGGGCAGGAGGGAGTCAAGCTTAGCACCGAGCATTCAGGGACGAGTCATCTCGATCTCGGCTATCTGGTTAATCAGAAGCTCAAGTATAGAGGCGAAGGCTTCGAACTCCGTACTTCTGGTTACGGCGCAATCCGCGGAGGCAAAGGTTTGCTGATTTCCGCAGATGATCAGCCCAATGCGGAAGGCAAGCAACTCGATATGCAGGCGGCGTCGACGCAGTTGAAAGAGGCCTTGCAATTGATGCGAAGCCTCGAGAAAGCCGCGCAAGCTGCCCAGGCGCAGGTCAACGCAGTCGAGCAACAGCGTCAGTTACTTTCTGAAAGACTGGACCGCCTCCAGCGTGCCGTCCTGTTGGCGACAGCGCCGGCTGGCGTGGCTGTTACCAGTGGCGATCACCTGCAGTTGTCGGCGAAGACGAGTCTCACGGCAACTGCCATCGAAAATGTCGATATTGGTGCAGGAAAAAACGTCTCGTTGTCTGCCGCCAATGCAGCATCGATTTTCGCACAGAACGAAGGAGTCAAAGTTGTTGCTGCAAAAAATGATATTCAGGCCATCGCCCATGCGGGCCAGGTGCTGATGACGTCTGCGAAAGACATGAAGCTTGTCAGCGTCGAAGGCGAGCTTCACGCGTTCTCCCGTAATGCAGTCGTAATCTCATCCGGCGGTGCCTATATCAAGCTATCCGGCGGCAATATCGAACTGGGGTGTCCGGGTTCGATCATTTTCAAGCGCGCGGGAACGTCTGCACAGGGACCCGCAAGCTTGCAGGAATCGTATCCGCCGCTTGCCAACGCAGGGCCTAATTCGCGCAAATTCATACTTCACTACGACGGCCATCCGGATGACGTCATAAAGGGGCAGCGCTATCGCATCCATAAGGAAAACGGTGCGGTGATTGAAGGGCTGAGCAATGACAAGGGGGAAACGAGCGTCGCGCATAGCGAGATCGCAGAAGTGGTCCGAATTGAACTGCTCGATAAGGATAAGTCGTGATCCAAATCTTTAAAAACTGTGTGCGTGAGGTGGACAAAACCACGGGAAAGAAGCGATTTTTCCTGATTGCGTTGATGATGCCGATCTTTTTGGTCGCATGCGTCAATAGTGCTCAACCAGTCGTGAACGCGTCCTCCAAGGCTGATTGGCACGAGTATGTAGTCTATCGTATCGACGGGGATCGCTACATTAGTATTCGAAGCCCGCAAAGATGTGATGGTTATCTAGATGGGGATATTTACTACAATGACACGGAGCAAGGCGTCCGTACTTTTGTCTCTTTCACCGGGCCGATGAAGAATGGCCTCTATCGAGGCTATTACGCTATTCGCTCCAGTCAAAAATACATCGCCATTCCGTCGCTTTCGTTTTCTGAAACTCGAGGGATGATGTTGCATATAAACTATTCCCATGATGGAGGGCGAACGTTTCAGTGGTTTTTGGTGGGCAATGACGACCGTGATTATGTGGTAATTCAAAATGAGAGCGATCTTTATGTTGCAAAAGTTAATCGCGATGATCCGGCCAGCTATTCCAATCGATCTGACTTTGTTTTGAATATTAATCAGGGCATGGATCCGGATCTTTCGCATTATAGTGATACGGTTCCGGCCATGTACCGTTACGGAAAGCCTGTTGCGCGTCGCCAAATTCCGTTAAGCATGAAGTCGCCGTCCGGGGCTACTCATTGGACGTGTCCGACAACGCCTAAAGATTAAATTTCGCCAAAAATGAGGTGCCCGCCGCTTGCCAACACAGAACCTAATTCGTGCAAATTTGTACTTCACTGCGATGGCCACCCGGATGATGTTACAAAGGGTCAGCGCTACCGCATCCATGAGGAGGGCGGCACAGTGATTGAAGGCGTGAGTAATGAAAAAGGGTGAAACGGGCATTGCACAAAGCGAGATCGCCGAGGTGGTCAGAATTGAAGTGCTTGGAAAGGATAAGTCGTGATAAAACTCTTTGGAAATTGTGTGCGTGTTGCTGGCGTAATCGCGGGAACGAAGCGATTTTTCCTGGCTGCGTTGATGATGCCGCTTCTTTTGGTGGCATGTGCCAATTCGACGCAGCCGACTACGGATGCATCTTCCAAGGCCGATTTCCACGAATACTTGGTCTACCGTATTGATGATAGTCGCTACATTACGATCCGTAGCAAGCATCCTTGCATCGGCGGGCAAATGGATGGGCAAATTTTTTACTATGATGCCCGTCAAAATGTTCGAACAATGGTTTCGTTCACGGGTGGGATGAATAATGGGCTCTACCGTGGATATTACGCAATTCAATCCACCCCCAAATTTATTGCCATACCATCGTTTGCTTTCTCTGAAAGACGAGGCATGTTGTTGCGCATAAATTACTCTCATGATGGGGGGCGTACGTTTAAGTGGTTTTTGGCGGGATATGATGATCGGCCAGATTACTCGATTATTCAGAAAGGGAATTATCTATATTTAACGTTGTTTGATCAAAAATCCTCGAGTAATTACTCTGATCGACCTGGTACCGTTTTGGATATTGACCAGGACATGGATCCAGAGACTTCGCACTATGACAACACGTCATCACCGATCGAAATATATGGCAAAACCGTCGTTCGTCATCAAATACCGCTAAGTATGAAGTCCCCATCTGGGGCGACCAACTGGACCTGTTCGGCAATACCAAAGGATTAGATTTTTCTCGGTGGAGAGTGGATTATTATGGGGAATAGAAAGCCAAAATTTGTTGCCGAATCGGTGTGTGTCCCGGGTGATGGAAACGCGGCTCTTGTGCCAATTCAGCGTCCGGTGCCATGCATTGTCATTTTTGTGCACGGTGTCAACTCCGAGGGTGAATGGTATAGAGATGCCGAAACCGCTATAATTAAAGGCCTTAATGAGCGACTTGGAAGGAGCGATCTCGAGGAAAATGGTCGAAAATCTAGCAAGGATCTTCGGTCGTTCAAGGGCATAGATTTTAAAAACAGTCCGATTGTCAATTTTTACTGGGGCTATCGTGCGCCCAAAGATCAAACTGACGCGGGGACGTTCCCGTGGCGGATTCCGCTTGAAACTCGGGTTCAATTGCCGTCGGCTCCCAACAGTGCACCTTACGCCTACCCGGCTTATTCATACCGGCCTGATTCGTATCATCCACCCAAGCCCAATGTCAGGGGCAACACGTACTATTGGGGCGGTGGCCCTTTCCAGAACGGCACAACAGCGTTGAGCATGTCGTGGTATGACGGCTTTGATCCAAAGCTCTGGGGTATCAATATCGGCAGTCCGGTCATTAATCCCGAACGCAATCGTCCGCTCAATGCCTGTCCTCCGCGAACCTACTACGTGAACGCGTCGAAGCGGCTTGCGAAGCTGATTGATACCATTTATGACAAGCATCCCAACGATACGATCGCTGTCGTTAGTCATAGTCAAGGCACGATGATTGCCTCGCTTGCGATGTTTTACGTTAAAAAGGTCCCGGACACGCTGTTCCTGTGCAACTCGCCATATCGTCTCAATGAGACTGCTATGGATGATGTCCAGATGGGTAGCAAGGCTCCTACCACGAAGGCGCGCGTCAAGACGTTCTTCAATATGCTCGATCGCTTTCAGCAATCCCAGGCTGATGCGAATGCCAAGGTAACCGCCGAGCAACTCGAAGGTGTTGGCGGTTGGCTCAATACGGCCGAGGTTATGAAGCACTCCGATGCTGGCACGATGTCAACGAACCCGCAACAGAACGGTCCAGCTAGCGATGCCCCGTTGGTGCTCGAAGATCCGGCTGATAGCAAGATCAAATGGAATCCATCCATTTCGACCGAGGAACCTGTCCAGGGAGACAAGATTTCGAGCCATCACAACCATGGGCGCGTGTTCATTTACTTCTCGCCACATGATCGGGTGATGGGCTCGACACCGCTTCAAAGCATCGGCTGGAAAGGCATGGACAAGAACCTGCCTGATCCGGATCAGCCTCACTCGTTCGCAAAGGTTGACCCTTTCGCCAAGTACAAGGGCGTGCTCTATCAGCGCCAATTCATGCGCTCGTCTGAAGTGGGCGGTACACCCAACGCGGATACCCCTCGATACCCATCCAAGGGGGGAGGACCGTGGAATCCCAAACCTCCAAAAATCATGGGCATTAGTGACGAGCTGACTTCCATCGATCCGAAAGAGACGGTTAACGTCAACGCTCCTAAGGTCCCATGCCCGGTATCGGCAGACGAGATGGATAATTTCGACGAGAACCACGAACTGGAAAAAAATAAAAAACTCGCCGATGACGACGATTACAAATACTACAGGGAACTTTACCAGGACAAACCGAAGTCTGTACCCGAAGCGACCTCACCTTACGACGCCTCCAGCCAGACGCGTTCCCGGCCGCAGACGCCGGCAGAAGTGGATGAGGAATTCAAGGAGACGATCGCTACGCCGACCAATCACAGTACGATTCTGATGTACAACAATGGGATGCTTGTCGAACGGGTGCTTGCCTATGACCTGCCGATCGGGCGCGCCGACAGCTTCGCTGATCACACCTTCTGGAAGCAACTGCTCAAGATGGCTGATTGGCTCGAGGAAGACCCCGATTACGAACAGGGCGGTGATTTCCAGCATGCCGGTGAACCGCCAGAAGGAGTTGACTGCGAAACCAACGGCGAAGTCCACGCGAAATCGATCTACGCCAAATCTTGACCCCGACCATTGCGACGTTTATGGATATTTCCGCGCATCGAATCGTATCGTATCCGCAGCTCCCTTCGCTGCTGCCATGGTCGATTATTTTCAAACGCTCTGGCACCTCTGCTCAAGGACCTGTGAGCCTACATGAGTTGTATCCGCCGCTTTCCAACGCGGGACTTAATTCGCGTAAATTCCTGCTCCACTATGACGGCCATCCGGAAGACGTTATCAAGGGGCAACGCTACCGCATCCATAAGGAAAACGGCGCGGTGATCGAAGGGGTGAGCAACGAGAAGGGGGAAACGAGCCTTGCGCAAAGCGAGATTGCCGAAGTCGTCCGAATTGAACTACTTGGCAAGGATAAGCCGTGATAAAACTCTTTAATGATCGTGTGCGTTTCGGAGGCTTAGTCATTGAGAAAATACAGGCCATCCTGGCTGCGTTGGCGATGCCGTTTCTTTTGGTGGCATGTGCCAACTCCGCGCAGTCGACCGCGAGCGCACCGTCCAAGGCTGATTTCCGTGAATACGTAGTATATCGGATTGATGATAGTCGCTACATTACGATCCGTAGCAAGCATCCTTGCATCGTCGGGCAAATGGATGGGCAAATTTTTTACTATGATACCCGCCATAATGTTCGAACAATGGTTTCATTTACGGGTGGCGAAAATACCGGATTGTATCGGGGTTATTACGCTGTTCGTTCCTCGTCAAATTACATTGCAATTCCTTCGAGGTCGGAATCGGAGACGAGGGGAGGGTTGTTGCGCATTAACTATTCCAGTGATGGGGGGCGAACCTTTCAGTGGTTTTTGGTGGGCAATGACGACCGTGATTATGTGGTAATTCAAGATGAGAGCGATCTTTATGTTACAAAAGTTAATCGCGATGATCCGGCCAGCTATTCCAATCGATCTGACTTTGTTTTGAATATTAATCAGGATATGAATCCGGTTATTTCGCATTATAGTGATACAGTTCCGGCCATGTACCATTACGGAAAGCCTGTTTCGCGCCGCCAAATTCCGTTAAACATGAAGTCACCGTCTGGGGCTACTCATTGGACGTGTCCGGCAACATCTAAAGATTAAATGTCGCCCAAAAATGAGGTATCCGCCGCTTGCCAACGCAGAACCTAATTCGCGCAAATTTGTACTTCACTGCGATGGCCATCCGGATGATGTTACAAAGGGCTAGCGCTACCGCATCCATGAGGAGAGCGGCACAGTGATTGAAGGTGGGAGCAATGACAAGGGTGAAACGGGCATTGCACAAAGTGAGATCGCCGAGGTGGTCGGAATTGAACTGCTTGGAAAGGATAAGCCGTGATAAAACTCTTGAATGATCGTGTGCGTTTCGGAGGCTTAGTCATTGAGAAAATACGGGCCATCCTGGCTGTGTTGGTGATGTCATTTCTTTTGGTGGCATGTGCCAACTCCGCGCAGTCGACTGCGAGCGCACCTTCCAAGGCTGATTTCCGTGAATACGTAGTATATCGGATTGATGATAGTCGCTATATTACGATCCGTAGCAAGCATCCTTGCATCGTTGGGCAAATGGATGGGCAAATTTTTTACTATGACGATAGCAAAAATGTTCGAACGCTCGTTTCATTCACGGGTGGTGAAAATACCGGGCTATATCGAGGTTATTACGCTGTCCGTTCCTCAGCAAACTATATCGCCATTCCTTCAAGATCGGAGTCGGAGAGGAGGGGAGGGTTGTTGCATATCAATTATTCCCGTGATGGAGGGCAAACGTTTCAGTGGCTTTTGCTGGGAGGCGATAGTAAAGATTATGCGTTGATTCAGGATGAAAATTATTTGTATTTTACGCAATTTGATCGAAATAATCCGAATGATTATTCGGATAGATCTGGTTTCGTTCTTGATATTAATCGAGCAATGGATCCTGAAATTTCGCACTATGATAATGCGGCCATGCCTTTTGCGAGATACGGTAAGCCTATTGCCCGTCGCCAAATTCCGTTAACCATGAAGTCGCCGTCCGGAGCCACTCATTGGACGTGTCCGACAACGTCTAAAGATTAAATTTCGCCAAAAAATGAGGTATCCGCCGCTTGCCAACGCAGAACCTAATTCGCGCAAATTTGTACTTCACTGCGATGGCCATCCGGATGATGTTACAAAGGGCCAGAGCTACCGCATTCATGAGGAGAGCGGCACAGTGATTGAAGGCGGGAGCAATGACAAGGGTGAAACGGGCATTGCACAAAGTGAGATCGCAGAGGTGGTCAGAATTGAACTGCTTGGAAAGGAGAAGTCGTGATAAAACTCATTAAAGATCGTGTGCGTTTCGGAGACTTAGTCATTGGGAAAATACGGACCATCCTGGCTGCGTTGGCGATGCCGTTTCTTTTGGTGGCATGTGCCAACTCCGCGCAGTCGACCGCGAGCGCACCGTCCAAGGCTGATTGGCACGAATATGTGGTTTATCGAATTGATGGAGATCGCTACATTAGTATTCGCAGCCCACAAAAATGTGATGGCTACCTAGATGGTGATGTCTACTATAACGACGTGCGGCGTGGCGTCCATACTTTCGTCTCATCCACCGGATCTATGGGGAATGGTCTATATGGTGGGTATTATGCTGTTCGCTCAAGCTCAAAATATATTGCCATTCCTTCAAGATCGGAGTCGGAGAGGATGGGAGGGTTGTTGCATATCAACTATTCCCATGATGGAGGGCAAACGTTTCAGTGGTTTTTGCTGGGAGGTGATAGCAAAGATTATGCGTTGATTCAGTCTGAAAATTATTTATATTTTACGCAATTCGATCGGAAAAATCCGAGTGACTATTCCGATCGACCTGGAACTGTTTTGGACATTAGTCTGGATATGGATCCGGATCTCTCCCATTATAGCGATACGGTGCCGGCCATTTACCATTATGGAAACCCTGTTGCGCGCCGCCAAATTCCGTTAAACATGAAGTCGCCGTCCGGAGCGACTCATTGGACGTGCCCGACAACGTCTAAAGAATAAATTTCGCCCAAAAATGAGGTAACCGCCGCGTGCCAACGCAGAACCTAATTCGCGAAAATTTGTACTTCACTGCGATGGCTATCCGGATGATGTTACAAAGGGCCAGAGCTACCGCATCCATGAGGAGGGCGACACAGTGATTGAAGGCGGGAGCAATGAAAGGGGTGAAACGGGCATTGCACAAAGCGAGATGGCCGAGGTGGTCGGAATTGAACTGCTTGGAAAGGAGAAGCCGTGATAAAACTCATAAAAGATCGTGTGCGTTTCGGAGGCTTAGTCATTGGGAAAATACGGGCCATCCTGGCTGCGTTGGCGATGCCGTTTCTTTTGGTGGCATGTGCCAACTCCGCGCAGTCGACCGCGAGCGCACCGTCCAAGGCTGATTGGCACGAATATGTGGTTTATCGAATTGATGGAGATCGCTACATTAGTATTCGCAGCCCACAAAAATGTGATGGCTACCTAGATGGTGATGTCTACTATAACGACGTGGGGCGGGGTGTCCATACTTTCGTCTCATCCACCGGATCTATGGGGAATGGTCTGTATGGTGGGTATTATGCCGTTCGCTCAAGCTCAAAATATATTGCCATTCCTTCAAGATCGGAGTCGGAGAGGAGGGGAGGGTTGTTGCATATCAACTATTCCCATGATGGAGGGCGAACGTTTCAGTGGTTTTTGCTGGGAAGTGATAGCAAAGATTATGCGTTAATTCAGGTTGAAAATTATTTGTATTTTACTCAATTTGATCGGGATAATCCGAGTGATTATTCGGACCGATCTGGTTTTGTTCTTGATATTAATCAAGAAATGGATCCTGAAATTTCGCACTATGATAATACGGCCATGCCTTTTGCGAGATACGGCAAGCCTATTGCCCGTCGCCAAATTCCGTTAAACATGAAGTCGCCGTCTGGGGCGACCCATTGGACGTGTCCGGCAACGCCTAAAGATCTAACTTCGCCTAATGAATGACTCTATTGTGAAAGAAATGAAACCCAGATTTGTGGCTGAGTCGGTATGTGTCCCGGGTGATGCTAATGAAACATTGGTTCCGGTTTCGCGTCCAATGCCATGTATTGTCATCTTTGTTCATGGTGTCAACTCAGAGGGTGAGTGGTTTGATGTGGCTGAGGCTGGTATTGTGGCCGGTCTTAATGAGCGTCTTGGGCGAGTGGATCTCAAGGGGAATGGATCATTAAATAATGATCCGCGCTCGCTGAAGTCGTTGGACTTAAAAAATAGTCCGGTTATTAGATTTTTTTGGGGTTATCGTGCGCCGAAGGATCAAACGGATGCGGGAACGTTCCCGTGGCGCATTCCACTCATGACTCGGGTTGCGGTGCCTTCCGTTGACAGTAGTCCTCCATATGCGTATTCGGCTTATTCATTCAAGCCAGAGTCGTATGATCCGCCGAAGCCGAATGTGAGGGGGGGCACGTACTATTGGGGCGGTGGCCCTTTCCAGAACGGCACAACAGCGTTGAGCATGTCGTGGTATGACGGCTTTGATCCGAAGCTCTGGGGTGTCAACATCGGCAGTCCGGTCATTAATCCCGAACGCGATCGTCCGCTCAATGCCTGTCCTCCGCGCACCTACTACGTGAACGCGTCGAAACGGCTTGCGAAGCTGATCGATACCATTTACGCAAAACATCCTCACGATACGATCGCTGTTGTCAGCCACAGCCAAGGCACTATGATTGCCTCGCTTGCGATGTTTTACGTTAAAAAGGTCCCGGACACACTGTTCCTGTGCAACTCGCCATATCGTCTCAATGAGACTGCTATGGATGATGTCCAGATGGGTAGCAAGGCTCCTACGACGAAGGCGCGCGTCAAGACGTTCTTCAACATGCTCGATCGCTTTCAGCAATCCCAGGCTGATGCGAATGCCAAGGTAACCGCCGAGCAGCTCGAAGGTGTTGGCGGTTGGCTCAATACGGCCGAGGTTATGAAGTACTCCGATACTGGCACGACGTCAACGAACCCGCAACAGAACGGTCCAGCTAGCGATGCCCCGTTGGTGCTCGAAGATCCGGCTGATAGCAAGATCAAATGGAATCCGTCCATCCCGACCGAGGAACCTGTCCAGGGAGACAAGATTTCGAGCCATCACAACCATGGGCGTGTGTTCATTTACTTCTCGCCACATGATCGGGTGATGGGCTCGACACCGCTTCAAAGCATCGGCTGGAAAGGCATGGACAAGAACCTGCCTGATCCGGATCAGCCTCACTCGTTCGCAAAGGTTGACCCTTTCGCCAAGTACAAGGGCGTGCTCTATCAGCGCCAATTCATGCGCTCGTCTGAAGTGGGCGGTACACCCAACGCGGATACCCCTCGATACCCATCCAAGGGGGGAGGACCGTGGAATCCCAAACCTCCAAAAATCATGGGCATTAGTGACGAGCTGACTTCCATCGATCCGAAAGCGACGGTAAACGTCAACGCTCCTAAGGTCCCATGTCCGGTATCGGCAGACGATATGGATAAATTCGACGAGAACCACGAACTGGAAAACAATGTGAAGCTCGCGGACTCTGAAGATTACGAGTACTACAGGGAACTTTACCAGGACAAGCCGAAGTCTGTTCCCGAAGCGACCTCACCTTACGACGCCTCCAGCCAGACGCGTTCCCGGCCGCAGACGCCGGCAGAAGTGGATGAGGAATTCAAGGCGACGATCGCCACGCCGACCAATCACAGTACGATTCTGATGTACAAAAAAGGCATTCTTGTCGAACGCGTTCTTGCCTATGACCTGCCGATCGGGCGTGCCGACAGCTTTGCCGATCGTGCCTTCTGGAAGCAACTGCTCAAGATGGCCGATTGGCTTGAGGATGATCCGGAATACGAACAAGGCGGCGATTACCAAAACGCCGGTACTCCTCCGGACGGAGTCGACTGTGAAACAAATGGGGAAGCCCGTGAGCGGTCGATCTATGCCAAGTCTTGAACCCAACCATTTCGACGTATATGGCTATTGATGTCGACGCTCTTCCCCCGCGCATCGAAACGTATCCGCAGCCCCCTTCGCTGCCGCTATGGTCGATTATCTTCGTCGCCTGCGCCGTGGGGGGCAGCACTGTTGCGCTGCTGTTTTGGCCCAAACGGCTTCCCACCGGGACGCCCGTCTTCTGGATCGCTGCAGCGATTGTTCCGCTGATAGTGGCTGGCATCGTGACCCTTGTCCCGTTCCTTCGTTACGCGGGGAAAGTGCGCTCCATCAAGTCGTGGAATAGTCAGCGCGATCAAGTTGTCGTGGACGTATTTGACGAGGAAAGCCGGCCGGTTGCGGTGCTGGGCAGCATCTGCCGCTTTCCCGTGGAAGACGTACGCGGTCCGGTCTCAAAAGTTGCCGCGGGTGAAGTCGTTCTGATGCCTCAACAAACGCCGGACAAATCCGCCGCTGTCGCAGCGCGTTGGTTTCTCGCACCCGAATTTTCCATTGGGACCGAACCACGCGAATATGATGCCGATCGACAGCGTACCTTGTTGTTTGACCTCCTGCCCGCGATACTCGATGCGCTCAAGGCGCAGATCAACGCACTACCTGTTGGACTGCCACTGAAAGTTGCGCTTTTTGTCGATGCCCCGTCGTTCGATGAGGACATTCGTGAGCATTTTCAATGCTTCTGGCGCGACCGCGCATTACGTGCGTTCACGTTCGATGCCGAGCCGACCATGCCCGGTCTGATGTCGCTCGACCGATGGTTGGATAGGCCTGCCGGCGGTGATCGCGATTATGCGACGCTGCTGGTTAGCGCCCAACTGCACAATCTCGTGACTCAATCTCCGCCGACTGGCAGTAGCGAGGCCGCAATTGCTCTGCTAATGGTTCCGCACGACATTGAACAGCGTCATCGACTGACGGCCTCTGCACATATCCACCGCCCTAGACAGGGGACGATCGCCTCGCTCCAGCAATCGTTGTCGCTCGCATTGAAATGGGGCAAAACGAAACCGGGGGACATTCAACATCTGTGGTATGCCGGCTTCGACAAGATCGGACAACAGGCTTTGCTTTCCGCGATACGTACGGAAAAGATCGCCCTTGTGGAAGGTCAACAAGTGTCGGGTGAACACAATGTCGATCGCCTCGTCGGCGACGCGGGTATCGCGGCTGACTGGTTCGCACTGGCATGCGCAATCGACTTTGCGCAGTCGTTCGGTGGTCCGCAACTTGTGGCCAGACACAACGAAGCTCACAGTATCCTGGCGGTTGCTCGTCCGGTCCTACGTCCCTCTCTTCAAACCCGCCTCTAATGGACCGTAAATTCTGGCTTGATTTCCTATTCGTGGCGCTGATCGCTGCGCTTGCTACCTTGGTCCTGTGGATTCTCCGGGAGGTTGGGGTGGTCAGCCCCGCTGCCGTTCGGCAACTGTCGTGGCCGATACTGCCCATCTGTACGCTTCTGGCGCTCCTTGGCGCTTTCCTGATGTGGCATACCCGCCACAGCCCAGCAGATCGCCGTCTTGCGGCTTGGCCCGGCATTCGGCAAGGCGACGCAACTGTCGAAGCGACGGACAGGAAGGCCAGTTTTTCAGCTGGCCTATCCGAAGCGCTTCGTTCACGATTCGGCTTGCGTTGGCGTTATCGCTTGCCGTGGTTGCTCGTCACCGGCGACGACATGACCATTTGCGGGCTGTTGCCCGAGCTCAGGGAGCGCGGCTGGCTCCTCACGGACGACGCAGTACTGCTCTGGGGGCGTGCTGGGCCGGATGGTCGCCCGGATGAAGTGTGGCTGAAGCAGATTCGTCGCCTTCGTCGCGCTCGCCCGCTCGATGCGATCGTGCTGACGCTCGACGACTCGATGTTGCTGCCCGACACAGTCCGTGGCACGAGCCTTTGGGGTATCTACCTTGCGCGTGTCACGCACCTGCTGCGCTGGTCCGCACCAGTGTTCGTTCTCGATCTTGCCGGCTCGGACTCCGTTCACCGTGCAGACACGCCCGTTACCGGCTGCGAGTTCTCGCGAGCCACCGATGCGCCGGCTATTGAGGCCGCGTTGCTCGAACTTCGCAACCGCTTGGCCGACCGCAGCGTCGACCAACTGGCGCGTAGTAGTACCGACCGTTACGCTTCGGATCTGTCGACCCGGCTCGACACCCGGAGCGCGCCGCTGGCGCGATGGATCGCGAATCTCTCCGACTGGCAACGTCGCCCGCTGCCGGTGGCCGGAGCGTTCTTCGCACCGTGGCCGGCGGCCGGGACAGCGACCACGGGCACGGACAGTCTCCATATCCCGTTATGGCAGTATCTGACCGACGCGGCCAAACGTACGCCGGGGCGCCGCGCGGCGACGCATCCGATCACCGTGCTTTCGATGATCGCGCTGGCGGCCGTCGGACTGTGGGGCGCCGGCATGCTTGTCTCCGGGCTGACGAACGCACGCGGCCTGGCGCTCACGAGCGACGCGCTCCGGACATTCAGCGGCGCCAACAGTTCGGCGACCCGTCTGAGAGCCTTGCTCGCACTCCAGCAACGCATCGAGTTCTACGAAGCGCGCATCCAGCATCCGACGCTGTTTTCTCGCTTCGGCTTGAATCACGATCAGGAGGTGCTCACCGCGTTGTGGGCGCCGTATGCGCGCGAAGCGCGTCCTCAACTGGTCGCGCCTGTTCAGCAGGACATCGAAGGCCAGTTGATCGACCTGACCCAGATGCCGACCACCCACGTCGATGATCAGGTGAACCGCCTCGCGCGCGACGGTCACGCCGCGCTCAAGACGTACCTCATGATGGCGGATCCGCAGCGGGCCGATGCGGCCTTCATGACGCCGCAGCTCGTCCGTCACTGGAACGGCGGTATCGGACTGTCTCCGGGCGAAAAGCTCGACCTGTCTCAGCGGTTGCTGGCGTTCTATGCCCAGCACCTGGGAGCACACCCCGACTGGCGCATTACCCCGCGTGATGAACTCGTCGCGGGCGCTCGCCAGACGCTGCTCGCCGTGATCGGCGTCAAGAACTCGGAAGACACGATTTATCAGGGCATCCTCGACTCCGTCGCGCATAAATATCCAGATCAGACACTGGCGACCCTCACTGACGGGACCGATACGCGCGGGTTGCTGAAGACCACGGCCAGCGTGCCCGGTGCGTACACGCGTCAGGCTTGGGACGGTACGGTCGAGGCGGCGATCGACGACATGGCGAAACGTAACGGCGTAACCGCGGATTGGGTACTCGGCTCCACCGCCGCCAGCCGTAACGCGTCGACCTCGACACCCGAGGCGCTTCGAGCCTCCTTGCGCACGCGGTATTTCGCGGACTATGCAGACCGCTGGCAAACCTTCATGAACAGCATCACGTGCGAGCCGGCACGGACGCTGCCGGCTGCTGTCGCGCAATTGAAGCTGATTGCCGATTCCCGGCAGTCGCCGGTGATCGCGCTGATGAAGTCGCTCGAGTATCAGGGCGGCGCCGGTGTCACAAAGACATCGCTGTCCGACACGCTGGTGAACAAAGCACAGAACATCTTTGCGAGCAGCAAAGACAGCGCCCCACAGCAAGCCGCTCCCGATCCGGCCGGACCGTTGGGCGTGTCGTTCGGCCCAGTATTGCGCCTGGTCACCCCGGGTAACGCGGCAACAGCAGGTGCCTCCAGCGATCTGAGCCTGCAGCGATTCACCGAACGCATCACGATGCTGCGATTGAAGCTGCAGCAGATTGCTGACAGTTCGGACGCCGATAGCGAATCCCGGCAGGTCGCGCAATCACTCTTCCAAGGCAAGAGCTCGGAGCTGGCCGACACGCTGGCCTACGCGCAACTCGTCGCCGCGAGCCTCGGCGAGCAGTGGGCCGGGATGGGGCAGTCGCTGTTCGTGCAGCCGGTTGCGCAAGCCACGCAGGCGGTTCTTGAGCCTGCTCAGGCGAGCCTGAACGACGCGTGGCGGCAAACGGTTGTCGCCGCGTGGAACCGGTCGTTCGCCGGCCGCTATCCGTTCGCGAATACCAACAACGACGCGTCGTTGCCGGAGTTGTCACGTTTTCTGCGTCCGCAGGGCGGCTTGGTTGGCACGTTCCTCGCCGCACAACTGGCGGGCGTGCTGACATTGCAGGGCGACCAGTGGGTGCCGGCGTCGAGCGGCTCTGGCGCGAGTAGTGCGGCACGGACCATCGATCCGGCTTTCCTCAACGCCATCAACATGCTGCAACGGATCGCCAATCACCTGCTGGCACAGGGTGAACCACAGTATGCGTTCGACCTCAAGCCCGTACCCACCCTGGGTGTGACCGACACGCGTCTGACGGTCGACGGTCAAAAACTGCATTACTACAACCAGCAGGAAACCTGGCAGACGTTCACGTGGCCGTCGAACGAGCCGCAGAAGGCCGGCACGCGTCTCGAATGGCAGACCGAGCGGGCTGGCACGAACCTGAATATGGAGTTCGGCGGACGCTGGGCGCTGGTGCGCATGCTGGAGCGAGCACACGTGAGCCCGGTGGATACGGCCACCTACTTGATTACCTGGCAAGCCGAGCCGCAGGCACCTCAATCGAAAGCAGTTGCCGCAAAGGTTGACGATAACGATTCGTTAACAGCGCAGGCTCCACTGACACCTGCTCCGGCGTCGCTCACGTATCCGCTGACCTACCTGATGCGTACCGACGTGGGCAAGGGGCCGCTCGAGCTGCTGTCGCTGCGCGGGTTCGCGTTGCCGTCCAGGATTTTTGTGCCGAGAGCGGCTACTCCGCGAGCGGGCGGGTCCGCCTCGCAGCCGCCGCCGCTGCCGCCGGGCGCACTCGCCGCGGCTCGACATGCATCCGTGCCTATCCCGGGTGGGCCGCTGCCGGAATGACACAACAGGACACACAATGACAAATCCGATCAAGGATAACGAGATCCTGCGCTATTACGAGGCGGAAATGCGCTATTTGCGCGAGGCCGGCCGCGAGTTCGCGCACGCCTTCCCCGATCGGGCGCGCGAGCTTGGGCTGGATCGCGGGGGCGAACGCGACCCCCACGTGGAACGACTGCTGGAAGGTTTCGCGTTCCTGATGGGGCGCCTGCGCCATAAGCTTGATGACGAACTGCCCGAGCTGACCGAAGGGCTCGTCAGCATGCTCTGGCCGCACTACCTGCGCATGATTCCGTCGCTGTCGATCCTCGAACTCACGCCGGACATGGGTGTCTTGCAAAAGCACGAGACGCTCGGAGCCGGGCTCGAGGTGACGTCCGGGCCGATTGCGACAGGCCATGAGGAGGGTGCTGCCACGCATGTTGAATGCGTCTACCGCACCACGCAGCCGATCGACCTGTATCCGATCACGCTCACAGAGGCGGGAGCATGGGCGCGTGAAGACGGTCGTTCCGTGATCCGGTTTCGCCTGGCGATCCAGCCGCAAGCTCAGCGCGAGCGACTGCGCGTGCCGCGCCTGCGTCTGTATCTCGACGCGGATCGACCTGTTGCCCTCGCACTGCATGCAGCGCTGACAGCGAAGCCGCTCGCGATGCAGGTGCGCGTCCCGGGTTTCCCGGAGGATCGTCCCGGCGCGCCCCAGGATATGCCGGGGCTGCGGATGGAGGCGGCCGGCTTCGCGGGCAACGAGCGCCTGTGGCCGAAAGCCGATAACGCGTTCGGCGGTTATCAGTTGCTGCTGGAGTATTTCACGTTCCCCGAGAAGTTCATGTTCGTCGACCTGCTCGGGCTCGACATCCAGGCGCTTCCCGTATCCGCTCCGTACGTCGACGTTGAAATCGTGCTGGCAAGGCAGTGGCATGACGACATGCGCTTCAACGCGGAAAACGTGCGGCTGTACTGCACGCCGATCATCAACCTGTTTCCGGTCCAGGCCGATCCGGTCAAGGTCACGCAATTTGAAACCGAATACCGGGTGCGGGCGCGTGAGCAGCATGGCCCGCTGGTCGACATCTACTCGGTTGACGCCGTACACGGTATCGAGCGCGGCCGACGCTTCGAATACGTGCCATTCGCGGCGTTTCGCCACCGCGGCGGCATGCTGCGCCATGCGATGCCTGAGCGCTATTTCCATACGCGCGTGCGGCGCGCGCCGTCTGGACGGTTTGACACCTGGGTGGTACTCGGTGGCCATGCATGGGAAACCGAACACACGCTGCCGCAGGAAACGCTGTCGCTGGCGGTCACGGGCACCAACGGCATGCTGCCGCGCAAGGCGCTGCGGGATGCCAGCATCACGCGCATGCGGGCAGGGTTCACCAACATCGCTTCGGTGCGCAACCTGACTGCGCCGACACTGCCGGTATACCCGCCGACCGGAGACCGCTTCCAGTGGCGCGTTCTGTCGCATCTGGCGCCCAACTATCTGTCACTGCTCGATGCGGAAATCCTGCGCGGCTCGCTTGCCCTGTACGACTGGACCGACGGCGAATTGAATCGTCGCCGCATCGAAGCGATTACCGACGTGCGTCACCGTCAGTTGCAGAAACTCGTGAAGGGCGGGTTGATGCGCGGCGTCGAGATCGCAGTGACGGTCGACAGCACGCACTTCGCTGGCAACGGCGATCTTGAACTGTTCGGTGCGATGCTCAACCGGTTTCTTGGCCTGTACGCGACAGTCAACCTGTACACGAAGCTCGTTATCGTGTCGCAGCCGACTGGTCAGCGGCTCGAATGGCCGGATACCAAGGGTGAAGGAGCGCCGTTTTGAACGCACTCCCGAAACCGTCCGAACGCAGTCTGACGAGTTTGCCGCCGACCCAGGCGGACCGGGCTTTGCTGCCGGCGCTGCTGGAGCAGGCGCACCGGATGAATTTCTATCGCTTCTGCGCGCTGATCGAGATGGCCGCGCCCGACGCTGCTCCGCTGGGGAGTACCGATTCACCCGTGACGGATCCGATTCGGTTCCGATCGCGGGCCCAACTGGGGTTTCCTGCGCGCGAAATCGACACGGTCGAATTCGATGCCGATAATCCGACTACGCCGGCCGCCGTGCGTACCACATTCCTCGGTTTGTACGGCGTCGATGCGCGCATGCCGGCGTACTTCGTGGACGAGGTCGCGCAAAACCGGGATGGCGCCGAGCCGCTGTCCGCGTTCCTGGACCTGTTTCATCATCGTATTACGGCGCAGCTCTACCGGATCTGGCGCAAGTATCGGTATCCAGCCGGTTTTCGGCCTGATGGCTTCGATACCGTGTCGCGTGGCGTGCTCAGCTTTGTCGGCCTTGGGTTCCGGTCGCCGGAGACCCGAGCGCCGGACTGGGGGCTGCCCCCGGGTGTCGGTGCGCGCACGCTCCTGTCGATGCTCGGGCTGGCCGCACAGAAGACGCGCACGGCCGAAGGGCTCGCCGGCGTACTGAAACATGCGATACCGGACGCCGCCGTCGACGTAGAGGAGTTTTATCCGGTCTGGCGTACCGTCAACGACTTCGAACCTGCCGCGCTTGGCGAGCAATGCTTGCTCGGACGCGGGTTCTACGATCGGGCGAACACCGTGCGTATCCTAATTACACCGCACACGCGCGAAGCAGTCGCGGCACTCGTGCCGGGACGACCGGCGTATCGACAGATCACCGCGTTGCTGCGCTTTTACCTCGGCTACGAGAGCGAAGCGTTGTTGGAGATGCAGGTGCATCCCGACCTGATGCCGGAACCACTGTTGATGCCCGGTCAGGCGAATCTGGGACTGACTACGCAACTGGGCTCACCACCCAGGGCGCAGCACGGACGCCCGCGCGTGACATGGGTGCAATTGGGGCGCTGGAGCGGGGCGACAGACGCTGCATGAGCCCGAAACACCATTTGGCAGGACAACGCGATGCAGGACACTGAACATGGACAAGCAGCAGATGAACCTTCTCAGGACACCGACGGGGAAAAGCCTGGTCGGGGTAGCGGCCGTCTTGGCCATCCTTACAACCGCCGGTTGCGGCGTTGGGCAAGCCGTGAAGGACAGCACGGTGGACGCGGCGAAATGGGTCTTCACGACACAGGTGAAGACGATGAATCTGGACCTCGTGGCCCGGTCGTCCCTCAACGCTAATGCCGGGGGGCAACCGCTGTCGACGGTGGTGAGGCTCTATCAGTTGAAGGACGCGAAGACCTTCGAGCAGCTCGACTACACCCAGCTGCAAACCAACGACCTCGATGCGCTCAAGGCGGACCTGCTCGCGACCAAGGATGTGGTGCTGCGGCCAGGCGCGAGCGCCAGCGTGGTCGAGCCGATGAATCCAGACGCGCAGGTGGTCGGCGTCGTGGCGTTCTTCCGTGAGCCGGGGGATGGCGCGGTCTGGAAGCTGGCCGTGCCGAAAAAACAATGGAAAAAGACCGATCCGGTGAAGATCGAAGTGCGCGACAACGCGTTGATTCTCGTCGATGCGAAAGACAAGCCCGTTACACGGTCCGCACCGCAGCAGAGCGCACCGGCCGGACCAGCGCCGAAGCCGAAAACTTCGACGCAGCCGGGCACGCAGGATGAAGGCTGATCAATTGCGTTATTCGATCCCGAATACGACCAGTGACACCTGATTTTGCGATGCCGATTTTTTGATTGACGAGAGCAACCATGGCGACATCGCCGAAACAGCAAGGTCGTTCGACGCTGACGATTGAGCATATGCATGCCATTGCGACCGCCCGCGGCGGACGCTGCCTGTCGTCGGATGATGTGAATGCTGCCACTCCGCTGTTGTTCGAGTGCGCAGCGGATCATCGCTGGTCAACCGCACCGGCGAACATCCGTGGCGGAAGGTGGTACAGGCAGTGTTTTTGCGAACGCGTACGCGACACGATAGGCGATATGCGTGCGCTGGCGGCAAGCCGCGGCGGCGAGCGTCTTTCAACCTCCTACGACAATCAGTTTCAACGGTTGCGCTGGCGCTGTGCGAGCGGACACGAATGGGAGTCCCCCGCGATCTCCGCGAAGAAGCACTGGTGTCAGCGCTGCTTTCGGGAACGTCGACGGCTGGGTATCCACAAGATGCGTGAAATTGCAGCGGAACGTGGGGGCACTGCCTTTCCGCTCAGTACGTCTCGGCACAGCATTTTCTGGAGCGGCAATGTGGGCTGGGACACGTCTGGTCAACAAAACCCCTGGTCGTATTGCGGGGCCACTGGTGTCCTCAATGTGCCAATCTGGCGCGTGGCACCTGTCTTCAAACCCGCCGAAAATATCTACTGGACAGGACATTTTCCACACCGCCGGATGCGATGCGGGACAAGTAGGTGGTCTGCGCGAAAGGTCTGCGGAAATTTCCCGCAGTGAAGCACTGGACCACAAATGCTCGTCAGTCGGGCCACTCTGCTTCTTGTGTTGGCTATAGCGCTTGGCTCGAGATGGATTGCATCTGCTACAGGCGTTTCTGAACCGCTGTTAAGTGCTTTATCGAAGAATGGGAGGAAGCTGGGAATGCTAAAAATGATGGCGCTGAAAGGCAATCTAACGACGACCGGCGGTCAAGTTCTGGATGGTGACGATTTGGATTTGGACAACGGACAGCCGTATACCTATCACATGGCGCGGGCGTCCTGCGGTCGCTGTGGTCAGATCGGTTCAATTTTCGGTACAGCGAACACATGGGGAGTGGGCGACACCCACGGTGTACTCGACGGCGACATCGTGATGTGCGCGTGCCCGCCCGGGGGAAATCGGGTCATTGCCCGCTCAACGCTCTACTACGCCGATTAGACGTGCCTGAATGTGCAGCGGGGAATTTGAGGGCGCCTTCTCCAAGCCGGATGTGATCGTTTCGACGCCGGGTGTTTCCCCGCTTCGCGCCTGAATTGCGCGCCGGTGCAGCGCACATGCCGCGGAACAAGGGAACCTGACGGTCCGAAAGGCTCTGCCCAATCTGGCCCCCTCGACCACCCCGTGCGGCATGCCGATTGCTCGCTCGTTCCGCGAAACCGCCCAATCCATCCCTGCCCAAACCCGCATCCATCCGGCTTTTCCAGCCCGCACCCCCCCATCCCGTGGCCGATTTTGTCACCACATGGGCCGGATATGACAATAAGAATCGCCCGCCCTGGCATTACGATGCCTCACGTCGTCGCCCGGGCCTGAGCCGGTTTTCCCGCATCAAGCCCCATCGCGCCCCTCATACACCGTCTGATTGGAACATCGACCATGAGCTATCACGCCCCCGTCAAGGACATGCTGTTCGTGCTGAAGGAACTGGCCGGCATCGACGCCGTTGCGCAGTTGCCGGGCTTCGAGGATGCCGGCTACGACACGGCGCAGGCCGTGCTCGACGAATCCGCGAAATTCTGCGGCGAGGTGCTGGCGCCGCTGAACGTCGAAGGCGACCGCAACCCGAGCAGCTGGAAGGACGGCGTCGTGACTGCGACGCCGGGCTTCGGCGAAGCGTTCCGCCAGTTCGTCGAAGGCGGCTGGCAGGGGCTGCAGCATCCGGCCGAGTACGACGGCCAGGGGCTGCCGAAGCTGATCGCGACGCCGTGCATCGAGATGCTGAACGCGTCGAACCTGTCGTTCGCGCTGTGTCCGCTGCTCACCGACGGCGCGATCGAGGCGCTGCTGACGGCCGGCACCGACGAGCAGAAGCAGCGCTACGTGCCGAAGCTGATCTCGGGCGAATGGACCGGCACGATGAACCTGACCGAGCCGCAGGCGGGCTCCGATCTCGCGCTGGTGCGCTCGCGCGCGGAGCCGCAGGGCGACGGCACGTACAAGGTGTTCGGCACGAAGATCTTCATCACGTGGGGCGAGCACGACATGGCGGAGAACATCGTCCACCTGGTGCTGGCGCGCACGCCGAACGCGCCGGAAGGCGTGAAGGGCATCTCGCTGTTCATCGTGCCGAAGTTCATGGTCAACGACGACGGCTCGCTGGGCGCGCGCAACGACGTGCACTGCGTGTCGATCGAGCACAAGCTCGGGATCAAGGCGAGCCCGACGGCGGTGCTGCAATATGGCGACCATGGCGGCGCGATCGGCTACCTGGTCGGCGAGGAAAACCGCGGCCTCGAATACATGTTCATCATGATGAACGCGGCGCGTTTCGGGGTCGGGATGCAGGGGATCGGCGTGGCCGACCGCGCCTACCAGAAGGCGGCGGAATTCGCGAAGGAGCGCGTGCAGAGCCGCCCGGTGGACGGTTCGGCCAGGCAGTCGGTGACGATCATCCATCACCCGGACGTGCGCCGCATGCTCGGCACGATGCGCGCGCTGACCGAAGGCGCGCGGGCGCTGGCGTACGTGGCCGCCGCGCACAGCGACATTGCCCACCGCCATTCGGACGAGGCGACGCGTGCGCGACATCAGGCAATCTACGAGTATCTGGTGCCGGTCGTGAAGGGCTGGAGCACGGAGATGGTGAACGACGTGGCGAGCCTGGGCGTGCAGGTGCACGGCGGGATGGGCTTCATCGAGGAGACGGGCGCGGCGCAGTATTACCGCGATGCACGTATCCTGGCGATCTACGAGGGCACGACGGCGATCCAGGCGAACGACCTGGTGGGCCGCAAGACGATGCGCGACGGCGGCGCGGTGGCGAAGGCGCTGATCGCGGAGATCGGCGAGACGGTGGCGGCGCTGGGCAAGCTGGACGGCGCGGCGGCCGCGTCGGTGAAGGCGCAACTGGAGAAGGGGGCGAAGGCGCTGTCGTCGGTGGTGGATTACGTGGTGGCGAACGTGAAGCAGGACCCGAACGCGGTGTTCGCGGGCAGCGTGCCGTACCTGAAGCTGGCTGGCGTGGTGCTGTGCGGGTGGCAGATGGGCCGTGCGCTGGTGGCGGCGCAGGCGAGGCGCGCGAGCGACCCGGCGTTCTTCGATGCGAAGATCGCGATCGCGCAGTGCTACGCGGAGCACGTGCTGGTGCAGGCCGGCGCGCTCGAAGCGTCGATCGTCGGCACGAAGGGCAACGAGGGCGTGCTCGCGTTGACGGAAGACCAGTTCTGATCGGCTGACGGTCGGGACGCAGGAGGAGACAGGATTTTGACCACACAAAGCTTGCTCGCGCAATACGGCCCGCGCGAATCGATGGAATACGACGTCGTGATCGTCGGCGGCGGTCCCGCCGGGCTGTCGGCGGCGATCCGGCTCAAGCAGCTGGCCGCCGAGAAAGGCGCCGAGATCGGCGTGTGCGTGCTCGAGAAAGGTTCCGAGATCGGCGCGCACATCCTGTCGGGCGCGGTGATGGATCCGCGCGCGATCACCGAGCTGTTCCCCGACTGGAAGGAACGCGGCGCGCCGCTCGACGTCGAGGTGACGGAAGACCGCTTCCTGTTCCTGTCCGAGAAAAGCGCGGTCGCCACGCCGAACTGGGCGCTGCCCGCCAACTTCCAGAACCACGGCAACTACGTGATCTCGCTGGGCAACGTCACGCGCTGGCTGGGGGCACAGGCCGAGGCGCTGGGCGTCGAGATCTTCCCCGGCTTCCCGGCCGCGGAGATTCTCTACAACGACGACGGCTCCGTGAAGGGCGTCGCGACCGGCAACATGGGCGTGGGCAAGGACGGCGAGCCGACCGAGAACTTCCAGCTCGGCATGGAGCTGCACGCGAAGTACACGCTGTTCGCCGAAGGCTGCCGCGGCCACCTCGGCCGCCAGCTGATCGCGAAGTTCAAGCTCGACGCGAACGCGGATCCGCAGGCCTACGGGATCGGCATCAAGGAGCTGTGGGAGATCGACCCGGCCAAGCACAAGCCGGGCCTCGTGATCCACACGGCCGGCTGGCCGCTGAAGTCGGATACCTACGGCGGCTCGTTCCTGTATCACATGGACAACAACCAGGTCGTGGTCGGCTTCGTGGTGGGCCTCGGCTACACGAACCCGTACCTGTCGCCGTTCGAGGAATTCCAGCGCTACAAGACGCACCCGTCGATCCGCGCGTTCCTGGAAGGCGGCAAGCGCGTGTCGTACGGCGCGCGCGCGATCACGGCCGGCGGGCTGCTGTCGCTGCCGAAGACGGTGTTCCCGGGCGGCGCGCTGATCGGCGACGACGCAGGCTTCCTGAACGCCTCGCGAATCAAGGGCAGCCACGCCGCGATCAAGACCGGCATGCTGGCGGCCGATGCCGCGTTCGACGCGGTGCAGGCCGGCCGCCAGTCGGACGAGCTCAACGCATATCCGGACGCGTTCAAGCAGTCGTGGCTGTACACGGAGCTGTATCGCGCGCGCAACTTCAAGCAGTGGATGGCGAAGGGCCTGTACCTCGGCACGCTGATGGTCGGGCTCGAGCAGAAGGTGATGGGCGGCAACGTGCCGTGGACGCTGCACCACAAGCACGCGGACCACGAGATGCTGAAACCGGCGTCGCAATGCCAGCCGATCGAGTATCCGAAGCCGGACGGCAAGCTGACGTTCGACCGGCTGTCGTCGGTGTTCATCTCGAACACGAACCACGAGGAGAACCAGCCGGCGCACCTGACGCTGAAGGATGCGAACGTGCCGGTGAACGTGAACCTGCGCACGTACGCGGGGCCGGAGGGGCGCTTCTGCCCGGCGGCCGTGTACGAGTTCGTGAAGAACGACGACGGCAGCGACCGGCTGGTGATCAACGCGCAGAACTGCGTGCACTGCAAGACCTGCGACATCAAGGACCCGACGCAGAACATCGTGTGGGTCACGCCGGAAGGCGGCGGCGGGCCGAATTACCCGAACATGTAACGCAACGCATCCCCGCGCCTGCGGGCGCGAACGAACCGGAGTGAGACGATGAGCAATGCAGCGAAAGAAGTCGTGGTGGTAAGCGGTGTCCGTACCGCGATCGGTGATTTCGGCGGCAGCCTGAAGGATTTCTCGCCGACCGACCTCGGTGCGAAGGTGGTCGCCGACGTGCTGTCGCGTGCGAACGTGCCGGGCGACGCGGTCGGGCATGTCGTGTTCGGCCACGTCGTGAACACCGAGCCGAAGGACATGTATCTCGCGCGCGTCGCAGCGATCAACGGCGGCGTCGCGCAGCACACGCCCGCGCTGACGGTGAACCGCCTGTGCGGTTCGGGCCTGCAGGCGATCGTGTCGGCCGCGCAGACGATCATGCTCGGCGACGCCGACGTCGCGATCGGCGGCGGCTCGGAAAGCATGAGCCGCGCACCGTACACCGTGCCGGCCGCGCGCTTCGGCCAGCGCATGGGCGACGGCAAGCTCGTCGACATGATGCTCGGCGCGCTGCACGACCCGTTCCAGACGATCCACATGGGTGTGACGGCCGAGAACGTCGCGGCGAAGTACGGCATCTCGCGCGACGCGCAGGATGCGCTGGCGCTCGAATCGCATCGTCGCGCGGCGCGCGCGATCGCGGAAGGGCGCTTCAAGGACCAGATCCTGCCGATTTCCATCCGCACGAAGAAGGGCGAGGTGGCGTTCGACACCGACGAGCACGTGCGTCACGACGCGAGCGCGGACGATTTCACGAAGCTGCGCCCGGTGTTCGCGAAGGAGAACGGCACCGTGACGGCGGGCAACGCATCGGGCATCAACGATGCGGCCGCGGCCGTGCTGATGATGAGCGCCGACGCCGCGCGCGCGCAGGGCGTGAAGCCGCTCGCCCGCCTCGTCGCGTACGCACACGCGGGTGTCGATCCGGCCTACATGGGCATCGGCCCGGTGCCGGCCACGCAGAAGGCGCTCGAACGCGCGGGCCTGACGATCGGCGATCTCGACGTGATCGAGGCGAACGAGGCGTTCGCGGCCCAGGCCTGCGCGGTCACGCAGGAGCTCGGCCTCGATCCGGCGAAGGTCAATCCGAACGGCTCGGGCATCTCGCTCGGTCACCCGATCGGCGCGACCGGTGCGCTGATCACGGTCAAGGCGCTGTACGAACTGAAGCGCATCGGCGGGCGTTACGCGCTCGTGACGATGTGTATCGGCGGCGGCCAGGGGATTGCGGCGATCTTCGAGAACATCTGATAATCGAACGCTCAGCACCCGAACACACAGGAAATTTCATGGCCATCGAAATTGTCGGCGTCGTGGGCGCCGGAACCATGGGCAACGGCATTGCGCAGACCGCCGCCGTGGCAGGACTCAATGTCGTGATGATCGACGTCAGCGACGCCGCGCTCGAGAAGGGCGTCGCGACGCTGAAGGGCAGCCTCGAGCGGCTCGTGTCGAAGGACAAGCTCGACGCGGCCACGCGCGATGCGGCGCTGGCGCGCATCGCGACGTCGACCGACTACGCGAAGCTTGCAGCGGCCGATATCGTGATCGAAGCCGCGACCGAGAACGTCGAGCTGAAGGGCCGCATCCTGAAGCAGATCGAGGCCGTCGCGCGGCCCGAAGCGATCATCGCGACCAACACGTCGTCGATCTCGATCACCGCGCTCGCGGCGCCGCTCGCCGATCCGTCACGCTTCGTCGGCATGCACTTCTTCAACCCGGTGCCGCTGATGCCGCTCGTCGAGATCATCCGCGGGCTGCAGACGAGCGACGCGACCGCGTTGGCGGTGCGCGAGCTGACCGAGCGTTTCGACAAGTCGCCGATCGGCGTGCGCAATTCGCCGGGCTTCGTCGTGAACCGGATTCTCGTGCCGATGATCAACGAGGCGTTCTTCGTGCTGGCCGAAGGCATCGCGTCGGCCGAGGAGATCGACGCGGGGATGAAGCTCGGCGCGAACCACCCGATCGGGCCGCTCGCGCTGGCCGACCTCGTCGGCCTCGACGTGTGCCTCGCGGTGATGGACGTGTTCGTGAAGGACTTCGGCGATCCGAAGTATCGTGCATGCCCGCTGCTGCGCGAGATGGTGACGGCCGGAAGGCTCGGGCGCAAGACGGGGCGCGGGGTGTACGACTACAGCAAGTAAGCGGCGGGCTGGAAAGTCTTCAACGCGGGTGGCGAGTCGTGCCGGATGGTGGATTCATCCGGTGCGGTTCGCCACCCGCGTTTTTCATTCGACGGTGACGCCGGTCTTCAGTGCAGGTTTGTCGCGAGGCTCGCCGAATACTGTCCGCCGGGCAGCGACGCATGCGCGTTGTCGCTCGACCGGATGTGGGCGGGCCGTGCCGGCAGGTTGAATTGTTTCGTAAATCGATTTTAATCGACAAATAGTGAAGCTAATTAAAGATCCATTCTTTCATGTCGATTAAATTGACGTTTCAAACTGTAATGTTATATCTTGGTTGCCCAAAAACAACCGAGAGAAAATAAAGTGGCAATAAACGAGGTGCTTCAAAAAAACCGCCGCTGGCCGGCCATCGTCGCGTGGGCGGTATTCGCCGGACTGGCCGGCGCTGCATCGGCCAATACCGAGCCGGGGCAGCCGACGCAACCCAAGCAGGCGCGCATGCCTCGCGTGCCGCAGAATCTGCCCGTGTCGCCCGAGCAGGCGCAGTACAACCTGCCGCTCAGCGAGCAGGATCGCGCGGCGCTGACCAGGCCTTCGCCGCTCAAGCAGCCGGCCACGCGCAGCAAGCGCAGCACGTCGGGCGCCGATTGCCGCGACCTGTCGGCGATGGCCCGGTATCGCGGCGCGGCACTCGCCGATTACATCGCGAATCTTCCCGATTACGAATGCCATTACGGCCTGTTCTCGGTCGATAAAACGCAGGCCACACAGATCTTCAATGCCGAAAACGTGCACGCTGTCGCGGATCGTTTCGTGCAGGAAATCTATAAATACGATGCGAGCAATTTGATCCTGGTCAATTTGCTGATTTATCTGCGCGCCGCTTATTACCAATATGATGTATCGGGCATTGCGAACCCGATTCCGAATCTCGCGGTGTCGCTGCGCCCGTATATCAAGCAGAGCCTGGAGGGCGATGCGCTCTATCGCGACAATTCGCGTGCGCCGAGCACCGCGAACGAGCTGATGAAGCTCATCACGAACATGCGGGACGAAGCGTACTACCTGCCGACGCTGAAGAACCGCATCGCGTCCTACACCGTGAGCGCGGCGAATCCGCAGGCGGCGGCGCCGCTGCTGCAGCGCAGTGCGGCGGGCGGCTTCACCGGCTTGCTCACGGTGTTCTTCTACGCGCACCAGCGCAGCGGCGCGCAGCCGATGCTCGACAGCGACGCGACGCTTCCGGAGACGCTCAACCGCTTCGTCACCGCGAACCGCGCGAGCCTGTCGAACACGAGCGCCGCCTATCAGCTGGCCGACGCGGCGCGCGAAACGTTTCGCTTCCTCCGCTATCCGGCACAGAAGCCGCGCGTGAAGAAAATGATCCAGGACATGCTCGCGTCGACGAGCATGACGGGCGCGGACAGCGATCTCTGGCTCGCGGCGGCGGAAGCGGTCGACTACGGCGATCCGGGCAACTGCGCGGACTACGGCACTTGCGACTACAAGAAGCGGCTGGCCGACACGGTGCTCTCGAATCGCTACGCGTGCAACGCGGGCGTGCGCATTCTGGCGCAGGACATGACGATGCCGCAGTTGCAGTCGGTCTGCGCGGCGGTCGCACGGCAGGACGACTACTTCCACCGGATGATGAAAACCGGGCGCAAGCCGGTCGCGGGCGATCGCAACGACACGATCGAGCTCGTCGTTTTCGACGACTACGCGAACTATCGAAAATACGCGTCGGTGATCTACGGCATCAGCACCGACAACGGCGGCATGTATCTCGAGGGCGATCCTTCGGCACCCGGCAACCAGGCGCGCTTCATCGCGCACGAGGCATCGTGGCTGCGGCCCGAGTTCAAGGTGTGGAATCTCGAGCACGAGTTCACGCACTATCTCGACGGCCGCTACGACATGGCGGGCGACTTCTCGGTGAGCACCGCGAAGCCGACCGTGTGGTGGATCGAAGGCGTCGCCGAGTATCTGTCGAGAAGGAACGACAACCAGGAGTCGATCGATGCAGTGCGCACGAGCGCGTACCGGTTCTCGGACGTGCTCGGCACGCGTTACTCGTCGAGTGACTACGTCACGCGCGCGTACCGGTGGGGCTACATGGCGACGCGCTTCATGTTCGAGCGCCATCGCGCGGATGTCGACACGATCGTGGCGCGCTTCCGGGTGGGCGATTACGACGGCTACGCAAACTATGTCGCGTACATCGGCAATCGCTACGACACCGAGTTCGCCGACTGGGCGCGCAACGCGACGACGGCGGGCGAGCCGCCGATGCCGGCGAAGCGCTGACCGGCACGGGCCGGCGCCGCGTGATCGGGCGCCGGCCTCCGTGGCGCCCGACGCATCAGAGCAGGAAGCAGGAAGCAGGAAGCAGGAAGCAGGAAGCAGGAAGCAGGAAGCAGGAAGCAGGAAGCAGGAAGCAGGAAGCGGCCCTCGAACGGACGTTCGAAGGCCACGGCGCGTCGACATGACGCGCCGCCACCGCGCTAGCGATCCGTTCCGGTATCGGCAACATAGTTTGCGATACTGAAGAATCGATAATCGCTCAGCAGATCCGGCCCCGGGAACCCCTCCGGATGAATCCGCCCATGAATCGGGCTGTCGGGGCGCAGGCCGGCCAGGGTCAACGCGAGCGTGAATTCGTTGAACGGCGCCATGAACTGACGCGACACGAAATGCATGCCCCAGTTGAACACCGACGGAAGCTGCTCGGTGCGCAACCATGTGTCCGGCCCGCCCGGCGCACGCGCGCAAAGATTTTCCGCCCACGGGCTGTGCCCTTCCACGATGAGAAAGCCATGCTTCGCGTGGCGCTTCCAGCGGGTCAGGAAATCGATGAGATCCGCGGCCGCCACGTAACCGGGAACGAGGCCTTCCGCATCGCTATACGCCACCTTGAACGCACGCTTGATCTGGTCGAGCGAGATCGGCAGCTCGGCCTGGTCCGATACCGTCAGCGTGCCCGCGTAGTGCTGATCGACAACCGCGCGCAGGCGCGCTCGATCGACGGTGCGCAGATGACGCTCGAGGATCGGCTCGGCGGCGTCCTTGCGACGGATGCTCAACCGTCGGTTGTGGACCAGGAACATGAAGGTATGCAGCAAGTCGCTCAGTTGCGCCGGGCGCACGCTGCCGTCCGGCTGCGTGACGGTCAGGCCGCTTGCGGCCACGGCTTCGTCGTAGCGGTCGGGCCGGGAAATGTCGGCGGCGATCACGCGTACCTGCACGCCGGGGATGTCCCTCAGCGCAGACAGCGTGGCGGCCGCGCGGCCGCGCGCGGATTCGTTGTAGTCGGCGCCGACCACGAGCAGCGGATAGGCGTCGAGGTGGCGGCCGCGCCGCGTCGACGTAATGACGTACTGCGCCAGGCGCTTCAGCGCGCTGCCGTCGCCGCAGCCCATGTCGGCGATGCCGGATGGCTGGCGATCCAGCGGCGTCTCGTCGAACAGCTTGCGCAGGATTTTCGTCGTGATTTCCTGTGACGCCGGCCCGGACCCGGCGCCGCTCGACGCATACACGTTCATCACGCGATCGATGTGGCCGTCGCTATCGATATCGAGCGGATCGGGGTTGCCGAACAGCAGTTCGTCGAGCAGCGCATACGAACGCAGATAGGACGCGGGCAACCCCGCGTAAGGGGCGGCAATCGGACGGTGAATCCGGCCCGACTCGGTGAGGCGCACCTTTTCCCGATCGATTTCCGCCATGCCGAACTTGCACATCAGCGCCCAGGCCGCTTGCAGCACGACAGGATCAGCCTGCGTCCACGCGCCGACCGGGACGCCGTCGGGCTCGCTGTCGAGCTTGCCGAGGATGCCGGGCGCCGATTGCGAGTACTGGCCGTCCGGCTGCCTGTCGAACACCGGCATATCGAGCGCGACCCAGGTCGGGCCGAGCAACAGGCCGTCCATCGCCGTGCGCAGTTGCCCGTTCGCCTGACGCTCCAGGTCGGTGGCCGGGCGCGGAAGCGCCGGCCAACCCGCTACGCAGATCCGCGCGAGCTGGGCATACAGCATGCTGTCGCCGGCCGCCGCGCGGGTTCGATGACACAGGGCGTGCAGATGCTGGAGCACCGACGTGGCATTCGCCAGTTGCTCGAACAGCGGCCGGGTGCGCTCGACGCATGCCACGACATATTCGCCGGCCGGGGTGAGCGCATATTCGGCGTCTTCGTCGCCGCGATCGAGGGTCAGCCAGCCGGCCAGGCTCAACAGGTTGAAGGCGCCCCACAGAATCCCCAGGTTGCGGGTCGGGTCGGGCTGGCGGGACGTCGCGAACGCGCGCATCGCGCGGGGCGCTCCGGCCTTCAGGCCGCGGAACGCGCCGGCAAACACCAGGCGCGCCAGCGTCGGCACCAGCACGATGCCGTTCGCCCAGTTGCAGCTGCGCGTATAGGCCATCACGCGCTGCGCGTCGTGCCGGCCGATGCGCAGCGTGGCCGCACGCGTGTGTTGCTCGAGCTTGACCGGCAGCTCCATGTCGAGCACCTCGACGCCGATCGTGGTGCCGGCCGACAGGCCGAGCAACGTGCGGGTTTCGTCGGGATAGGCGCCGAGATAGTGTTCGAGCTGCCGGGCCAGTGCGGTGGAGGAATCACCAAGGTCGAATCGGGCGTGCATGTTGGACGGTCTCACAGGGTCGAAGGTTGGGCTGCAATGCGTGACGATGCGTCCGGATCGGCGTGCGCGACGGCAACCGCCGGCGCGGCGCCGTGAGTCCGTGGCGCGAGATGAGCGGCCAGCGCGCGAATGGACGGGTAGTCCCAGACCGCGGACGGATCGACGGTGACGCGGAACGCCTCGCTGAGTACCAGCGTCATCTCGACGGCGAGGATCGAGTCGAAGCCGATCTCGGCGAACGTCGACTCGCGCGTCAATCGAAGCGTGCGGTGCTTGAGGCGCTCGCCCAGCCATGCGATGAGCCATTGTTCGACCGCATGCACCTGCTGGCGATCGAGCAGGCTTGCCGGCTCGTTCACGATCGGGGCGGCGGCCGGACCGGCGTCTTCGCCGGCGGGCGCATCGGGCGCATCGGGCGCGCGGGAGACCGAATGCGCGCCGGTATCGGCGTCCAGCAACGGATCGACGCGTTGGCTTGCGCGCGGGATCGTTTGCTCGATCAAGCCGATCTCGAACCCGGTGCGCGCGGCCCAGTCGTTCAGTTCCGCCGTCGTGGGCAACGCGGATCGCAGGCCGACCTGCCGTTGCGCCGCCTCGATCGCGAGTTCGTACTGGCGCTGCGCCCAGCGCAGCGTGCCGTCGCCGATGCGCTGCTGTGCCGCCGCGCGTTCGATCACCGCCAGCAGCAATCCCCATTGCGCGATCGTGCCGAGCCAATAATTGACCCAGACGGCGGCGTGCGCGGCGCCGTCGAGTTTCGCCGCATTGGCGAGCCCGTCCTGCGCCAGCTGCGCGCCCAGCTCGCGCAGCTCCCTGGCCAGCGTACCGGCGCTCAGCGCACTCTCCAGATAGCGCAGCAGATCGTCGCTGCCGTTGAGCAGGCGACTGCCCAGGTGAACCAGCAGCGTTTCGGTCGGCCCCTCGAAGATGCGGGTCAGGCGCGCGTCCCGGAAGATCTGCGGCGCCAGGTTGGTCTCGATATAACCCCGGCCGCCCAGGAACTGCATCATCTCGTCAGCGGATTGCGACAGCAGTTCGGAGCCGAGAATCTTCGCAATCAGGAGGCAATCTTCAGGCAGCGCGATGCCGAGATCCAGTTCGGTGGACAGGTGCTCGACCAGCGCGTCGAGCCCGTCGATGCGGTCCCGCAGCTCGCCCAGGCGCAGGCGGCTCAGCGGGTTGTCCAGCAGGAGGCCGGTGCCGACCTGGCGCCGCGCGCCGTAGCGATGCATCAGCTGCGCACAGCGTTTCATTCCGCCCACGCTGACGGCGGCGATGCCAAGGCGCGCAACGTTCATCGCGTGCTGCGCCACGTGCATCCCCTGGCCGATATCGCCGAGCCGGTATGCGTCGCTGATTCGCGCGCGATCCAGATGCAGCGAATTCTGGATCATGCCGCGCACGCCCATCGTCAGTTCCTCGGCGCCGATCCGCACGCCCGGCGTGCCGGGGCGCACCGCCAGGCCGACCATGCCGGCGCCGTCGGCCTGCTTCGCGAACACGTTGATGATCCCCGCCCATGCGGATGAGCCGCTCCAGCACTTGTTCCCCGTGACCAGCCAGTCGCCGGACGCGATGCGCTGCGCGCGGGAGGCAATGGCGCGCACATGCGAGCCCGCGGCCGGCTCCGTGATCGCGAACGCGGCGAGCATCCGGCCGCTCGCGAGGCTCGGCAGCAGTTCCTCGCGCAAGGGCGGCTGCGCATGGTGCATGATCGGCAGGATCCCGAGCGTGTTGTTCAGGGCGACAAAGAAAGCCAGGGTCGAATCGATCGTGGCCAACTGCGCCATCACGCGCGACATGTCGCGCAGGCCGAGGCCGAGGCCGCCGTGCGAACGGTCGATCGGCATGCCGAGCAGGCCCCGATTCCCGAAATCGAGCACGATGTGCGGCGGAATCGTGCGACGCTCGTCGATGGTTCGCGAATCGATCCGCGTGCGGGCATAGTGCCTGAGCCAGTCGTTCAGTTCGTCGACGGTGGCGCTGTCGTCGCGCCGGCGATCGTTGGCCGCCGGCCGGTCGACAACCGCTGCCGGGCGCGCGGGCTGCCGGCGATCGGTCGCGGGCGGTTGTACGCCGCCCTCGACGTCCCACTGCGCGAGGATCGTCAGCGCCCCGTCGTGCAACTGGGTGCGGCACGTGCTGCGGCGCACCTTGCCGCTCGACGTTTTCGGCACGCTGCCGGGCGACACCAGCACGATCGCGCTCGGGCCGATGTCGAGGCGATTCCAGATCGCCTGGCGAATCGCGTCGATGAGGCTGTCGAGATTGCCCTTGCGCTGCGTGCGCTCGACTTCCGCGACGACGATCAGACGTTCCGCGTCGACCTGGTCGTCCATGAAGGCCGCGCAGCCGTTCGGCACGAGTTCCGGCACGCCGACGATCAGCGCGTACTCGATGTCTTCCGAGTAGTAGTTGCGGCCGGCCAGGATCACCATGTCCTTGAGCCGGCCGGTGACGTAAAGTTCGTCGTCCAGAATGAAGCCGAGATCGCCGGTGCGCATGAAAACCTGGTCCCGCTGGCCCGCCAGACGGTGCTGGAAGGTCGAATGCGTCTGCTCGTCCAGATGCCAGTAGCCGGCGGCGACGCTCGGGCCGGCCACGCAGATTTCGCCGATGGTCCGATCGGCGCAACGCTCGTTCGTCTCGAGGTCGCGCACGATCACGTGTTGTTCGCCGTCGGTGCGGCCCACGCTGACCAGGACCCGTTCGCCCGGACGATCCAGCGGCTGCCGCGACACGCCCAGGAATGTGTCGCGCAGCACCACGGATTGCCGCTGGAGGGCCGCCTGGTCGACGCATAGCGTCCGGATCGGATACTGCTTCATGCGACCGGCGACGTACAGCGTGCCCTCCGCCAGCCCGTAGCACGGTCGAAAACTTCCGGCGTCGAAGCCCGCGGCGGCAAAGCGCTGCGCAAAATCCGACAGGGTGCTCGCGCGCACGGATTCCGCACCGTTATACGCGGTACGAACACACGACAGGTCGAGCGTCGCCAATTGTTCGTCGGAGATCCGCCGGCAGGCCATCCGGTAAGCAAAATCCGGCGCGCCCGTCAGGTCCGCACGGTACTGGCTGATCGCACGCAACCACAGGTACGGATGCTGGATGAAGCGTTCCGGGGCCATCAGCACGCTCCGGAAGCCGCCGTAGAGCGACGTCAGGATCACGCCGATCAGGCCCATGTCGTGGTAGGGCGGCAGCCAGCTGACGATCGTGCTCTGCTCGTCATAGGCGAACCATTCGCGCATCAGCCCCAGGTTATGCATCAGGTTGCCGTGCGACACCATCACGCCCTTGGGGCTGCCGGTGGTGCCCGACGTGTATTGCAGGAAGGCGATCTGGGATGGCTGCACGCGGGCGGGCGAATGCACGGGATCCAGCGCCTGCGCGGCCCCGACGTCGAGCAGCGTGCTGCCGGATACGTCGGTATCGGCGAGCCAGGTCGCGCAGCGCGCATGGTCCTCGGCCGAACACAGGATCGTGTTCGCGCCTGCGTTCTCGACGATGCCGGCAATCCGCACCATGTGCTGCCTGTTGCGCGGCGGGTAGGCGGGAACGGCGATGGCGCCCGCATACAGGCACCCCATGAAGGCGCTGACATAGTCGAGCCCCGGCCGGCACAGCAGCAGGACCCGGTCGCCGATGTCGATCGCGTTCTGCCGCAGCAGCGCGGCCACCCGGCGCGCACGTGCGTCGAGTTCCGCGAAGGTCATCGATTCGGTCTGCTCCTGTTCGGGCGGGCCGCTCAGGAACACGTAGGCGGTCTTGTCGCCGAGTGTGGCGGCCCGGTTCTGAAGCAATTCGCTAAGCGTGGTCGGCAAAATCGCAGTGGTCATGGTGTCGTCGGAAGAGGAATGAAAACAGCGCGCAGCGGCCTGACGCCGGGCGGCGCTCACGCGTTGCCGCGGCGGGAATCCGAGGAGGCTATTCGGCGCGATGGAACAGATCGATCATGTGCATCATGCTTTTGAGATGCAGGAAATGCGGCACCACCCGTTCGCTCCTGGCTGCATAACGTGCGGTCCAGCGGTGGGCCAGCGCGTGCGTGGCGGAGGCGTTGCCGCGAACCGCGCGCGCGTCGGCCTCACGCGCATCGAGGCATGCGCGTGCGTGCCGAACGGCCGATCGGGCGAGCTCGCCGGTGAGGATGCCGTGGTGTCCCAACGCGAGCCGCGGCGGCTGCAGTTGCTCGATGACCTGCAGCGAGTGCCGGTAGGCAAACAGGTCCTGAAAGACCAGCGGCAGCCAGCTGGTGGCGCCGTGATACTCGCCGAGCGCATCCGACACGAAACCGATGTCCAGCTGCGGACAGCAGTAGCCGAACTGGCAACGGCTGTGGCCCGGCAGCGCGATCGTGCGAATCTGCATCCCGGCGCCGATGTCGAGCTGCGTGCCCGGATTGACCGGATAGAACGGCAGGTCGGACAACTCGGTGAAATCGGCATCGGCGGCGGGCTGCCACGACATCGACGCGTGCGTGTCGAGCTGACGAATGGTTCGGCAGGCCGACGGGCTCTGGAACGCATCGAACGCGTCGGGAGAACCGGATACATGGAGCCACGGCATGCGCGACTTGAGCGTCATCAGCAGGCTGCAATGGTCGTAGTGCGAGTGGGTGATCAGCCAGTAGCGCAAATGCCGGATGCCGCCGAAGTCGCGCAGCAGCGCGTGAAGCTGCTGCCACACGAGTTCGGTCATGCCGCTCAGGCCGCCCTCGATCAGCGTCGCGGCCTCGTCGTTGACGATCACGTACAGCGGCACGTCAGCCGTGCCGATAAGGGCCAGCCGCGGCTCGATCCATCCCGTGGAAGCGTTCAGCATGTCGTTCAGCTCCGATAGAGCGCACAGGCCCACGTCGCGCCCGCGCCGTAGGTCACGAAGAGGTTGAGCTGCCCGACCGGCATGCGGCCTTGCTCGCGCGCGAGGGCGAGCGCGACCGGAAACGCCGCACTGGCCATGTTGCCCAGCTGTTCGACGGAAATCATGCACCGCTCGCGGGGCAGCCCGAGTTGCCCGATGACCGCGTCGAGGATGCGCAGGTTCGGCTGGTGCGGTACGACCAGGCCGATATCCGACAGCGTCAGCCGGTGCTTGTCGAGCATCTGCCGGCACGCGTCGACGATGCGCCGCGTGGCGTCTTCGAACATCGGCGCGCCTTTCATCCGGAAATGGTGCCGGCCGGCCGCGATGTCGTCCTCGTCGATGAAGCGTGGGCGCCGCGCGCCGGGCGCTTCGGTGCTGAGCAGGTCGAACTGGGTGCCGTCGGCGCCGAGCGTCAGGTCGATCAGCCCGTGCGCCGGGTGGTTCGTCGCTTGCAGCAGCAGCGCGGCGGCGCCGTCGCTCAGCAGGATCGACAGATTGCGGCCCGCATTGCTGGTGTCGATTCGCCGCGACAGGGCCTCGGCGCAGATCAGCAGCACGTTGCGATACAGGCCGCTCGCGAGGAAATGGCGCGCGATCTCGATCCCGTAGAGCCCGCCGCTGCATTGCGCGCGGATATCGAAGCACGGAATCTCCCGCAATCCGAGCCGAGGCTGGATGTAGCACGCCTGCGACGGATCGTGATGATCCGGCGACAGCGTATTGACGATCAGCAGGTCGACGTCGTGCGCCGTGACGCCGGCGTCGGCCATCGCCCGTTCCGCGGCCGGGCACGCGAGATCCGCCAGATGCTGATCGGGGGCGAGATAGCGACGCGCCACGACGCCGGTTCGTTCGCGAATGAACGCGTCGCTGGTGTCGATCATGCCGGCGACTTCGTCGTTGCCGACGATCCGCTCCGGCAGCGCGTGGCCCATTCCGGCGATGACGAGTCTGGCGGTCATGTTTGCACCTCCTGCTCCGTCACGGCGGCGACGGCATCGCCCGCATCGGTCACGACGGTTTCGCCCCAGCGCCACAATTGCGCGCCGAAGCCCCAGCCTGCGCCGGCGCCGGCGATCACGACCAACGATCCCGGCCGGATCACGCCTTCCCGGATCGATTCGTACAGCGCATACGGCACGGCGGCCGACACGAGGCACGCGCAATCGGCCACGCGAATCACGTATTGGTCGGGCTGGAGCCCGAGCCGCTGTGCCCATGCGCGCACGAGCAGCGCCGACGGCTGATGGAACACCATCGCATCGACATCCGCGATGTCCGTACCGCTGCGGTGCAACAGCCGCTCGACGATATCGGGAATGGCCACGGGCATGAAGCGGGCGATCGCCTCCTGCGCTTCGGGCTTGAGCGTGAAATACACGCCGAACGGGTTGTCGGCGCCGGCTGCCGCGTCGTCGTCTGTCGCCGCCCGGGCGTGACGCCACTGCATCGTCACGAGGTCGTAGTGCGTTGCATCGCTGCGATACGCGGCATCCAGCCAATCGGCGCCGCCGGGATCGGCCGGCTCGGCGACGAGCACGGCCGCGGCCGCGCCATCGCCGAAGTTCGTCGACGATTTGCTGGTGTAGTCGACCACGGCCGACATGCGCTCCGTCGAACACACCAGCGCACGCTTCACCCGTCCCTGCTTGATGAGGTTGGCGGCGATCTGCAGTTGCAGCACGAAGCTCGCGCATTCCATCTCGACGTCGGCGTCGAGCGCGCGCGTGGCGCCGAGCCGGTCGCGCAGCACACGCGCAAGCCGTGGTGCGAAACGGCGCCGGCCGTCGGGCAGCGAGACGAACGGCGACGTCATGTTGAACAGCACCAGATCGAGTTCGGCGGCTTCCACGCCGGCACGGGCGAGTGCGTCGCGGGCCGTGCGCTCGGCCAGCGCAAGCTCGGATTCGCCGGCATCGGGATCGATCATGTAGCGCGATTCGATGCCCCAGAATTGCCACCATTCCGACGGAATGGGCTCGACGCCCGCGAACACGGGATCGTCGTTGGGCACCTGGCGTGCCGGCAGGCGGCAGGCGAGACTTGCGATTCGGACGTTGTGCACTGTCAGACCTCCATCATGCTGCAGGCGATGCGCGGCCGGAACGGATCCAGCGTCATCGCAACCACCGTACGTTCGTCGTCACGCAACGACACTGAATGTGCGACGCGGGACGAAAGCCACGCGGGCAACTGGAACGGGTTCGGGATGTCCGCCGAACCGGCGACGACATCGACGTGGAAATCGCGACCCGCGCCGCTGGCGATCGATGGCCATCCGCTCAGCCACGATTCGCAAAACAGCGGGGTGGCGCGCCGGCCGATGCGGCTCTGCATCGCGTCGGCCAGCGTGCGCACCGCGGTGGCCGCATTGGCCGGTTCGGCGTCGAACCGGCCGGTTGCGGGATCGAACCGGCTCTCGAAGCGGGCCAGCGACAGGGCGCCGTTCACGCGCCGGGCGGGAAGGGCGTCGAGCGTCGCGAACGGGGGCGCGTCGAGGTCCGCGTAGCGGCTGGCGTGGTCGCGGTCCTGGCCGGCAGGCGTCAGCACGATCGCTCCCGCACCGTCGGCGAAACCGCTCGTGGCCACCTGTTCGACGTCCGCGAGCGCCTCCGCGCGAACGACGAGCGCGCGTCGATAGCCGAGCTGTTTGCAATGGCTGTGCGCGAGATCGAGTGCGAGCGTCCAGTCCGCGTCGAGCAGATCGAACACGGCCGCGTGTCGCGCACGCAGGTCGCGCTGCACCGGGTGCGCCAGCCGCGGCCCGGCGATCGCCGGCGCGTCCGCCATCCGGCTGGGAGAAATCGACAGGCTGACGATCAGGTCCAGTTCCGACGGCAGGCAACCGGCTTGCCGCAGCGCCTGCCTGGCTGCCTTGATCGCGTAATCGTTGGCGCAGGATTGCGCGGTGGTTGCCGGGTCCGGAATGGCCACCGAGGCTCCGAGAATTTTCATAGGGCGTGTTCGTTCTGGACTGTTTGATTCTGGGGGCGCGTCGCGCCATGACCCGCCTGCCGGAGTACGGCGCGACGCAATTTGCCCGATTCGTTACGCGGCAAACCGCCGGCGTGATAGGTCACGCGATGCGGGCATTTGTACGGTGCGATCACGTTCTTGACGTGCTGCTGCAGTTGCGTCGTCAACGCCTCCGAGCCGCCGACGCCCGGTCGCAGCACCACATGCGCGCAGATGAGCGTGCCGCCCCATTCGTCGATCTGCCCGACGACGCCGCACTCGGCGATATCGGGATGGCGCAGCAGCACCTGCTCCACTTCGCCGGGAGACACCGTGTAGCCGGAGCTGATGATCATGTCGTCCGCGCGTGCCTGGTAGAACAGATAGCCGTCGTCGTCGAGGTAGGCGCTGTCGCCCGTCAGGTTCCAGCCGTGCTTGACGTAGTCGCGTTGCCGCGCGTCATTCAGGTAGCGGCACCCGGTCGGCCCCTGCACGGCCAGATAGCCGATTTCGTAGGGCGGCAGGCGTTGGCCGTGCTCGTCCACCACGGCCAGGCGGTAACCGGGCACCGCCTGGCCGATTGCGCCGTCCTTCGTGCCGGCGTCGCCGGTGGACGCGAAGATATGCAGCATCTCGGTCGACCCGATTCCGTCGATCAGGTGCAGGCCGGTGCGCGTGTGCCATGCGGCGCGCGTCCACGACGGGAGCGCCTCGCCCGCCGACACGCATTTGCGCAGGGACGATACGTCATGCCCGTCGAGATGGTCGAGCATGGCCCGATAGGCCGCCGGCGCCGTAAACAGGATGCTGACCCGATGCCGGCCGACGGCGGCCAGCAGCCGTTCCGGGCTCGCTTTCTGCAACAGCACGACGCTCGCGCCGACACTGATCGGAAACAGCAGCAGCGCGCCGAGGCCGAACGTAAACGCGAGCGGCGGCGACCCGCAGAAGACGTCATCGGCGCCGGGCTTGAGCACATGCTGCGGAAAGCAGTGGCAGGCCGCCATCACGTCGCGATGAAAATGGACGGTGGCCTTCGGTTCTCCGGTCGTCCCCGACGTGAACGCGATGAGGCAAGGATCGTCCGCGCGCGTGCCGGCGGCCGCGAATGTTGCCGAATAGCCGCCGAGCCAGCCCGCGTGCGGCTGCGTGTCGGTCGCTTCGTAGCGCCGGACGTCGCCGCGCCACTGCATGCGCGCCATCGCCGCGTCGAGCTCGGCGGACAGCCCGGCTTCGCAGATGACGTGCGTGACCCGGGCTCGCCCGATGATGGTCGACAGTTCTCCCGCACGCAGCTTCGGCATCGTCGCGACGGCCACGCCGCCGGCCTTGACCACGCCGAACCACGCGGCGGCCAGCATCGGGTGATTGGTGCCGTGCAACAGCACCCGGTTGCCGGCCACCAGGCCCGCATCGCGAACCAGCATGTTGGCGATCCGGTTGCCCGCATCGCGCAGTTCGCGATACGACCATGTGATGCCCGACTCGGTCCTGATCGCAACGCGATCGCCCCAGCCCCGTTCCTCGACGGCGGTATCCAGCAGCGCGGCGGCGCAATTGAGAAACGGCGGAAACTGCAGTCCCGGCAATTCAAAGACAAACGTCGGCCAATCTTCGGCAGGGGGCAGGTTCGCGCGGCAAAAGTCGTCCATTGTCAGCGCTCGCAAGAGTGTGAGTTTGAAGTCCGCGATAGCGGTGCGGCGCGGGGCGGGCCATGGGATCGGGCCTGTCCCGCGCAACCTGAATCGCGATGGCAAGGAGACGTGGTCGGGGCGACAGGCACAGGTCGCCGGGCGACGCACGGAGAACCCGGTCAATCACATGATGACTTGCCGGTTTTTGTGGATTTATTGTGTCTCATTTGATTTTAGAAATAAGCAACAATCGGACGATTTAATTCGGATTGATTGTTTCCTGAAATTAATCGACCGATCGGGTTGGTTTAAAAAGGTGCCGCAATCTTAACGGAACAAAAATTGGAAAGTAAATGGTCGGGCGGGTCGGAAATTTGAATTATTTGTTGAAATCGATTCCATTAATCATCGGCATTTCATTGAATTGGCCGTTTTTTGTTAACCATCCTGCGATTTGTTGACTTCGGTGAAATCGGGTTGTCGTGGCGCTGAATAAAGCCTCGGGGCGTTTACCAAGGCGAAACGGGCATCGCGTCGCGAAATGGATGGCCCCGCGCGAAAAGCGAAAGATCCGAGCTCTCGGGAACAGCGGGTCTTGAGTGGAGGTCTGGATGGAAAATCAGGGATTCGGGCGCCGGGGTCTCGGATTGCGCCCGTATGAATTTGTGTAATTGTATTAACGAATATTTTATTTATGGCGATAAATCCGAATGCCCGGATTCGAGAGTTCGAGCCCGCCCTGGCTGTCAAGTGTCGATAAATCTTTCGGCAATGTCCGCTTGAACATCGCAAGGATCTGCCGCACAGCCTTCGGCGGCAGCGTGATCGCATGGCGCACGGCCGCCGCGATCCGGATCGTCATCGGTTCGGCGAATGCGCTCCGTTGCGCATGCGGGGTGTCGGGCGCCACCGCGCCCAGCGCGTTCGCGAACAACCCCGCCAGAAACGCCGCTCGCGGCTGCGCTGCCGCGTCGGCACCAGCCGCGCGCGCGCCGGTGCGTCTGTTCTATCGTCCACGGTGCCCGTGCCGCGCACGCGCACGCCCTACGCATAAAACGCCGACGGCGACACGCCGAAATGCCGCTTGAACATCGCGGAGAACGCGCTCTGGCTGCTGTAGCCGTGATCCATCGCGACGGTCAGCACCTTCTCGCCGTGCGCGAGGCGCTTGAGCGCGAGCAGCAGCCGCGCCTGTTCGCGCCAGCGGCGGAAGCTGAGCCCCGTCTCGCGCCGGAACGCGCGATGGAGCGTGCGGACCGACAACCCGAGCAGGTCGGCCCATTCGGCGATCGTGCGCAGGTCGTCGGGCGCGGCGACGAGCGCGTCGCAGATCGTGCGCAGGCGCGGGTCGTGCGGCCACGGCAGGTACAGCGGCAGCAGCGGCGCGACCGTCACCTCGGCGAGCAGCAGGTGCATCAGGTGATCGTGGCGCGAGCCCGGCGCATAGTCGAGCGGGATGTCGACCGCGGCGAGGATCAGCTCGCGCAGCAGCGGATGCACTTCCACGACGCAGCTCCGCGCGGGCAGGTGCTCGACCGCGCCCGGCTCGACGAAGACGGTGCGCATCTGCACGTCGCCGCTCATCTGCACCGTGTGGTCGAGACCGGCTTCGAGCCACACGCCGCGCGTCGGCGGCACGACCCACGACGCGCCTTCGGACTGCACGTGCATCACGCCCTCGATCGCATAGAGCAGCTGCGCGCGGCGATGCCGGTGCGGCGCGATCGACGTGCCGTGCGCGTACGTCGCCGCCATTGCCGATACGGGCATCGGCGTCGATTCGAAGCGCAGGTGAGCACCGGGCGGGGTGGACTCGAGTGTCCGATTGGCGACAAGTCGTGACATTTTGGCGTGAGACAGGCAGTTGGACGAGCGGGCACGATGGCGTTCCCCTCCACGCCACACCCCTGTCAGGATATTAATCCGTCAAATGCGATGAACAAGTCCCCATTTCTGTTTCCTTTCTGCGCGATCGCGCTGTGGGCCGGCAACGTGGTCGTGTCGAAGCTGTCGGCGTCGACGATCGACCCGTCGGCGATCACCTTCTACCGGCTGCTGCTCGCCGTCGCGCTGATGAGCGTGTTCACGCTGCGCCCCGCGTGGCGCAACCGCGCGGCGCTCGCCGCGCACCTGCCGAAGCTCGCGGTGCTCGGCTTTCTCGCGATGGCGCTGTTCCAGAGCCTGTCCTACGAGGCCGCGAAAACGACCAGCGCCACCAACATGGCGATCATCACGGCGCTCGTGCCGCTGATGACGATGGCGCTCAGCTCGCTGCTGCTCGGCGATCCGCCGGGCGCCGGCATGGTCGGCGGCGGGGTGCTGTCGCTCGCGGGCGTCATCTACCTGATTGCCGAAGGGCATCCGACGACGATCGCCGCGCGCGGCGTGCAGGCGGGCGACCTGCTGATGCTGGCCGCGTCGGCCTCGTATGCGCTCTACGGCGTATTGCTCAAGCGCTGGCGCATCGGCGTGCTGCCGGCGTGGCAGTCGACCTATGTGCAGGCGCTTGCCGCGCTCGTGTTCATGGCGCCGATGCTGCTGCGGCTGCCCGCGCAGGCGGCGTGGCCCACGCGTGCGAGTGTGCCGCTGATCCTGTATGCCGGCGTGCTGGCGTCGGTGGTGCTGCCGTATCTGTGGATGCAGGGCGTGCGGCTGCTCGGCCCGAGCCGCTGCGCGATGTTCATGAACCTGCTGCCGGTGATGACGGCCGGCGGCGCAATCGTGCTGCTTGGCGAATCGCTGCGGCTTTATCACCTGGTCGGCGGCGGCGTCGCGCTGTTCGGCGTGGCGATCGCGCAGCGGTTCCCGTTTCAGGCAGGCGTGTCGCGGGGTGTCCGGCAATGAGCGGCGAGCGCGACATGCAGGACCTGGTCGCCGCGCTGCCGGACGGGCGCGCACCCATTGCCGTCGCGTCGCTCGCGCGCCAGCTCGAACGGATCGCGGCCGCGCTCGAAGCAATGGCGCCCGCCGGGCGGCCGGCGGCCGTCGATTTCGAGGCGGCCGTCGCGTTCCGCTGGCGCGGCTTCGGCGGCGGGCATCGGGCGGCGCCGCTCGAGCCGATCCCGTCGCCCGCGCTCGTCGCGTTCGACGCGCTGCGCAATGTCGGCCGGCAGGCGGCGATCGTCGAACGGAACACGCGGCAGTTCGTGCGCGGGTTCGCGGCCAATCACGTGCTGCTGACCGGTGCGCGCGGCACCGGCAAGTCGTCGATCGTGAAGGCGTGCCTGCACGCGTTCGCGGCGCACGGGTTGCGGCTGATCGAGGTCAGCAAGGAAGGGCTGAACGACCTGCCGGCGATCGTCGAGCTGGTGCGTGCGCGGCCCGAGCGCTACATCGTGTTTTGCGACGACCTGTCGTTCGAGGCGGGCGAGACCGGCTACAAGGGGCTGAAGACCGTGCTCGACGGATCGGTCGCGAGCGACCTGTCGAACGTGCTGGTGTACGCGACGTCCAATCGCCGCCACCTGATGCCCGAGCAGGCGAGCGACAACGCGAACGTGGCTCGCGCGGAGAATGGCGAGTTGCATCCCGGCGATGCGGTCGAGGAGCGGATCTCCTTGTCGGAGCGCTTCGGGATCTGGGTGACGTTCTACGGCTTCACGCAGGACGAATACCTGGCCGTCGTCGAGAGCCGTCTCGGCGCGGCAGGTTTCGATGCCGCGCGGATCCGCGCGGCGCGCGAGCCCGCGCTGCAGTGGGCGCTCGAACGCGGCGCGCGCTCGGGCCGCATCGCCGTGCAGTTCGCGCGTGATTATGCGGGGCGGCTTGCCGAGGAAGGCGGCGCGGATGCATACGAGACCGCGCGGCGCACGGGCTGAGCGCCGCGCTACAGCAGCCGCTCGGAGAGCACGCGGAACGCGACGTCGGGCACGACGAAGCACATCGGTTCGCCGGTGGCGCCGATGCGCGCGAGGAAGTCGCCGCCGCCCGCGGGCCCGACCGTCTTCAGCGGCCGGACCGCGTCGACGTCGATCGGCAGGTCGATCGACGCGTACGCAAGGCGGTCGCAGTCCGCGACATGGGCGACCGCCGCGTGCTGCAGCGACAGGGAGGCGACGGCATCGCGCCAGTCCTTGAAGAACGGCGCGAACGCGTCGGGCAGCGCTCGATCGTCCGATGCTTCGGCCACGCAGTGGAAGTCGGGCGCGCTGCCGCCGCTGCCCGCCAGCCGCGTGTCGTAGCGTCCGTCGCGCACGGCATGCGTGAAGCGCCGCGCGAGATGCGACGGCAGTGCATCGCTGAAGAGGCGGCTGCCGAGCGCATAGAGCGGGTGGTCGAACACGTTCTTCACGAACAACACCGTGCGGTCGGCCGGCATCCCGCCCGGCAGCGCATCGACGTAGAGCCGCCAGTTGCTCTGCAGCGGCGACGGAAACATGCGACGCAGCGGGCCTGCGACACGCGGGCCGAAGTGCCGGTGCGCATAGGTGAGCGTCGTCAACAGCGTGCGGCCGTCGCGGCTCGCGAGCGCGACGCCGCGCGGCACCAGGTGCGCGACGGCCGCGACATCGACAACCCACGTGCAATACACGACGTTCTCGACGTCGCTCGCGAGCTGAAGGAACGGCAGCCGCGACAGCAGCGCGCGGCGCGCGCGCAGCAGCGGGCCGCTCGCGACGATCCGGTTGGCAAGCCGGCCGATCAGGCCGGCGGACGGGTAAACGAAGGCGTTGTCGTGGCGCATGAGCGGCATTGTGCCGGGGTTGCCGCGCGGGTGGAAGTCGCGAGGCGGCGTCGCGCTGCCGAACCGGGCGCGGTGGCGGCCGCATCGATCGCGAGTAGAATTGCCGGCGCCGTGCCACGTGTCACGTGCATCGGCATCGCAGGGCCGCGCATCGCGAGACGAATTCAAGAACCCACACGTGTCCACGCCGGGAGGCAACCATGAATGATCTGGCGCAGCAATCCGAACCCGAGTTGATCGTGCGCGGCAGCCGTTTTGCGCTGCCGATGCTGGTGTTCGCGCTGGTCGTGATCGGCGGCGGCTGCATCTGGGCCGCCAGCGCGGATCCGTTTTTCAGCTTCACGACGTTCATCATGCCGTTCATCGGGGCGCTGGGCGGCCTTGGGTACATGTTCGTCATGACGCGCGCGGTGTTCTTCGCCGATACCTTCAAGGTGCAGCGGATCTCCGTGCCGTATCGCGATGTCGTCGAAGTGACGCGCGGCCCCTTCTCGCTGATCGTGCTTTATCGTGTCGCGACGCGGTCGGGCGGAAGCAAGGTACGCAAGGTCAGGCTGCCTTTTGTCGAAATGCGCGTCGACGACCGGAAAAAATGCCTCGAGATCCTGCGCAGGCACGCGCCGGACGCGTTCAAGACGGATATCGTCGCCTGAACGGCGGGCCGGGGCGGGGCGCGCCGTTCAGGCGGCCGATCCGCGGCGCCGGTTCCACCGACGGTGCGGCGTTGTCCGGGCGCTGGTTCGGGCAACCGGCCTTCGCTTGCGGCGCGCGCGGGCGAAAGCCGGTGTTCATGCGTCAGTACCCGGCGTCGCTGCCACCCTGATCGGTCACGATCGCCACCCCCGAGCTCGTGCCGAGCCGCGTCGCGCCGGCCTCGAGCATCGCCAGCGCGGCCGCGCGGTCGCGCACGCCGCCCGATGCCTTCACGCCGAGCACGGGGCCGACCGTGCGGCGCATCAGCGTGACATCCGCGAGCGTCGCGCCGCCGTGGCCGAACCCCGTCGATGTCTTCACGAACGCGACGCCGAGATCGCGGCACATCTCGCACACGCGCACCTTCTCGTCGTCGGTCAGCAGCCCCGTTTCGAGGATCACCTTGAGCGGTACCGCGCCGCACGCGCGGTGCACGGCGTCGATGTCGGCCTTCACGTCGTCGGCGCGGCCGCTCTTCAGCGCGCCGATATTGATCACCATGTCGATCTCGCCGGCGCCCGCCGCGATCGCGGCGGTTGCTTCAAATGCCTTGGCGGCCGACAGCCCCGCGCCGAGCGGAAAGCCGACCACGGCACAGACGAGCACGCCGGTGCCGGATAGCGCGCGCGCGGCGAGCGGCACGTTCGCCGAATTCACGCAGACCGAGTAAAAGCGATGCTCGGCCGCCTGGCGGCAGAGTTCGCGGATCTGCGCGTCGCTCGCGTCGGGCGCGAGCAGCGTGTGATCGATGGTTTGAGCGAGCTGGGCGTTGGAAAGCGGCATGTTTCAGGACTCCACGGAGCGTGTGCCGGACGGGCACACGTAAAGTTGATGTTTTCACATCGGTTTGTTACAAATACGACATTCCGGCCGGGCCTGCGCGCCCGGCACGACGAGCGACGGATGCGACGGGCACGCAGGATACTGGCATGGAAACGAAGAAAGGCGAACGGATCAAGACACTGATGAACGTGCTGCAAGGGCAGAATGCGATTCATCTGAGGGAAGTCGCCGAACTGTTCGGCGTCTCCGAAATGACGATCCGCCGCGATCTCGCGGACAACCCGCACGGCCTGAGCCTGATCGGCGGTTACGTGACGCGCCACTTCGCCGCGCAGCGCAGCGATATCGGCGAGTATGTGGTCAGCGCCGAGAACAACCGGCAGACCGAAGAGAAGCGCCGCATCGGCAAGCTGGCCGCGCAGTTCGTGACGACCGGCGACACGATCTTCGTCGACTGCGGCTCGACCACGCCGTTCGTCGTCGACTTCATTCCGGACGACCTCGAATTCACGGCGGTCTGCAATTCGCTGAACGTGTTCGCGAAGCTGCAGCAGAAGCCGCATTGCAGCGTGATCCTGTGCGGCGGCGCGTACCACCGCAAGAACATGGTGTTCGAGTCGGTGGCCGAAACGGGCATCCTCGACACGGTGCGCGTGTCGAAGGCGTTCATCTCCGCGGCCGGCGTGAGCGAACGCTGCGGCGTCACGTGCTTCAACTTCCACGAAGTCGACGCGAAGAAGAAGGTGATGGCGCGCGCGCAGAACCGCTTCCTGCTGGTCGACCACACGAAGTTCGACGAAGTGCGCGCGGCCTATTTCGCCGAACTGACCGACTTCAACTACGTGATCTCCGACGGGCAACTGAGCCGCCGCTACGAAACGGCGATCCGCGAACACGGGATCGCGCTCGTGACCTGACGCAACGCGGCCGCGCATCGCTTCACGCATTGCGCGCTTCCGCCGCGCTCAGGTAGCCGGTGACGACTTCGAAGCGTCGCGTCGCGCCCGGCGCGAGCATCGCCACATGGCCCTTGCGGCGTTCGGCTTCATAACCCTCCGGCTCGCAGGTCGACGGGAGCGCAAACGCGGCGACCTGTTGGTCCGCGTTGTGCAGGATCCAGCGCGTCGCATGCGGGAATTGCGCGGGGCGGTATGCCGTGTGGAATGCGCCGCCATCCGGATGCTCGAGCAGGAAATGTGCGACGCCGTTGGCATCCGTTGCCACGTCGTTCATGAAGAACACGATCTCCGGGTCGTACAGCGCGGGCGCATCGAGCGTGTGAAGCCGTTCCGGTTCGCGCGCGAGCGTGGCCGTATAGTCGCGCCACGCGGCGGTCGGCTTCACGTGCGCGGGTACGCTGTCGCGCAGCCGCACCCCGCCGCGCGGCAGCGGCTGCACAAAGCGGCCGCCCGGCACGTACGCATGGTTCAGGTGCGCCATGTACATCAGGTCCATCGGCGCGCCGCCGAGATTCGTGACGTCCATCGCGATCGTCATCCGCGCGTCGTGCTCGGCGAGCCGCACCGACGGGCGCGCCAGATAGTGGCTGCCGAAACCCTGGACGTATTCGTATTCGCCGGTCACTTCGACGAACGCACCGCGCGCATCCCCGCCGACCACAAGGCTTGCGCGATCCATCGGCGCGCACGGCATCTCGCCGTGCAGCGCATGCGTGTCGTCCGGCCCCGGGCAGCCGTTGCGCAGCAGCCCGCTGTGGAACATGAAGCAGCCGTACGTATCGATGATCGATGCCGCGCGCTTCGGCTGCCGGAACATGTGCTTCATCGTCAGGTCGCGGCCGTCGAACGCGGCGGCCCAGATCATCTGGCCGAGATACGGCAGCACGACGAGATGGCCGCGGCGGTTCTCGAGCTTCAGCGCCTCGACGCCGGACGGATACGCGAACGCGGTGACGACGAGCCCGTCGGTGCGGTACAGCGTGTGCGGCGTGTCGCGGAAGTCGTCGCGCCGCAGGTCGATTTCGCCTTGCATGCTCACGCTCCCGACGTGTTGCGGGGGGCGGCGTAGCGCGCGGGCGCGTTGCCGTCGGCGGCCGCGCCGGGCGTCGCGGCCGGCAGGTGGCGCAGGCAGTAGAAGCCGTAGTAGACGATCACGGCGAAGCACGCGAGCGGCACGACGAACGCGAGCTGCATGTTGCCGCCCGTGTGATCGGAAATCAGCCCCTGGATCAGCGGCACGACCGCGCCGCCGACGATGCTCATCACGAGGATCGAGCCGCCGTACTCGGTGTCCTTGCCGAGCCCGTCGATCGTGAGGCCGTAGATCGTCGGCCAGCACGGGCCGAGGAACACGCTCACGCCCACGGCCGCATAGACGGCCGTGATGTTGTGCACGCCGATCGTGTACGCGAGCAGCGCGATGCACAGGATACCGTAGACGATCAGCACCTTGGCCGGGCCGACGCGCTTCATCACGAGCGTGGCGACGAGCTTGCCGACGAAGAACGCGAAGAACGTGGCAAGCAGGTAGTGCGACGCACCGCGCTCCGTGAGGCCGCCGATCTGCATCGCCAGCCGGATCGTGAAGCTCCACACGCCGACCTGCGCGCCGACATACAGGAATTGCGCGACGACGCCCGCGACGAAACGCCGGTTGCCGAACAGGCGCGCAAGCGTGCCGCGCGCGTCGATCCGGTGCGTGGCCACGCTGGGGCCGTTGCCCTTGCAGGCCGGATAGGGCGTGAGCGCGAACACGATGAACACGGCGACGAGCACGACGATCAGCCATTTGTACGGCTCGAGCGTGGCCTGGATCATCGCGAGCTGGTGCACGCGGGCGTCGGCCGCCGACATCGCCGCGAGCTGCGCGTGCGACGCATCGCCTTCCTTGAAGATCAGGAAGCTGCCCATGTAGACGCCGGCCATCGCGCCGAACGGATAGAACGTCTGCGAGATGTTCAGCCGCCGCGTGCTGGTGTCGCGTGGGCCCATCAGCGTCGAATACGAGTTCGATGCGGTTTCGAGAAACGACAGGCCGGCCGCGATCACGAACAGCGCGACGAGGAACATCCCGTACTTCGCCATCGACGCGGCAGGGAAGAACAGCAGGCAGCCGGTCGTGTAGAGCAGCAGGCCGACCAGGATCGTCGTCTTGTAGCTGAACTTCTTCACGACGGTCGCGGCCGGAATCGCGAGGAAGAAGTAGCCGAGATAAAACGCGGATTGCACGAACGCCGATTCGAAATCGGATAGAAAGAACGACTTCTTGAACTGCGCGATCAGCACGTCGTTCAGGTTCGCCGCGGTGCCCCACAGCGCGAACAGGCAGCACAGCAGCGTGAACGCGAAGAGCGGCGTGCGGTTCAGGTAAAAGCCGTCGGGTGTGTGTTCGATTCTGGCTCGGCCCATGGGTGTCTCCTTCCCAATTGTCTCGTCGATGAAGGCGCCGTTCACATGCCGGCGTCGCGGAGGAAGCGTTCGAACGTCGCGGTGTCGGCGTACGACTTCTGCGTGCCGAGGCCGGTGACCGAATGCGCGGCGTACGCGGACGCGTAACGCATCGCGTCGAGCGCGTCGCGCGACGCGGCGTAGCAGCGCGCGAAGCAGCCGATATACGCGTCGCCGGCCCCCGTCGTGTCGCGCGCGTCGACCGGTACGCCCGGCACGTGCCGCACGCCGTCGCGCGATACCAGCAGCGAACCGTGGCTGCCGAGCGTGACGAGCACGTGCTTGAGCCCGCGTGCGACCAGCGCTTCGGCGGCGCGCGCCGCGGTGTCGCGCGAATCGACCGGCATGCCCGACACGATCGCGAGCTCGGTTTCGTTCGGCACGAAGAATTCGACGGTGCGGATCCGCTCGAAATCGAGATCGGCCACCGCGGGCGCGGGGTTCAGCAGCACCGGAATGCCGTGCCGCGCGCCGAATGCGATCGCGTGATAGACGGTGGCGAGCTCGATTTCGAGCTGCAGCACGATCAGTGCGCATTCGGCGAGCTGCGGTGCGGCTGCATCGATGTCGGCCGGCGTCAGGTGGCGGTTCGCGCCCTTGACGATCAGGATGCTGTTGCTCGAATCGGGTTCGACGAAGATCGGCGCGACGCCGCTCGGCACGCCGGCGACCTTGCGCACGTGCGTGGTGTCGATCCCTTCGCGCTCGAAGTTGCGGATCGTGTTGTCGGCGAAGACGTCGTCGCCGACCTTCGTGACCATCACGACGCGCGCGCCGAGGCGGGCGGCCGCGACGGCCTGGTTCGCCCCCTTGCCGCCGCAGCCGAGCGCGAAGTTCGGCGCTTCGAGCGTTTCGCTCCGGGCGGGCATGCGTGTGACATAAGTCACGAGGTCGACCATGTTGCTGCCGATGACGGCGATTGTCTCCATCTGGGTGTCTTCCTTGGTATGGGATGCGCCGCGTGCAGGGGCGGCGGCGGCGTGCGAGATGCGATAATAAAATCACATAAAATGTGAAAATGCAATCATATGGTGTTTTGGGGGTGACGCTTGTTGGGGAGGGGGAGGTGCAATATGGGGGCGGAACGGTGTTGGCCTACAACAGAGGTCGCACTGACGAGAAGGGAGCGGAAATGTGCAAAAGAGACCGCACCTCGCGTTTCACTATGTGGCAAACGGAGGAGGCTGATTGATATCAATCTCCTTTGTTTCCCTGCTACGTCAAGCGGGCTTGAGAGCCGGCAGGGGCGTGCAAAGATTGCCCGTCGAGGAAATCGATGAGTATCTCCGAGTTGATGTGCGCACTCAGTCGATGCGGCGACGGAAAACAAATGAATAGAGTCGATTGCATCGCAGCGCTGAAAGTGGCACAAGACGCCGGTTGTCAGCTCGTCGTCGGCGTACCGGTGCTCGGCGGGAGCTCGACCATGCCGTTGACGCCAAAGGAGGCGTATCGGCTCACGACGGACAAGCAAGCACTGTTTGCGGCGCTATCGCTGGCGATTGGACGCCTGCGGCTTGCCCTTGTCTTTCCATTTGCCTTACCTTAAAGTAAGGAGAAATGGAGGTGTCGCAATGACAGCAGCAACTATCACTTCAAAGGGGCAGGTCACCATTCCGGTGGACGTCCGCAATCAGCTTGGCCTGGAGTCCGGAGACCGGATCGAATTCAGCTTCAACGAGGCAACGGGCCGGTATGAAATCTACCCGGCCACGCGCTCGCTCGCATCGCTCAAGGGCATCGTGAAGAGGCCCGAGAAACCGGTGTCAATCGAGGACATGAATCGGGCCATCGCCGAACAGGGAGCGTCCGCGCGATGATCGGACTGGATACGAACGTGTTGGTCCGCTATTTCGCTCAAGACGATGCTGTGCAATCGAAGAAGGCGACCGTGCTGATGGAGTCGTTATCGGCGGAGCGTCCGGGATACGTTTCGCAGGTTGCGCTGGTCGAGGTTGTCTGGGTGCTTGGGCGTTGCTACGGCGTGGAGCGTGAACAGATAAAAGACATCGTCGACTCAATGATTGGCACGAAGGAACTGGCCGTCGAAGGCGCTGACACGGTGCGAAAAGCACTTCGCGCTTTTGCGGCATCCGCCAAGGCGGATTTCGCCGACTGCCTGATCGAGCGGTCGGCACGCGCCGCCGGGTGCGAGTACACGGCAACGTTCGACGTGGCTGCCTCAAAGGTCGCCGGCATGCGGTTGATAAAGTAATCGCGGCGCAAGCCGATGATCGATAAATACAACTGATTCAGATATTGCGAATATTTTTGTCGTCGAAACTATTCCTGAATATCCGCTTGCCAGTTCAATGATGGGAATGGTCGCCTCCCGCCACAGCGACCGTTCCAGCGCCTCGCCGCCGCAGGACGGGGGGCGAGGCGGCGCGCCGCGTGACGCATCGAATGCGTCATTCGTGCGTCGGGCGCGTCGGAGAAGGCAGCGTCGCGAAGTCCTGATGCAGGCTCGCCGCCGCGGCCACGGAAATTTTCGGATCCGGATGGTGCCGGGCCGTCTCGAAATCGCGCGCGGGCCCGACGGTCATCGAAGCCACGGCGTTGATCACCGACCCGGCCGCGGTGACCGCGGCGTCGCGATACTCTCCGCGCTGTACATGCTTGACCGCGTCCGTGCCGAACGACTTGCTTTCGGCCATGTGCGCGCCCGTATGCGTCTGCGTGCCTTGCGAGATGCCGTCGAGATTGCCCGCCACGCTGTTGTGCGAACCTTCCGTGATGCCGAACTGGCGGTCCTGCAGCACCGAGCTGACCTTAAACACGGCCGCCGAATAGTACGTCGCGTCCGGTTTCTCCATATGGCTGGCCGCCTGGTCCGTTACGTCCTTGCGGCGTGTATGTGGCGTCGACAGATCGTTCAGTCCGCTCAGCGTCGCGCCGCCCGTCGGTCGATCGTTCGAACGCCGGATCGACTGCGAATCGTCGCTCGACGAAGGGGTCTTGGCGTGATTGTCCAGATGCGCGGTGCTGCCGCCGGTGATTTTTGTCATGGTCGGTACCTTCGATCAAGAGGCGGAAAGTGCGTCGGGCGCCGCGGCGCTCGACGGCGAAATCGACGGGCCGCTCCGCCATCGGAACCGCATGACGGTCACTGCCGGTCGATGGAGGGATGATGCGCGTCTCGGCGGGCGTGACGGCCGGATACGCGAAGCGAGCGGCGCGAAAGCGAAACGTCGAGTGCGTGGATCGGAATCCGGTGGGCGCGGGTCGATCGCGTCGCGCAGCGCGCGCTTCTTCTACGACGTCGACGCATCCTTCGCATGAATGCCCGCGCGGAACCGCCTCGAACGTCGGCCGTCTCGATGGCGCTTGCCGTGCGAAAGCCATTGCCCTGCCTATCGGCCGGCCAGTTGCTTCACCTGCTGCGCGAGCCCCGCCAGCGAAATCTGCCCGCGCATCTCGCTCACGAAACTCCCCGCCAGCACCGCGACAATCAGCACCGCGACCGCGCCCTTGAGCGGCTGGCTGACCGACATCAGATCGAGCTTCTGCGCCGAGCGCGAGACGAACGCGAGGCCCAGGTCGACGAGCAGCAGCATCGCCATCATCGGTGTCGCGATCCGCGCGACCGTGTTCATCAGCATGTCGAGCCGCGCCTGCGCGAACATTTCGAGCAGCGGCGCGGGAACCGGGTTGAACGACCCGAGCGGCCACCACGCATACGATTCGTACAGCGCGCCGAGCAGGAACGTCATGCCGCCCAGCATCCAGAACGACGCGATCGTCAGTTGCCCGAGCAGCGTCGCCATCAGCGAAGTCTGCGTGCCCGAACTCGGGTTCTGCATCTGTACGTTGTTGAAGCCGGCGACATCGTCGACGTAGGTGCCGATCGCCTCGGCGGCCCAGAACACGGTGGAGGCCGCGATGCCGAGCACGAGCCCGATCACGGCTTCCTTCGCGCAAGCGATCACGAGGAACGCGCCGCGGAGCTGCGGGATCAGCGCCTGCTGTCCACATGCGACGAACAGGCACCAGATCGCGGCCGCGCCGCTGCGCAGCGGGCCTTTCAGCACGTTGTCGGCGGTCGCGGGCAGGATCGTCATGATCACGAGAAGCCGCTCGCTCGACAGCGCGAGCAGCACGATGAAGCCGATGAATTCGTCGCCCAGGTGCTGCAGCGGAAAGATGTCGTAGGTCGTCATGCGCATATCCAGGGCACGTTCCCGCGATGTCGAGCATGCATTCGCGGGGCCGGCCGTCATGGGCGGGAACAGGAATCAGGTCGAGGCCCGCACGGCCGCGAGCCGGCGTGCGAGCACGCCTTCCTCGATCTCCTCGTCCTGTACGTCTTCGGCAACTGCCTCGGCCGCGCACGCGAGCCGCCGGATCCGCTCGCGCACGACGTCGATCTGCGCGTCGTTGCGCGCGATCCGGCGTGCGGTCGCAGCGAGCTGCTCGGTCCTGGCCTGCAGCGCCGCATGCAGGCGAGCGCACTGCGCGCGCGCGAGCGTGTGTTCGTCGAGCAGCACGTCGCGATAGCGGCGACACGCCGCGTAATCGCCGATCGCAAACGCCGCATGGCCGGCCGCCATCGCGTCGACGCGCGCCGCATAGCGATTCGCCGCATCGAGCTTCGCGTGCGCGTGCGCTTCGCCCTGCGCGAGCTCGGCCGCCGCCGCGTCGCGTCCGGCGCGCTGCGCGGCCTGCTCGGTACGCAGCTTCGCGCCGCGCTGTTCGCGCCGCGCCAGCAGCGTCTCGAAGGCGCGCTGTGTCCGGTTCCTCATTGGACGAGCGCGTGCAGCGCGGCGAGTGTCGTGTCGGGCGGCGCGTACTCGTCGGTGCGCTGGTTGAGGAACGTGCGGATCCGGTCGATCTTCGCGACCGCTTCGTCGGCTGCCGGGTCGCTGCCCGCCTGGTATTCGCCGAGCTGCAGCAGCGTTTCGATCTCGCGGTGCTTCGCGAGCAACTGGCGCAGCCGGCCGGCCGCGCCGACGTGCTCGCGCGTGGCGATCTGCGGCATGATCCGCGACAGGCTGCCGAGCACGTCGATCGCCGGATACTGGTTGCGCGCGGCGATCTCGCGCGACAGGATGATGTGGCCGTCGAGAATCCCGCGCACTTCCTCGGCGATCGGGTCGCTGCCGGAATCGTCTTCGGCGAGCACCGTGTAGAGCGCGGTGATCGAGCCTTGCTCGCCCATCCCGGTGCGCTCGAGCAGGCGCGGCAGTTCGGCGAACACGGAAGGCGGGAAGCCGCGCCGCGCGGGTGGCTCGCCGGCCGCGAGGCCGATCTCGCGCCCGGCGCGCGCGAAGCGCGTCAGCGAATCCATCATCAGCAGCACGCGCTTGCCCTGGTCGCGGAAATATTCGGCGATCGCGGTCGCCGCGTACGCGGCCTTCGCACGCTCGATCGACGAGCGGTCGGACGTCGCGCACACGACCACCGAGCGCGCCATGCCGTCCTTGCCCATGATCAGCTCGACGAACTCGCGCACTTCGCGGCCGCGCTCGCCGATCAGCGCGATCACGTTGATGTCGCACGACGCGCCGCGCGCGAACATCCCGAGCAGCGTGCTCTTGCCGACGCCGGCCGGCGCGAAGATCCCCATCCGCTGGCCTTCGCCGAGCGTGATCAGGCCGTCGACGATCCGCACGCCGGTCGCGAGCGACGCGTCCACCATCCGCCGCGACATCGGGTTCGGCGGCGGCGCGAGCACGGGGCGCAGCGCGTCGTAGTCGAGCGGGCCGCGCCCGTCGATCGGCTCGCCGAAGCTGTCGATCACGCGGCCGAGGATGCCGTTGCCGACCTTCACCGACAGCGGCCGCCGCAAGCCGATCACGCGCGTGCCGCGATTGATCTCGCCGAGCGTGCCGAACGGCGACAGCAGCGCGACGTTGCGCGTGAAGCCGACGACTTCCGCATGCTGGAGCAGTGCGCCCGACGCGCTGCGCAGCTCGCACAGCTCGCCGAGCGTCGCTTCGAGGCCGACGACGCGCACGAGCGTGCCGATCACCTCGAGCACCTTGCCCGTCATGCCGACGGCAGGCTCGATCGCAAGCCGCGCGGCCATCGCGTCGGCGACGCGGGACAAATCGGTCAGTGCGTTCATGGGCGGCTCGCGTCGTCGAGCGCGCGGCCGAGTGCCGCGCGGATCGCGTTCAGTTGCGTGTCGAGGCTCGCGTCGACGGTGCCGAAGTCGGATTCGCACACGCAGGTGCCGCACGCGACGCGCGGCTCGACGACGACCTCGACCGGCACGTTGCGCCCTTGCCGGCGCCACGCGTCGGCGAGCAGCCCGAACTGCTCGCGCGCGGCGTCGTAGTCGGCGTCGCACACGCGCACCGTCAGATAGCTTGCGCCGGCGACGACGCGCTCGACCGTCTCCGCCGCGCGCGCGAACAGACCGCGCGCGTCCTCCGCGCGCACCATCTGCTGGACGGCCGCGGCGACGAGCTCCGCGAGCCGTTCGCGCATTTTGTCGCGCACGCGCCGCTCCTGCTCGAACGAGTCGGCCGCCTGCGCGTGCCAGTCGGCGATCGCCTGCGCGCGGCCCGCGTCGTAGCCGCGCGCATATGCGCTGTCGTGCTCGCGCCGCGCGGCTTCGACGAGCGCGCCGGCCTGCGCGCGCGCGTCGGCGCCGATCCGTTCGGCTTCGTCGCGGGCCGCGCGCAGCACCGCGTCGCGTTCGGCCGCGAGCGCGTCGAGCGCAGCGTCGAGTGCCTGAACGGTCTCGAACGCGTCGCGCCGCAGCACGCCGTGCGGCGCGTCGATGCAGAGATCGTCGGTGAGCGGAACCTGCCGGTTTTTCAGCCAAAAAGCCATGACCACTCCGGAAACAGCGACGGCAGGCGCGCGAGCAGCGTCGCGCCGTCCGTGTCCGCCGCCGCGTGTTCGATCCACGGCGGGCGGGCGGTGTCGCGCGGCAACGCGTGGCGCACGATGCGCATCGGCCCCGCCGGCGCCCAGGCCCGTTCGCGTTCGAACAGGCACCAGCCTTCCCACGCGATGTCGTCGCCGGACAGTTGCGCGAGCGGCGCGGCCGGCTCGCGGCGATCGAGATCGGTCGCGCGCGGCGCGTCGGGTAACGCCGCGAGCGCGTTGCAGCCGTCGGCGCCGACCCAGCCGGCGAGCCGCTCGCGGCTCGCACGGTCGATCCAGTGGCGCAGCTCGGTGCGCCGGCGCAGCAGCGCACGCACGCGCAGCAGCCGCAGCGTGTCGGCGACCGGCAGCGCGGCGAGCCGGTCAGCACGCGCATCGAAACCGTCGAGCGACGGCGACGTCGCGCCAAGCGTGCGCAACAGCAGCAGCGAGCACGCGGCGCGCAGCGCGGGCGCATGCGCGCGCGTCGTCGCGACGAGCGGCGCGAGCGCGCCGTGCCAGCTCGGGTGAACCCAGTCGGCCGCGCGTCGCGCGTTCGCGTCGTAGCCGGCGAGCCACGCGGCCCGCGCCGCGACGCTCGCGATCGGCGCACCGCCGCTCATCGCGCACCAGCCTGTTGCGGCGCGGCCGCGGCCTGCGCGTCGTTGCCGCCGCGCAGCCGCGCGGCCAGCCCGCCCACGCCCGCGCCGCCGCGCTTGCGCGCGCGCCACGCCAGCACACCGCCCGCGGCCGCGAGCACGATGCACGCGAGGAGGGCGATCAGCAGGCCGGCGAGCGTCGCGCCGCCGGACTTCTGCGCGCTCGGCTGCGCGGCCGACACGAGGTCGACCGGATCGGCGGCGACCGACGTGACGCTCACTTCGTCGTACGTCAGACCCTCGACGCTATGGACGACGAGGTTCTTGATCTGCGGCGTCAGCGTCGCGAGATTCGCGTTCGGCCGGTACTTGATGAACACCGACGCCGACGACGGCTTCGCGACCTGTGCGAGCGGATCGTTGTTCGGCAGCACGATGTGCACGCGCGCGACGACGACCCCGTCGATTTTCGACAGCGTGTCCGACAGCTCCTGCGACACGCCGTAGATGAACCGCACGCGCTCCTCGGTCGGCGTCGACACGAGGCCGTCCTTCTTGAACAGCGCGCCGAGATCGTCGTAGCGCGTCGCGGGCAGCCCGCGCGCGCGCAGCACTTCCATCGCCCTGACGATCTGCTTGTCGTCGACGGCAAGCGTCCACGTCTTGCCGCCGTCGGGCGTCTTCTTCTGCGCGTCGACACCGTTCTGCAGCAGCGCGGCCATCATCTCGTTGCAGTCGCGCTCGGCGAGGCCGCCGTACAGCTCCTGCTGGCAACCGGCGACGAGCGCCGCGCACGCGAGCAATGCGGCAAGCCGGGCCGCGCGGCGGCCGCCGGCGGCGATCGGGGAAGGGAGTCGTTCCATGGTCACTGGTTCTTCATCAGGGAGCCGATCGCGTCCTTCGTCGACGTGACGACGCCCATCTTCGCCTGCAGGTCGATCTGCATCGCGGTCGCCTCGGCCGACGCCTGGATCGACGCCGCGAACATCTGGTTCATCGACAGTTCGTCCGCGTGCTGGCTCAGGTAGGCGGTGTTGTCGAGCACCTGCTTGATCGCGGCGTCCGACGTCTCGACGAGCTTCGACACGGCGCTTGCTTCGCGCGAATGCGCGACGGGCGGCGTCGGCGTCGCATTCGACATCAGCGCCTGGAAACGGCTGGCGACGTCTGCCGGGACGTCGGGCGCCGGCGCGGCGGCCGCGCCGGCCGGCGCCGCCGCCGCGTCGGAGAACGCGACGTCGAGCGCGCGGGTCAGGTCGACCGGGGAAAGCGGGGCATTCATGCGAGCCTCCTCGTCAGAGACGCAGATATTGCTGATGCGCGAACGCGGCCTGTGCATCGAAGCCGCCCGCCGGGTTCGCGGGCGGCGCATCGGGCATGTCGCCGCTGCCCGCCGCGGCCGATTCAGGAAGCGCCCAGACACCCGTGCGATCCGCGTGCTCCTTCGCGAGCATCACGTCGTGCTGCCGCTCGAGCGCGCGCACGAGCGCGACCGCCTGCGCGGGGCTGCCGGCCGCGAGCACCTCGTCGGCGGCGATCCGCCATTCCGGATCGCGCTTCAGTTGCAGCGCGAATGCGAGCAGCGCCTTGCCGTAGATCGCGTTCGTCGTGCCGTTCGCGATCTCCGCGAACACGCGCACCGCGTCGTCGAAGTTGCCGAGCGCGACGTGCAGCATGCCGTCGAACATGTCGGCGGCGGGCAGTTGCGGCGCGAGCACGCGCAGCGCGTCGATCAGCAGGCCGATGTCGTACGGATCGGCGGCCGGGCCGTCGAGCGCGCCGCCGAGCGCGAGGTTCGCGGCGTCGATCAGTTCGTTCAGCGCCGCTTGGTTGCATCGCAGATAGGTCGGCCGGGATTCGTCCATGGTGTGCGCTCCGTGTCGCCGCGCGAGCGGCGCATGTCGTTGAGGAAATGGCGTATGGAGCGCAAGGTAGCAGCGCGCCGCGCCCGCCCGGCCGCCGATACGAAGTGCGCGCGCGCGAGGCGAAGCGCCGCGCGCGCTTCGCGCCGGACGGCGCCGCTTCGGGTCGGCGCGCGCGGCCGCCGCCGCGTGTCGCTAACGTACGCGCCATGTCCGACTCTCGACAGGAACGGCGGCGATGGCCGAAGAGAAAACCGAAGAACCCTCCGAACGGAAGCTGAAGAAGGTCCGCGAGAAGGGCCAGGTCGCAAAGAGCAAGGACGTCGCCGACGCGGTGACGCTGGCCGCCGCGATCGGCGTGCTGACGGCGGGCGAATCGATGCTGACCGGCGGCCTGTCGCGCACGATCCGCACCGCGCTCGATTTCGTGAATGGCGAACGCACGCCGCAGGCGACGCTGTCCGCGCTGCACGACCTCGCCGCGAGCGCCGCGCTGACGATGCTGCCGTTCGTCGTCGCCGCGATCGTCGCGGGCATCGTGTCGCAGGCGCCGCAGGCGGGTTTCATGATCACGCTCGAGCCCGTGATGCCGAAGTTCGACGCGCTCAATCCGATGGCGGGCATCAAGAAGATCTTCTCGATGAAGTCGCTGCTCGAGCTCGTGAAGATGATCGTCAAGGCGGTCGTGCTCGCGTGCGTGATCTGGAAGATGATGATGTCGCTGTTTCCGCTGGTTGTCGCGAGCGTGTACGAGGCGACGCCGCAGTTGTCGCGCGTGCTGTGGACCGTGCTGATGAAACTGCTCGGCGTCGTCGCGCTCGTCGTCACGGTGTTCGCGGCGGCCGACTACAAGATCGCGCGCATGATGTTCATGCGCGACAACCGGATGACGAAGGAAGAGGCGAAGCGCGAGAACAAGGAGAGCGAAGGCGATCCGCATACGAAGGGCGAGCGCCGCCGGCTCGCGCGCGAGATCGCGACCGGCGCGCCGGCGCGGCAGAAGGTCGGCCAGGCGAACGTGCTCGTCGTCAACCCGACGCATTACGCGGTCGCGATCCGCTATGCGCCCGACGAGCATCCGCTGCCGCGGGTGATCGAGAAAGCCGTCGACGACGGCGCGCTCGCGCTGCGCCGCCACGCGCACGCGCTCGGCGTGCCGATCGTCGGCAATCCGCCCGTCGCGCGCGCACTGTACCGCGTCGAGCGCGACGCGGCGATTCCCGAAGAACTGTTTGAAACGGTGGCCGCGATCCTGCGCTGGGTCGAGTCGGTCGCGGGCGCGCGCACCGGCGCCGCCGTTCCCTCCACGAGGTCGTCATGACGCTGAAAACCCTCAAGCTCCCCGCCGGCGGCGAGGTCGGCATCACGGTGCTGGTCGTCGCGATCGTCTCGCTGATGATCCTGCCGCTGCCGCCCGAGGTGATCGACGTGCTGCTTGGCATCAACATCGCGATCAGCGTCACGCTGCTGATGGTGACGATGTACGTCGGCAGCATCGTGTCGCTGTCGGTGTTTCCGTCGGTCCTGCTGTTCACGACGCTGTACCGGCTGTCGCTGAACATCGCGTCGACGAAATCGATCCTGCTGCACGCGAACGCGGGCGACATCATCGAGAGCTTCGGCGAGCTCGTCGTCGGCGGCAATCTCGTCGTCGGCCTCGTCGTGTTCCTGATCATCACGACCGTGCAGTTCATCGTGATCGCGAAGGGCTCGGAGCGCGTTGCCGAAGTCGGCGCACGCTTCACGCTCGACGCGATGCCCGGCAAGCAGATGAGCATCGACGCGGACCTGCGCGCGAACATCCTGACGCCCGACGAGGCGCGCCGCAAGCGCGCGACGCTCGCGAAGGAGAGCCAGTTGCACGGCGGGATGGACGGCGCGATGAAGTTCGTCAAGGGCGACGCGATCGCGGGGCTCATCATCACGCTCGTCAACATCGTCGCGGGTATCGCGATCGGCGTGATGTATCACGGGATGACGGCCGGCGAAGCGGCGAACCGCTTCTCGATCCTGTCGGTCGGCGATGCGATGGTGTCGCAGATTCCGTCGCTGCTGATCTCGGTCGCGGCCGGCGTGATGATCACGCGCGTCGCGGACGATCACGACGAAGGCGAAGGCACGTCGCTCGGCTCCGAGATCGCGAAGCAGCTCGGCGGCAGCTATCGCGCGCTGTACTTCGCGGCGGTGCTGCTGGTCGGCTTCGCGGCGGTGCCGGGCTTTCCGGCGGCGCTGTTCGTGCTGCTGTCGGCGATTCTCGCGTTTTCCGGCTACCGGCTGCAGAAGGGCGCGCGCCGCACGACCGCGCGCGGCGAGCCGGTGATCGCGTTGCAGCGCGCGGGCGCGAAAAGCAGCACGCCGTCGATCCTGCCGCGCGCGCCGCTCTTTACGTGCGCGATCGGCGTGCGGGTGTCGCCGGATCTCGTCGCGCGGCTCGCGCCCGCCGCGCTCGATCGCGCGTTCGACGAGGAGCGCGCGAAGCTGCAGGAAGAGCAGGGGCTGCCGTTTCCCGGCATCACGCTGTGGACGAGCGACGCGCTACCCGAAGCGACGTGCGAGATCCTGATGCGCGACGTGCCGCAGACGCGGCTCGAATTGCCGGCCGACCAGACGATGCTGCCCGATGCGGCGTCGGACCCGGCGCTCGCCGGCCGCTGCACGAAGCGCGGCCCGGCAGGCGGGCTCGCCGAGAGCTACTGGATCGACGACAAGGCGGTGCCGGCCGGCGCGCGCGCGTGGCGTGCGGAGCAGGTGATCGCGCACGAGACGATCGCGCTGTTGCGACGCAACGCGCATCTGTTCCTCGGCATCCAGGAAACCCAATGGATACTCGACCAGCTCGGAGCCGACTATCCGGGGCTCGTCGCCGAAGTGCAGAAGGCGCTGCCGACGCAGCGGATCGCCGACGTGCTGCGTCGCCTGCTCGAAGAGCACCTCCCGATCCGCAATGCGCGCGACATCATGGAGAGCCTCGTCGCGTGGGGGCCGAAGGAGAAGGACATGCTGATGCTCGCCGAATACGTGCGCGGCGACTTGTCGCGCTATCTCGCGTATCGCGCGGCGCGCGGCGCGCGGCAACTGCCGGCCGTGCTGCTCGATCTGCCGGTCGAGCAGCATATCCGGCAGTCGATCAAGCAGACGCCCGCGGGCAACTTCCTCGCGCTGCCGCCCGAGCAGGTCCGCTATCTCGTCGACAGCGTCGTGTCGTTCGTCGGCGAGACGCCGCGCGACGACGTCGCACTCGTCACGTCGATGGACGTGCGCCGCTACACGCGACGGATGATCGAGGCGCGGCTCGGCTGGCTGCCCGTCTACTCGTATCAGGAACTCGGCGACCAGGTCGAATTGAAGCCGGTCGGCCGCGTGACGATGCCGGCGGCGGCCCACGCATGAGCGCCGCCGATCTGAGGCCCGTGCGAATCATCGCGGGCGAGCCTGCCGCCGGGCCGGACGGCGCGTGCGCGTCGCGCACGGCGCGGCGCGGCTTCGACTATGCGCAACTGATGCGGCGCTCGCGCGTCGCGCCGGCGGGTGACCGCGCCTTTGCCGACGACGAGCGGCGACACGACGCGTCGATGCCCTGGCATGACGGCGCGATGCCGTCGTTCGAACGCGATCCGGCGGCGCTGCCGGACGCGGCCGGGCGCGCAGCGATGGCGCGCGCGTGCGCGGGCTCCGATGCGTTCGTCAATCAGGTGTTCGCGCAGCGCGAGCGGATGGTGCGCGTCGCCGAGGCGATCGTGGCCGAGATTGCGGCGCTGTGCGGCGACGACGTGTCGGGCCACTGGGAGATCAGCGTGCCGCTCGACGCCGCGCTGCTGCCGGACACGGTGCTGCACCTCGTTCTTTCGCGTTTCGACTTGCGACTTCGGTTCGAGACGCCGGACGCGGCGACGCGGCACTTACTCTGCACGCATGGCGCAACGCTGCACGCGCGACTCGACACGCTGCTCGCCCATCGCGGCGCGGCGCGCACGATCGAGATCGACGTCGACTGAGCGCCCGTACAACCGAACCCGACCGACCGCGACGATGGAACCCGAGGCAATCGAACTGGAACTCGCCGCCGCCGCGCCGCGCGGCATCGACGCCGCGCTGCCGCTGCTCGCGTTCGACGCGTTCGACGCGGCGCTCGCGCGCATCGTCGCCGATGCGCGGCTCGCCGCGTGGCTCGCGCGCTTCCCGGCGTTGTCCGACTGGCGCGCGGCGTCGGGCGAGCGGCCGCGTTTCGAGCGCCCCGGCGTGCTCGACCTGCGGCTGAACGGCGCGGCCGCGCGCGTCGCGATCGACCTCGGAGCGTTTCCGGCGCTCGACGTCGTCGCCGCGCCGATGCACGACGCGCCCGGCGACGCGAGCGTGTCGCTGCGTACCGCGCTCGCGTCGACGCTGCTGGCGTCGCTCGTCGCCGCATTCGCGGCGGCGGGGCTCGACGACGTGACGGTCGGCGGGCTGCGCGCCGCGCATCCGGCGGTGCTCGACGCGACGCGCTGCGTGCTGTCGTTCGCGCTCGACGGCGCGCCGATGCGCTGCGCGCTGCTCGACGCGCAGACGCCATGGCTCGACGCGCTCGCGGCCCGCCTGCGACGCGAGCGAACGGGCGATACGGCGAGCCCGCTCGCATGCATTCGCCTGCCCGGCCGCGTGCGGCTCGGCTCGCGCGCGCTGCCGCTGTCGGTGCTGCGCAGCCTGCGGCCGGGCGACGTGCTGCTGGACATGGCGCCGGCCGCGCTCGGCGCCGCGCGGGCGGGCCCGCTGCACGCGTGGTGGGGCGCGCGTCGCGCGACCCAATGGCATGCAACCGTTCTGATCGAGGGAACCACGATGACGATGACCGAAACACCAGACACCGCCGACGATCTCGACGAGCCGATCGTCGCGGGCGACCTGCCGGCCGTCGCGCCGGACGACGACGCGCCGCTCACGGCGCCCGAGCCGGCCGCACTCGGCGACGTCGACCTGCCCGTGCACGTCGAGATCGACACGCTGTCGCTGTCGATCGCCGAGCTGGCCGCGCTGCGGCCGGGCTACGTGCTCGAGCTGCCGCTCGCCGCGCGCGACGTGCCGGTGCGGCTCGTCGCATACGGCCAGGCGATCGGCGGCGGCAGGCTCGTCGCGGTGGGCGCGCATCTCGGCGTGCGGATCGACCGGATGGCGGGCGACGATGGTTCAGTTTAACGACATCACCGGCCTGCTGATCGCCGTGCTCGTGATGAGCATGGTGCCGTTCATCGCGATGGTCGTCACGTCGTACGCGAAGATCGTCGTCGTGCTCGGCCTGCTGCGCAACGCGCTCGGCGTGCAGCAGGTGCCGCCGAACATGGTGCTGAACGGCATCGCGATCCTCGTGTCGCTGTACATCATGGCGCCGATCGGTTTCGCCGCGCAGCAGCAGCTGCAGGGGCAGGCGCTGTCGCCGCAACCGACGCAGGCGATGCTGCAGGCGTTCGGTGCGGCGAAGGAGCCGTTCCGCCAGTTCCTCGCCGCGCACTCGCGCGAGCGCGAGAAGCGCTTCTTCCTGCGCTCCGCGTCGGTGATCTGGCCGAAGGCCGCGGCCGCGCAACTGCGCGAGGACGACCTGATCGTGCTCGCGCCCGCGTTCACGCTCGCGCAGATGACCGACGCGTTCCGCATCGGCTTCATCCTCTATATCGCGTTCATCATCGTCGATCTCGTGATCGCGAACGTGCTGATGTCGATGGGGATGAACCAGGTGCAGCCGACCAACGTCGCGATCCCGTTCAAGCTGATGCTGTTCGTCGTGATGGACGGCTGGTCGACGCTCGTGCACGGCCTCGTGCTGACCTATTCCTGATGTCCCGATCCCGATTCCAATCCCGATTCCGAGGAGGCGTGTCCGATGGAAATCGATGACCTGATCCGGCTCACCTCGCAAGGCATGATGCTGTGTCTTTACATCTCGCTGCCGGTCGTGCTCGTCGCGGCCGCATCCGGGCTCGCGATCTCGTTCCTGCAGGCGATCACGTCGCTGCAGGAGCAGAGCATCTCGTACGGCGTGAAACTGGTTGCGGTGACGGTGACCGTCGCGATCGCCGGGCCGTGGGCGGCCGCCGAGATCCTGCATTTCGCGCAGCAGTTGCTGTCGGCGGCGGTGCCGTCATGAGCCGCATCACGCGCGCAATTGCGCAGACCATCCACGCGGCGAAGCCCGATCCGCGACGACGCCGGCCGGTGCGCGCGCGCACCGCGACGACCTACGGCAAATACGGCACGCGCTTCGCGTATTCGAACGGCAATCAGGCGGCCGCGCTCGCGGCGCGCAACCAGATGCTCGCGAAGCTGAAGCCGCGTCCGAAGGCGGGCGGCGCGGGATCGCGGCGGCGCCGGCGCGCCGACAGCCAGGGCGAAGCGTCCGATGCGGGAGAGGAATCGACGGTGCCGCACGCGCACGTCGCGCCGCACGACGAGCACGACCGGCATTCGGGCGGCCAGGGCGGCGGCCGGGAGCAGCGCGAGCAGGACGAACGCGACGGCGATTCGGCGAACGTCGCCGCGCTGCCGCGCGTGCGCGCGTCGCGAGCGCGTCCGGCGCCCGTGCCCGCCCAGCGCGCGCTGCGCGATGTCGCGCGTACGCTCGCGGACCCGATGGAGCGCGAGCATGCGTTGCGGCATCTGTGGGCCGACATACTGCTCCAGCTCGGCCGGCGCGTCGATACCGAACCCGGCGCGCGCATCACGGCTGCGCTGCTGAATCACAACGCGGACCTGCTCGCCGCCCGCTTGCGCACCGGGCCGTGGACGCCGATTGGATGGAGCGGCGTGAAGCAGTTGCTGCTCGACACGATGCAAAGCGCGGGCGGTGCGCCGCGCGACGCGCCGGCCGCGCGTAGCGAGCGTGCGAGCACGCATTATTTTCTGCTGCCGCTCATCGTGTTCAACGCGGAGCGTCCGTCGACGAACGCGCAGCTCGCACGCGCGTATGCAAGCGTCGAGACGTTGCACAAGGGCGTGTTGGCCGCTCGGCGATCGTGAACGCCGCGGCGCACGCGACGCTTCGCAAATGCGGCGGCGAATTCGCGCGACGGACGAACACCGATGTCGCGTCGAACTATTCTGGCTGCATGGACGAACGATGCGGCGCGATCGAACGGATGCACCGATCGCGACCGATTCGATCGACGCAAATGCAACACACGACGCACGGACAAGGAGCAACCGATGAAGCTGCTGCGGATCCTGACCGGCCTGCATGCCGGTGCGGAAATCGCGCTCGATGCCGGCGAGCACCGGATCGGCGCGGGCGACGACGCGGAGATTCGCATCACCGACTGGCGCGACGGCGATCTGCTGCTGTCGATCGATGCGCAGGGCGCAACCCGTGCACGACGTGCGGCGCCCGTGCCGGCCGAGGCGGCCGCCGATGCGTTCGACGCGGAGGGTTCGCCGCTCCTGATGCTCGACTTCGTGCCGGTGCCGTTCGGCGAGACGGCGCTGTGCATCGGGCCCGCGAACGGCGAGTGGCCGAGCGATCTCGAGCTGCTCGCGACCTTGTGGGCGCCGCCGCCTGGCGCCGATGCGGCGCGGCGGGGCGCGCAACGCAAGCTCGCCGCATGCGCGGCGGCAGGCGGCGCGCTGGTCGCCGGCCTGCTTGCGATGGGGGCCATGCTGGCGAGCGCCCATCCGGGCGTGCCGCCCCCCGTCGAGCGTGCCGACGCGCTCGCGACGCGCCTCGGCGCGGAGCTGCGGCGCGCGGGCTATGCGGAGCTGCACACGGCGCCGCGCGGCGCGATGGTCGCGGTCACCGGGATGGTCGCGACGCCGGCCGACGACCTCGCCGCGCGCAAGCTGCTGGACCGGCTCGCCGCGCACCGCGTCGAGCGCCAGTACGACGTCGCGCAGGACGATGCGCAGAGCATCGGCGAATCGCTCGGCGTGTCGGGGGCGACGGTCGCGTATGCGGGGCAGGGGCGTTTTCGGGTGTCGGGCGCCGTGCCGGACATCGCGCAGCTACGCGCGGCGGTCGAGCGCGTGCGCGCCGACGTCGGGCCGAACGTGCGCGCGATCGACGTGGATGCACGCCAGTCCGGCGACGCACCGGTGCCCGTCGCGTACTCGGGAATGCTCGAGATCGGCGACGTGCGCTACATCGAGACGCCGGACGGCGTGAAGCACGTGTTTGCGGGCGCGTCGGCGAACGGCGCGCCGGACCTCAATTGACGGGAGAAACGGCATGTACGAAGCATTGGAACGGGCAGCGGACGAATGCGGACCGCTCGAGCGGGCGCTCGGGGCGCCTGACGCGACGGTACGGATCGGCGTGCTCCGCCAGGCGCTCGGCGAGACGGCCGAGCGTGTGAGCGCGGCCACCGCTCAGGCAGCGAGCGACTACGACCGCGACGCGCTGCAGAAGGTCTATCGCGGCTTGCTGGCGGCGCAGCGGATTGTTGCGACGTTGCACGAGGCGAACGCGACGGCCGCATAGCGGCCACGGTTTCGCCGCGCAGCGTGCGGCGGCGGACGGAGCGGCGCGAGCCGTTCCCGACGATGCCGCACGCTGCGCGGCAAAAAAGCGGCGGGCCGCGACATGAAGCGGCGGCGCCGGAACTTTGTCAACGCGTGATCCAATCACGCACTTTCTGGAGAGTAATCATGTCGGCATTGGTCGGTGGTGCACTGGGCGAAATGACGAAGGACACGATGGAAGGCATCGCGTTTTCGAAGGCGGCAACGAAACTGCAGCAGATGCAGGAGATGACGAAGGCGGAGAACGACGTGAAGAAGCAGGCCACGAAGATGGTCGGCGACGCGTCGAAGCCGGCGCAGTAAGCCGGCTGCCGTTCGGCATCGTGTTGGGCGGCCGGCGCGCGAGCGCCGGCTGTATCGTTTGGGGGCGCCGGATACCGGGGTGAAACTGTCATGAGTTGGGAACGTTATGCACAGGTCGTCGCGGAGGTCTGCGCGGTTGTCGGCCTGGCGGACGTCGATTACGTGCTCGAGACGCGCACGATCGACGTCGAGGGCTTCGACGTGCGCATCGAGTACTTCGACGAGGATCCGGCGTCGATGTACGTGAATTTCCATTACGGCATCGTCAGCGCGGGCCGCACGCTCGCGGTGTACCGGCTGCTGCTCGAGGCGAACCTGCTGATCTACGCGCAGGACCAGGCGCAGCTCGGGATCGACGCGGACACCGGCAGCATCGTGCTGCTGATGCGATTGCCGCTCACGCCGGACGTGACGGGCGAGACGCTCGCCGATCTGTTCGCGCACTATGCGGAGCACGGCCGCTACTGGCGGCAGAACATCATCGAATCGGGCGACGAGATGTTCAGCGGTATCGCGTCCGGCGAATATTTCTGGCTGCGGGTGTAGCGGAGCCCGGCGGCGGCACGCGCAACCGGCGGGCCAATCGTAACGGAACGTCACAAATTGCTGCGCGGATCCGGCGCGAACGAGACGATAGCGGCACGCATTCACGCGCTGCGCCCCGCGACGAGCGGCGGCGCGGCGCGCGGATCGAGCCCGAACTTCGTATTCGAACCCGCTTGCCGAGAGGATCCACCATGTTTTCGACACTCTATTTCGCCGCCGCCGCCGCGCTTGCCAATCCGGCGTCGAACGACGCCTACGCAGCGCGCGTGTTCGCCGGCCGCTTCGCCGAAGCGGCCGCGCTCGTCGCCGCGCGCTGCGACGCCGACCCGGGCGACCCGGCCAACGACGTGCGCGACGTCAGCGCGTACGCGGACATCCAGTTCGTGCTCGGCCGCTTCGAGGAGGCCGAGGACACGTTCCGCCGCGCGCTGAAGCTGCTGCGCGATTCGCGCGACCAGACGCGGGTGACGACCTGCCGCAACGCGAGCTGGCAGGCGTTCTTCCAGAACCGTTTCGGCGTCGCGCAGGCGGGTTTCCGGCGGATCGCCGACGATCGCGCGGCGAGCGTCGGGCAGAAGCTCGAGAGCCTCGTCGGCGCGTGCGTCGTCATGCATCATCTCGGCCGCGCCGAGGACGCGATGGTGGCGCTCGACGGGCTCGACGCAGCCGCTCGCGATGCCGATCCGCGCTGGCGGCAGCTCGCCGGCGCGCTGCGCGCGGACTTGCTGCTGCAATACCGGATCGGCCGCGCCGACGCGCTCGGCGATCACGTCTACTGGCGCTCCGCGCTGGCCGATCTGCCGTTGTCGGCGTTCGCGGAAACGGGCGCGCCGGCGGCCGACGCCGATGCGCTGCCGCTGCTGCGGATGCGCGTCGACTACATGCGCCAGGCATGCGCGCTCGCGGACGGCGACCACGCGGCGCTCGCGCGGATCGATGCGCATGTGAGCTGGTGCGCGAAGACGGGCCTCGTCGACTACCAGCGCAGCGTGTGCCTTGAAGTCGCGCTCGCGGCGCTCGCGGGGCACGCGCCGAATGTCGCCAACGCGATGATCGCGCCGTATCGCGAAGCGGCCGGGCGCTGCGGCTCGCACGTGCGCTGGACCCTCGATTACCTGTACTGCGCGGCGAAGGTGTGCGAGCAGCAGGGGCGGATTCGCGAATCGTCGTCGCTGTATGCGCGCTATGCGCTCGCCGCGGTGCGGCACGTGCGCTCGGACGGCGCGGCGCTCGCGCCCTCGCTCGCGATCGCGCGCTGCGGCACGTACGCGGCGGCGCCGAGCGACGACGTCAGCGCGCGGCTGCCCGGCAAGTACCGGCGCGCGTATCGCTATTTGATGGAGCGGCTCGACCAGCGCGACCTGTCGGTGCGGGAGATCGCCGCGCACATCGACGTGACCGAGCGCGCATTGCAGGCGGCGTTCAGGACGTTTCTCGGGTTGTCGCCGAGCCAACTGATCCGACGGCAGCGGATGGAGCGGATTCGCGGCGAGCTGCTGTCGGACGGGCCGCGTGCAGCGAGCGTGCTCGAGATCGCGAACCGCTGGGGGATCCAGCATCGCTCGACACTGGTCAACGGCTATCGGCGGATGTTCGACGAGGCGCCTTCGCAGACCTTCGACCGTTGAGGGCGCGGGGGGCGACGCACGGCGCGTCGCCGCCGGTCGGCTGTTGCACGCCGGGCGATCGTTCTGTCCGGGCGACGCCGGCGCGCTGGCTCGCCGCGCCAATGCCTCACCGCGTTGCTTCGATGTCGCGGCGATGCATTACGATCGCGACACCGCCTTCTTGATCATGTCGATCAGTTTCATCTGGAAGCTGTTGATCATCTCCGCCACCGCGAGGAGCTGGTTCGCGAACCCGATTGCACGCTGCATCCTGATCGTCTGCTCGGTCTCGTGATGGATCTGATGGATGCTCGGCATCCCGGCCGCGGCAAGCGTCTGTGCATCGTGGGCGCCGTGCGCTTCATGCGCGGCGGCGGATGCGGGTTTCGAAGGCGGGGTGCCCGCAGCCTGCGATTGAGCGTGCGCGGCGCCGAGCGGCGACGGTTGCCCGTGCGCGGCTTGCGGTGCCGGTGGCGGATCGCTCAAATCGACAAGATTGCCTTCCGGAACATGTGCGGAATGAGGCACGGCCGGTTGCAGGACCGGATGATGCGCGACGGTCTGCAATTCGTCGGGCGTTGTCTCGAGCAGCGACGGCGGCGTACCGGTGGGCTTCGTCGGGGAGGGCGGGTCGCTCAGGTCGATGAGGTTGCCTTCGCGCGGGCGCGCGGAATGAAGCACGACCGGTTGCAGAACCGGATGATGCGCCACCGTCTGCAATTCGGCGGGCGTGGCTTCGAGTAGCGACGCGTTGTTTCCAGCCGCGTCCGGCTTGACGGCGGTGCGCTTCAGCACCGACGCGTTCAGCGGACGGGCCTCGGGTCGAGACGTCGAATCGCCTTGCGGTCGCAAGCCTCCCAGCACGCCTGACGGCTTCGGTTGAGGGGCCGCGGCGCCGGACAGGGGCGCGCCGACCGACGGCGGGTTCTGCGAGGGCGGAGTCGAGCCCCCGGTCTGAAAGGGGGATTTGATCGATACTGGCTGCACCATCCGGCTCCTGAAGAAGGTAGACCTTGGCGCCCGACTGCCGCGCAATGGGCGCACCGGGCGACGTGGCGCCACTGTACGTCGACAGGCGCGCCGCGGCTGACCGCGGTGCGAAGCGATACACCCGCGCGCGAACGTCGCCGAAGCGACGCGGCCCGCGTGATCGCGATTCGCATCCGCCGCCGCGGCTTCGCGCGCATGGGGCACGCGCGCGCTTCGGCGCCCGACAATCGGCGTGTCCATTCCCTGAACCGGAGCAGCCGATGAACGCCATCCGCCCACCCGAACTGATCGAAACCGAGCGGCTTCGTCTGCGCCCGCTCATCGCCGACGACGCACGCGAAGCCTTCGACGCGCTGTTCGGCGATCCGGCGACGACGCTCGACCTGCCGTGGCCGATGCATCGCAGCGTCGACGAAACGCGCGCGTGCATCGGTCGTCTCGCCGAGGGCTGGCGCAGCGGCGCATTTTTCAGCTGGGGGCTGTTCGAGAAGCGCGACGGCCGTCTGATCGGCACCCTCGAGATGCACGGTCGCCTGCCGCGCGTCGAAATCGGGCTCGTGACGAGCTTCGCGCCGGGGCGCGTGCGAACCCGCGCATGGTCGGAGATGCTGCGCAGGTTTCTCGACTGGCTGATCGTGCAGCCGGGCGTATACCGGATCGAGGCGTTCTGCTCGGTGACGGGCCGCGCCGCGCCGTTCATGCCGAAGCTCGGTTTCGCCAGCGAGGGCGTCGTGCGCAACTACGAGGCGCGTCCGAACCGCGGGATGAGCGCGGGCGACAGCTATCTGTTCGCGATCACCAGGGCGCCGGGGCCGTTGGACGAGGCCGTCGCGACCCACGACGTGCAGGCGTCGGCGCGCCGGGCGGCGTGAACCGGCGACGCGCTTGCATGGGAGCGTCGGGGCGGCAGGGAGGGCGCGACGATCCGCGCCTGCGCCCGCGCCGGGCATCGATTGCCTGCGTCCGACTCGTCGCGACGCGCATCGCGGAATTCGTGCGGTCTCGCTGACTTTCGCCGGCGCGTCCGGCCAATGACGGAAGTCGCGGCGGAGATGCGGGTTCGCTGAGTCGCGCGTATCCGGGCGCTCGGCATCCGGCATTCGGCATCCGGGTTCGCGTGGCACGGTGACGACCGATGCGCGGCGCGTCACGATCGCCGCAAACCACGGACCCGCCCGACCTTCAACCCATCCCGCTCGCATGCATATGCCGCGCCCATTGATACCGGTCGAGCCGCAACAGTTGCGAGATGCGTGCGGCGACGTCGCCGTCGTGCGCGCCGGTGCCGTCCGCGAGCTCGTCTACTTTGAGGAACCGGCCGACGAGCACCGTCGACGCCCGATCCCCCGACAGCACCACGGTCTGCGCATAGCGCCGCCAGTCGTCGTCTTGCAGCGCATACAGGCACCAGCTCTGCAGCGCCGTGCACAGCGGCGTGCCGCGCTCCTGGTCTTCGAGCGTGCGCAGAATGTGCAGCGCGCCGATCCAGTCGCGCCGGCTGATCCGCAGCCGCACGTCGCACAGGTCGACCGTGGCGTTGCGCGGCTGCAGGACGCGCAGCGCGATCAGCAGTTCGTCGAGGTCCGCGTGTGCGCTCGCGCGCAGCCCGACCGAAAAGGCCGAGAGCAGCGCGCGCAATGCGGCTTTGTTGCACGATTTGATCGCCATGTCGGTGCGATGCGTCGAGAAGAGAGGATCCGTCGGCGATGATCGCCGCCGTACGCGCGCGAGCGGCCGGCGCGTGCGAAGCGACATCGTGCGCGGCGAAGCGATGCGCGCGTTGCGGCGGCGGCGCACGATGCGCGACCGATCGTTTCGGTCGCCGCGACGTCGCTTCGCGCGGTTCGCGGCGCGCGCGTACGCGCTGCCTAAGCTTGTCGTCGAACCGCTGGCGCATGAGCGCCGCGCGCGTTCTGTTCCCTTTCCTTCAGTCGATTCACATTCATAGCGAGACGATCATGAGCGTTAACGGCATTACATCGACGACTATCCAGCCGTCGCAGTTCAACTTCTCGTCGACGTCGTCGAGCAGCCGCGATCAGAAGATCGACAAGCTGCTCCACGAAATCGAAGCGCTGCTGATGCAGGACGATTCGGGCGACGGCGACGATACGGACATCGGTGGCGATTCGAACCGCAACACGCCGACGGGCAACGACACCTCGACGAACCACGTGACGACGCCGACGGGCGACAAGCCCGGCGAAGACATGCGCGACGTCAAGCTGAACACGAAGGCGGGCGGCGAGGCGCTGCACCTGAAGATGGACTCGCAGGGCAACCTGTACAACGGCAGCGGCAATTCGGTCGGCGTCGTCGACAAGGACGGCAACGTGAAACTGAACTCCGGTGCGACGAAGGAGCTGGAGCGCCTCGAGACGGGCGGCAATCCGTTCATGAACGCCAACGTCGGCAAGCGCGGCGCCGGCGGCAACATGGAGTTCACGCCGGACGAAGTGACGGTGAGCACGGGCGACGTCGACCAGAAGAACGATTTCTGAACGCGCGGACGGCGCGGCGCGGCGGCACTGGACACGCGCTTTCGAATCGGTGCACACTGCGCGCTCGCGCCGCCGCGTCGCGGCCCGTCCCATCATTCTCGGACCGCGACGTCCGCCGGAGTCGAACTTGATCGTGTCGCAACGGGCCGACGCCCGAATCCTCGAAGTGATGCAGGCCCGGCAGGCGTGGGGCACGCTCGCGCTCGACCGCGACGGCGCGATCGTCGCGGCCACCGAGCGCGCGCACGCGCTGTTAGGCCGCACGCTCGCCGCCGGGCAGCCGCTGCACGCGCTGCTCGGCGACGCGGCGGCCGCGGATCCCGCCGCGCTGTTCGACATGCTCGAACAAGGATTCGAATTCGAAACCGACGACGCGATCCTTTGGCTGACGCTGCAGCCGGTCGAGCACGATCCGGCGATCGCGGCGACGGTCACGGTCGCCGATGTCACGCCGCTGCGCCGCGCACTCGACGAGCGCGTCGCGTCGCTGCGCTTTCTGGCGCACGACCTGCGTTCGCCGCAGAATTCGATACTTGCGCTGACCCAGTTGCACGACGCCGATCCCGACGCGTTCGCCGCGTGCGGCGGCCTCGAACGGATCGCGCAACTCGCGCGGCACGCGTTGCTGCTCGGCCAGGACTACCTTGTCGCGTCGGCGACGGACGATCTCCGGCAGCGCCATTTCATGCGCTTCGACCTGCGCTCGATGCTGCGCGAGCTCGTGCCGAAGCTCGAAGTGGGCGCCGTCTATCGCGGCGTCGCGTTGCAGCTCTGGCTCGACGACGCCGTGCCGCTGTGGTTGCACGGCGCGCGCGTATTCGTCGCCCGCGCGCTGCAGAACCTGATCGACAACGCGGTGCAGGCGTCGCGGCAGGGCGCGCGCGTCGAGATCCGGCTGCACGTGCGCGACGCGCACGCGGAAGTGACGATCCGCGATTGGGCCGGCGGCCTGCCGGGCCTCGCCACGGACGGGCGCATGACCGATTTCGCGCCGCTCGCGAAGCGTGGCTCGATGGGCTTCGGCCTCGGGCTGCAGCTCGCCGCGCAGGTCGCCGCCGCGCATGCGGGCACGCTGTACGCCGAATCGAATCGCGGCGTCGGCACGGCGTTCGTGATGCGCTTGCCGATGCCCGCGCCGGCAGGCGCGGCAGCTTCGGCCGTACCGGACGGCATCGCGCGCTGGCGCGCGAGCGTCACGCCCGACGGCTGAGCGCCGGCATCCTTTCCTTTTCGCTTGACGAACCCTATTTTCGCGATGTCCGAACCGAACATGCAGCGCACCGTGCAGCAGCCCAAGCAGATCGTCGTCGTCGAGGACGATCCGGTGCAGCGCACGCTGCTCGTCACCTGGCTCAAGGCCGAGGGCTACCGTGTCGAGGCGTTCGACGACGGGCTCGACGCGCGCCGCTTCCTCGGCGACAGCTGGGCCGATCTGCTGGTGCTCGACTGGGACTTGCCCGGGATGACGGGCGAGCGGCTGCTCGGGTGGGTGCGTGGCCGCGCGCGCTCGATCGTCCCGGTGATCTTCCAGACCGTGCATTCGGACGAAGAAGACATCGTGAAGATTCTCGACGCCGGCGCGGACGATTTCCTGATCAAGCCGCTGGAGAAGCAGACGCTGCTCGCGCGCGTGCGCGCGTTGTTGCGGCGCTTCGCGGCGCTGTCGGTGGACAGCGGGCGCATGCAGCTCGGCGGCTGCGTGTTGTCGCGCGCGACGCTGACCGTGTCCGACGGCAGCGCGTCGCACGCATTCAGCGCGAAGGAGTTCGACATTCTCTGGCATCTGGCTGAGCATCCCGGCACCGTCGTGCAGCGGCAGGATCTGTTGCGGCTCGTGTGGGGCACGGAAGCGTCCGCGCAGACCCGCACGGTCGACATGTACGTGAGCCGGTTGCGCAGCCGGCTGAAAGCGGCGGGCCTCGGCTGGACCGTGCATGCGGCGTACGCGACCGGCTACCGCCTGAACCTGGGCGCGGACGCCGAGCCGGCGGATCGCGCATCGTGACGCGGCGCGCGGCCGCGTCGGCTGCCGCCATCGCGCTCGCGCTCGCGAGCCATGCGCCGGCGCTGCACGCGGTGCCGCTCGCATGGCCGCTCGCGCGCTTTGACTATCGCGTCGGGCCGGTGAGCGCCGCCGCCGCGTTGAGCGAACTGAGCCGCCGCTCGGGCGTCGCGATCGACGCGGACGCAGGCGCGTCGTGCCGGCTCGACGTGCGCGAGGCGCTGCCGCCGCGGCATTTCGTCGACTGGGTCGCGCGCACGTGTGGACTTGCGGCGTACTACGATGGCGCGGTGCTGCAGCTCGTCGCGCCCGATGCGTTCGAGCGTGCGGCGGTGCGGCTCAATTACGCGACGCCGGCCGAGCTGCGCGCGACGCTCGCACGGCAGCGGATCGTCGACGAGCGCTGGCGGCCCGGCTACGACGACGCGGCGCGGATCGTGCGGGTCGCCGGCCCGCCGCGCTACGTCGCGCTCGTGCTTGCCGCCGCGCGCGCGCTCGACGAAGCCGCGCAGGCCCGCGTGCGGACCGAGACGCGCGCGTTCAGGCTGCATGCGCGCGCCGCGGCTGACCGCGCCGTGCGCGGCGACGCGAGCGATGCGTCGCTGCCGGGGCTCGCGACGCGGCTGCGCCGCCGGCTCGAGCAGGACGGCATCGCGCCGCGCGCGGTGCCCGGCGTGCGCGAATTCACGGCGTCGCTGCCGATCGTCGACGCGGATGCACGCTCGAACATCGTGCTGATCCGCGACGTGCCCGCGCGACTGGCGCGCGATGCACGGCTCGTCGCGCAGCTCGATACGCTGCCCGCGTCGATTCGGATCGATGCGTTCGGCGCGACGCTCGCGCGCGCGCAGCTCGACGCGCTCGGGTTGCGGTGGCGCGACGACACGCAGGCATCCGTATCCTCCGGCGCAACCGCCGCGCGCGTGGCGATCGCGCCCGCGCCGGACGGCTGCGTGCCGCTGCACGCGCGCATCGCCGAGCTTGCCGCGCACGGCGACGCATCGATCGACGCCGACGGCTCGATGCTGACGTTCCCCGACGACAGCGCGGATTTCGGCCGTCTGCGGCAGGTGTTCGTCACGTCGGGCGACGGCGATGCGCGATCGCTCGACGCGCAGCGGAACGGATTCGCGATGCGGGTTACGCCGCGCGAGACCGCGCAGGCCGGCCGTTATGCGCTCGACATGCGGATCGTCGAGCGTTGGGCGGACCGCGACAGCCGCTCGGCCGGCGCATCGTCGTCGCGCGAAACCGTGTCCGGCGCGACGCTCTCGGCAGGGGAATGCGTGGCGCTCGCGCTGCCGCTTGCCGCCGGACGTGACGCGCAGCGGCTCGTGCTGGTGACGCCGCGCGTGACGTCCGCCGATCCCGTGCGCCGGCCGCCGCCGGCATCGCCGACCGCGCAGGCGCGACGTGCGCCGGCCGCGGCAGGCGCAATCGCCAGCTTCCCCGAAACCGCGAAGCCCGCGACGCAAACGCGCGCGGCGTTACGCGCGCATTCGCCGGCGACGCCGCCGGACGGCCTCGGCCTCAGCACGCAGACGCGCCTGCTCGGCAATTGATGCAAACCCCACGCATTATTGAACGACGGTCCGGCATGATTTAGACGCGCGACGACAAGCGGCTTTTGAAATTAATTCCACCAGTCGATTGGCGCCGGATTCGGGATGTTTATACGATTTTTTTTCGATTTTAGATCGGCATGGGAAATGCCGGATCGGATGCGCGCTTAACGATTAACAATCGACTGCATCATTTCATTCAGCTCGATCCGATTGTAGGTCGCCCGTAACGCGTCCTTCGTCGAGATCCGGTTGCGGGCCGCGAGCGCGGCGAGGTCGTTGTTCAGGGAGCGCGACATGTTGTCCTCGCGGCGCCGCAGGAACTCGTTGACGAGGTGCAGCTTCGCCGGATCCGCGATCAGCTTCGCGACCTGGTTGTTGTTGTTGAACAGCAGTTCGCTCGCGAGCACGAGGCTTTCGCCGTCCGCGCTCGGCACGAGGCTCTGGCAGACGATGCCGATCAGCGATTCGGCGAGCGCGACCGCGTGCCGGTCGCGCTGCTCGACCGGAAAGAACGACAGCAGCTTGTTGAGCGCGCTGACCGCGCTGCCCGTGTGCATCGTCGCGAGCACGAGGTGCCCCGATTCGCCCGCTTGCAGCAGGGTGTCGGCCGTCTGCGCGTCGCGCACCTCGCCGACCATCACGACGTCAGGCTTCTGCCGCAGCGCTTCGCGCAGCCCGTGCGGGAAATTCGGCGTATCGGTCGGTACTTCGCGCTGCGAGATGATTGACTGGCGGCGCTCCAGATAGTATTCGATCGGCTCCTCGATCGTGACGATATGTGTGTTGCGCGTCGCGTTGATGTGCTCGAGCAGCGACGCGATCGTCGTCGTCTTGCCCGAGCCCGTCGGGCCCGTGACGAGGATGATGCCCTTCGTGTTGTCGAGCATCGAGCGCACGTAGACGGGCAGGCCGAGCTCCTCGAGCGGCAGCGGCTTGAGCGGCAGCCGGCGCATCGAGATCACGATCTTGCGGCCGCCGCCCGCGCGGTACACGTGGCAGCGCAGCCGGCAGCGCGTGAGGACGAACGGGCGATCGAGCGTGCCTTGACGCAGCGCGGCTTCCCAATGCTCGTCGATCGCGTCGAGCAGCGGCCGCATGTCGTCGAGGAGCACCGGTTCGTCGCTCGTCTCGACCCAGCCGCGCGGCGTCTTGATCGTGACGGGGCGGTCCTGCTCGATGTGGATGTCGGTGAACATCTGCTTCAGGTCGATCAGGCCGAGCACTTCGCCCGCGAGATCGCGCAGCGGGGCGGCGGCATGCTGGTTCATCTTGGCAGTTCGAATGAATGGATCGGGCGGCGCATATCGCGCGGTGAAAGAGGAAATTGAATGGTCTATTTAATTTTGCATGCAAACTAGCTTTTGTCAAACTGTTCGGGGTATATTTGCCGCGCAATAATCACTTCAATAATGCGACTGCGTGCGTAGACCTATTATGTAACGCTGCGGTAATCCCATGTTCGGAAAGCCATTTCCGGCCGCGCAGGCGGGCCGAGGCGCCGGACGCGGCATCCGGGATCATCGAGCAGCAAAGCGCGGGGGCCAGCGGCGCACGGCAGCAGTCGGGTAACGAGGACAATCATGATGCACGGCGCTACGGTCGCCGCGGCCGCGTTCATCGCGACCGCGCTTTTTGCAACCGATTGCGCGGCGAGCGGCCCGCCCGCCGGCACCGATCCGGCGAGCGGCGGCCCATTTGTCGAGCGCTTCGATCACGCACCGCTGACGGCAACGCGCGCCGACGTCTTGCGCGCGGCATCGCCATCGGCATCAGCCGGGGCCGCGCCGGCCGCGGCCGCGCGGCTCGCGTCGCTGCCCGTTGCGGACGCACCCGTCTGGGACGTGCGCGCGTCCGACGGCACGATCCGCGGCGTCTTGTTGCGATGGGCGCGCACGGCGGGCTGGCAGCTCGTCTGGGATGCGCCGGTCGATTTCAGCATCGACGCGCAGGCGACGCTGCGCGGCTCGTTCGAGGACGCGCTGCAAGTGCTCGTCGCGAGCCTCGGCCGCACGGCGACGCCGATCCAGGCGATTCTCTATCAAGGCAATCACGTGTTGCGCGTCGTCGCGCAGGGAGCGGGCTGATGCGCGTCTTTTTCGTTATTTCATTACTGGCCGCCGCGCTGCTGAGCGGCTGCACCGGGCTGCGCAGCGACATCGAGCGGGACGTGCGACGCGATTCGGATGAATCCGGCGCGCTCCTCAAGCGCGCCGCAGACGGCGACAACAGCGTGTACGCGCTGTCGCCTGTCGTCGTCGACAACGGGCTGTGGGTGTCGGCGGGCGCCGTGAAACTGGAGCGCCGCGAACAGCTCCCCGCGCTATTCGGCGAGCCGGCGTCGTTCGACCGCGCGGTTTCTTCGTTATCCGAATTCGCCGAGCAGATCACGCGGCTCACGCAGGTTCCGACGCAGGTCGCCGCGAGCGCGCAGCAGGCGGCCGCGCGTTCGCAGCAAGGCGGCGGCGCGGAGAGCGTCGCGCGCGGCGCACCCGCGTTCCTCGACGCGGCGGGCGCTCGCTCGGTGCCGCCGCTGCCGCCCGGCATGCCGGGCGGCGGGCCGTCCGGCGGCGGCAAGGCGGGCAGCGGCGCGGACGGCGGCGGCGCCGGCACGTCGTTCGCGCCGGCGCGCATCCTGTACACGGGCGGCACGCTGCGCGGCCTGCTCGACGCGGCCTGTGCGCGCTTCGGCGTATTCTGGAAATACGAGCAGGGGACGATCCGCTTCTTCTTCACCGATACCCGCACGTTCCAGGTCAGCGCGATACCCGGCGACTCGTCGCTGAACGCGTCGGTGGTGAGCGGCGCGACGAGCGACGGCACGTCGGGCGGCTCGCAGTCCGGCGGCTCGGGCGGCGGCGCGGGCGGCTCGGGCTCCGGCACGACGGGCCTCACCGCGAACAATACGGCGAACACCGCGGTGAATTCGCAGCTGTCCGTGTTCAACGGGCTGCAGAGCGCGATCCAGTCGATGCTGTCGCGCTACGGCAGCTCGGTCGCGTCGCCCGCGACCGGCTCGATCTCGGTGACCGATACGCCCGACGTGATCGAGCGCGTCGCCGAGTTCATGGCGCAGCAGAACCGCTCGCTGTCGCGGCAGGTGATGCTCAACGTGACGGTGCTCAGCGTGTCGCTGAAGGCGGGCGACGCATACGGGATCGACTGGAGCCTCGTCTACAAGACGGTGTCGGCGCAATTCGGGATCTCCAACCCGTTCATGCCGGCCGCGGTGACGCCCGGCGACCTGTCCGCGACGGTGCTCAGCCCGACGAGCCGCTTCAACGGCACCAAGCTGCTGATTCGCGCGTTGTCGCAGCAGGGGACGGTGCGGCGCAAGACGTCGGCGTCGGTCACCACGCTCAACAACCAGCCGGTGCCCGTGCAGGTCGCGACGCAGACGGGCTATCTCGCGTCGGTGTCGACGACGAACACCGCGAACGTCGGCTCGTCGACCGCGCTTACGCCGGGCACGGTGACGACGGGCTTCAACATGACGCTGTTGCCGCACGTGCTCGACGACGGCACCGTGATGCTGCAGTTCTCGACGAACATCTCGTCGCTGCTCCAGCTGAAGGAAGTGTCGAGCGGCACGGGCCGCGGCGCGACGCGGATCCAGACGCCCGACGTCGACATGCGCAACTCCCTGCAGCGGGTCGCGATGAAGTCGGGCGAGACGCTCGTCATCAGCGGCTACGAGGGCACGAACGATTCGCTCGACGAGCGCGGCATCGGCACGCCGAAGATGTTCGCGCTCGGCGGCGGCTACGAGGCGCAACGCTCGCGCGAGGTGATCGTGATCCTGATCACGCCCGTTACGCAGCGCGGCGGCGCCTGACGGAGCCGGCAATGAGCGCGCAGGTGATTCAAATCGGCCGCCAGCGTTTCGTCGGCGGCTTGTTCTGGCAGTCGCTGTCGAGGCGCAACGAGCTGCGTGCCGAAGCGGTCGAACTCGCGAAGAAGCTGAAGTTCGACCTGATGGTGCTGCGGATCGATCGCGGCGGCGCGGCGGCGGGCTATGCGAACACGCGCGACGGCTTCGCGCCCGGGCATCTGTCGCTCGGCGCGATGGTGTCGCGCGCGATCGCGCTCGAAGGCGCGTTCTACAACGGCCGCCGGCAGCCCGCGCCGAACTGGCTCGGCGCGTTCGCGCTGCCCGACGGACGCTGGGCGTACTTCGCGGTGCGCGATCACGCGTTCATGCCGAACGGCGACTGGGTCGGCACTCGCGAAGAAGCGTTGGAACGGCTGCATACCGATTACGCGTGGGGCGGCTGGAACGTCGTGATCGGCGAGCTGGAGCTCGAGAAGCAGGGCTTCCAGAATTTTCAGCCGAAGCGGCTCGACGATCTGCTGCCGCGCCGCGGCGGCCGGCCGCGTACCGAGCGCGGGTGGGCGTTGCGGCCCATCGAGCGGCGCTTGTCGCCGCGCGCCGCGCTGGCCGCCGCGGCGCTCGTGTGCGTCGCGGGCGGCGGTGCGTTCGCCTATTGGCATCATCGCGCGAAGGTCGAGGACGAGCAACGCGAGGCGGCGCTCGAACGCGTGCGCGCGGAGCTCGCCGCGCGGCAGGCGAAGCGCGGCCCCGTCGTTCCGCCGTGGGCGGCGCTGCCCGACGCGGTCGGGTTCGCGCGCGCATGCGCGACGCGCTTCGGCCGGCTCGCGCCGGGCGGCTGGCGGCTCGATCGCTACGAATGCACACCGGACGCGGCGCACTACACGTGGGCGCGCAACGGCTCGAACGTGCGCTACCTGCTCGCCGCGGAGCCCGACGCGATCGTCGACACCGACGGCGAACGCGCGACGCTCGAGGTGCCGCTCGCCGCGCCGACGGCGGGGGACACGCCGCTCGTCGACGATTCGGTTGTCAGGACGCAACTTCTGTCGCGGCTCCAATGGCTCGATGCCGTGGCTAAACTGGACCCGCTGCTTCCCGATCAGGCGGCGCGGGCCCCGCTCGCGAATCTCGCGCAGCAGGCGGCCGCCGCGGTCGGGTGGCGCGCGTACCGGCTGAACGCGAGCCTCGGCGGCGTCGCGCCGCCCGAGTTCGTGCGCGCGATCGACGTGCCGGGGCTACGCGTGCAGCGCCTCGCTTACCAGAACAATCAGTGGACTCTCGAAGGAGTGCTCTATGCGAAATAGTCGCGTCCGATGGATGTGCGCACTTGGCCTGACGGTGCTCGCCGGCGCCGTGCGCGCGGCGGGGCCGGTGTCGTCCGGCGACGACGGCGCGACCGCCGCGCGGCTCACGCAGTTGCAAAGCGAGACGGTGCTACTGCAGGCGCAGTTGAAGAAGCTCGAGACCGAGCAACAGGTTGCCGAGCGATCCGCGCAGCTCGCGCGCGTGCGCGGCGGCGCGCCGGCCGGGCAGTTCGCGGTGACGGCGATCGAAGGCGTCGGCAAGCGCGCGTTCGCGACGCTGCGGATGAACGGCGGCGCCGAATTCGAAGTGCAGCGCGGCGACGCGCTGCCGGACGGTGGACGCGTCGTCGCGATCGAGCCGCGTGCGGTCGTCGTGTCGAATCGCGGGCGCACCACGAGGCTGTCGACGGCGTCGCCGTCGTACGCCGGCAATCCGCCGCTGCCGGCCGACCCGGCCGCGCTGCCGCCGATGCTGCCCGCACTGCCGGCGAGCGGATCATGAGCCACGCCGCGCAACGACCCGACGCGCCGCCCGTGCGCGCGGCGCTGCCCGCCGGCGGCGATGCCGCGCCGCCGCGCGGCCCGCGCGCCGTCAGCGAAGCGGGCGACTTTGCCGCGAGCGTCGAGGAACGCAAGTTCGTCTGCCTGTTCGACGACGGGCGTCTCCTGATTGCCGACGGCCACGAGATGAATCCGTTCGTGCTGTCGTATCGCGCGCGGCTCGACCGGATGGGCCGGCCGTACCGGCCGACGCCCGCGACGCTGATGCAGGTGCGCGAGGCGTACCGGCAGAACGCCGCGGGCGGCGGCGAGCGGCTCGATCACACGGTGATGCAGGTGCTCGCGAAGGAGTTGATCGGCCGCGCGTGCCGCGATCGCGCATCGGACATCCATATCCGCGTGCGCCGCTTCAGCACCGAGGTCTACTTCCGGATCCACAACGAGCTCATGCGCGTGAACGAGCACACGCGCGAGCACGGCGAGCGGCTGCTTGCGACGCTGTACGGCGCGATGACGACCGTGTCGGACAACAGCTACCGGCCGAGCGAACGCCAGGACGCGAGCATCGGCGATCGCGACAAGCTGCCGGACGATCTGTACGGCGTGCGGATCGCGACGACGCCGACCAACGAAGGCAGCCTGATGGTGCTGCGGCTCCTGTACAACGATGCGGGCGACGCGACCGATCTCGCGGCGCTCGGCTTCGCGCCCGAGCACGTCGCGGCGTTCCGTGCGCTGCGCGCACAGCCGCACGGGATGAACATCATCAGTGGCCCGACGGGTTCCGGCAAATCGACGACGCTGCAGCGGATGCTCGCCGCGCAGATCGACGAGTCGGGCGGCAGCCGGCACGTGATCACGGTCGAGGACCCGATCGAATATCCGATCGACGGCGCGGTACAGACGCCCGTCGCGAACGCGCCGACCGAGGATGCGCGCGCGCTCGCGTTCGCGGCGGCGATCACGAACGCGATGCGGCTCGATCCGGACACGATCATGATCGGCGAGGTCCGCGACCGCGCGTCCGGGCAGACGGCGCTGCGCGCGTCGATGACGGGCCACCAGGTGTGGACGACGGTGCACGCGAACAGCGCGCTCGCGATCGCCGACCGCCTGATCGATCTCGGCCTGCACGCGCGGATGGTCACCGATCACACGGTGATCTCCGGGCTCATCAGCCAGCGTCTCGTGAAGCTGCTGTGTCCGCATTGCAAGCTGCGGCTCGTGGATCATCCGGACCGGATCGAGCCGGGCCTGTTCGCGCGGCTGCGGCTCGCGCTCGACAGCCGGATGCACGACGTGTGCATCGCGGGCGACGGCTGCGAGCACTGCCGCACGGTCGGCACGATCGGCCGCACCGTCGTCGCCGAAGTGATCCTGCCCGATGCGCGGCTGTTCGAATTCCTGCGCGACGGCGACAAGGTCGGCGCGCTCGAGTACTGGACCGGCACGCGCGGCGGGATGACGCTTGGCGAGCACGCGCTGCGCAAGGTTGCGGCGGGGCTCGTCGATCCGCGAGGCGTCGAGCGCGTCGTCGGCACGCTCGCCCCGGTTGCGGGCGAAGCGCGACAGCAACTGTCGCTCGTCGGATTCAGCTATGGCACTTGAGCTGAATCGCCGCTGGGCGAGGTTCTGCCTGAATGCCGACGAGCGGCTGCGCGTCTATCGGAAGATCGCGAAGATGCTCGGCAACGGGCTGCCGCTTCTCAAGGTGCTGGAGGAGCTCGAATGGCGCGCGTCGCGCGAGGGGCACAAGCCGCGCGAGCCGCTCGCGATCGTGCTGTCCGACTGGCGGCTCGCCGTGCAGAACGGCCGGATGCTGTCGGAGGCGATGGAGGCATGGGTGCCCGCGACGGAGCAGATGATCGTCGCGGCGGGCGAGCAGGCGGGGCGCATCGAGGACGCGCTCGTGTCGGTCGCCGCAATCGTGCAGTCGGGCCGCAAGATCCGCAGCGCGGTCACGGGCGGCGTCGCGTATCCGGTCGGGCTCGTCGTGATGGTGATCGGCTATCTGTATCTGTTCGGCACGCACGTGATCCCGAAGTTCGCGCAGATCGCCGATCCGGCGCACTGGCGTGGCGCCGCTCGCTCGCTGTACCTGATGTCGCTGTTCGTGCAGGGCTGGATGCTCGTCGTCGTCGCGGCGCTTGTCGCGGTGCTCGCCGCGCTCGCGTGGTCGCTGTCGCGCTGGCGCGGGCCGCTGCGCATCTACGCGGATCGCGTGCCGCCGTATTCGATCTACCGGCTCGTCACGGGCAGCGGCTTCCTGATCGCGTTCGCGGCGCTGCAGGCGTCGGGCGTCACGGTCGAGCGGGCGCTGCTCAAGATCGGCGCGGTCGCGGAGCCGTGGCTGCGCGAGCGGATCGACGACACGCTGGTCGGCGTGAAGTCGGGCCTCAACGCCGGCGAGGCGCTGCTCAACGCCGGTTATCAGTTTCCGTCGCGCGAGATCGTCGAGGATTTGTGCATCTATGCCGAATACGGCGGGTTCGACGCGGCGCTCAAGATGCTCGCCGACGAATGGCTCGAAGAGGGCGTCGCGCGGATTACCGCGCAGATGCGCGTGCTGAACGGCGTCGCGATCGTCGCGCTCGCGATGGTGATCGGCTGGCTCGTGACGGGTTTCTTCGGCATCCAGCAGGAAATCGCCACGATGACGCGCGCGATGCATTGACGTCGCGCATTTTCAATTCAGGAGAACACACTATGAAACCACTCGCCATCCCTCCCGCCTATCGACACCTACCGGCGTTCTGCCGGAGGCACCGCAAGGAGCGCGGTGCGTCGCTGCTCGAAAGCATCGCGTATCTCGGCGTCGCGGCGATCGTGATCGTCGGCGCGATCGCGCTGCTCGGGTCGGCGTTTTCGAGCGCGAATACGAATCGGCTGACTGAAGATCTGAATGCGATTCAGACGGGCACCAAAAAGCTTTACATGGGGCAGGTGAACAACTACGGCTCGGATTCGATGAACGCGAATTTGAGTGCGGCGAAGGTGTTTCCGGGGACGCTGACACAGGACGGCAACGGCGGTGTTTCGAATACGTGGGGAGGGACCGTGACTGTGACCGGTGCGGGCCAGACTTTCACAGTCGCTTACACGCGGGTGCCGAGAGAAGTCTGCGTCAACACGTTGACGGCCGGCGGAAACTGGAAATCGGCGAAGATTGGCGAAAAGTCCGTCGATTATCCGGTCTCGCCGAACACTGCGACGGGCGCTTGCACCGACAACGCCACCATTGTCTGGACGTCGAACTGACACCACCAGACTCATTCGCCATCACCCACGTCATTCATGTACGCCCTCGCCGCCGCACTGGCCTTCGCGTCGATCGCCGCTGTCTATGCGACGCTGCAAGACCCGTCCGCCATTTCCGCGCTGCAACCGGCGCGCACCGCGCAAGCGCTTGCCGAAAACCTCGCCATCTACCGGCAGGCGACGCTTGACTACGCACGCGTGCATCCCGGCACGCGCGGCGCGGTGCCGAATACGCGGCTGCCGTTTCCGGCGTGGTATCCGGGCGCGAACCCGCTATGGCGCAACTACGTCATGGACGGCACCGTGGTCGCGTATGCGTCGGCGGCGCCGTCCGTCAACATCACCGGCGAAATCGCGACGCTCGCCGACGGTTCGCTGTTCGCGGGCGTCGCGTATCGCAATGCGGTCGTGCGCCCCGGCAACGCGAATCCGAACGCGCCGGTGAGCGGCGTGCCGCTGCCCGCCGGGTTGCAGATTGCGAACGGCATGCCGGTCTGGATGGGGCAAGCGTACTGATGCATTTCAAGTCTTCCCGTCGCCGCGCGCGCGGCATCGCGCTGATCGAGGTGCTCGGCGCGCTGGCGATCGCCGCAGTGATGCTCGCCGGCATCGCGATGATGATCGATTCGTCGCTGGACGACGTGCGTGCGGAGCAGGCCGCGCAATACCAGGCGCAGGTGACGGCCGCCGCCACGCGGGCGTTGAAGCGCGATTACGATGCCTGGCTGCAGCGCGCGAACCAGCAGACGCCCATCGTGATGAAGCTCGCCGATCTGCAGGCGACGAATGATCTGCCTGCAGCGCTTCGGCCGACGAATGCATACGGCCAGAACACGTGCGTACTCGTCAAGCGGAGCGCGCTCGGCACCGGGCTCGACGCGCTGGTCGTGACGACCGGCGGCGAGACGATCGGCGACAAGGAACTCGGGCTCGTCGCCGCGAGTGCGGGGCCGGGCGGCGGTTCGATCAGCAGGGCGCTTCCGAATGAGGCGCGCGGCGCATTCGACGCGTGGCGGATGCCGCTCGGCACGTTTCTCGGCGGCAGTTCGCCAACCTGCGGTCCGAACGGCGCCACGCCGCCGAATGCGGGACACCTCGCGAACGAGATCTTCTTCAACGGCCCGGGCCAGCAGATCAACAGCGATTACCTGTACCGCGTCGGCGTCGGCGGCCATCCGGAGGCGAACGCGATGCAGGTGCCGATCTGGCTCACGCACACGTTCACGGACGGCAACCCCGACGCGGCGAACTGCGGAACGGCCGGCAACTTCACGAACGGCAAGCTTGGCGCGGACGCATTCGGCAATCTTCTGAGCTGCAAGAGCGGCGTGTGGCGCGGCGCTGGCGGCCACTGGAAGGATCCTGTCGAAAAAACCAACGATCTCCCCACCGATGCATCGAACGAGAAAGGCGACGTGCGCCTCACGCTCGACACATTCCGCGCCTATGCGTGGACGGGCGCCGCCTGGCAGGCGCTTGCGGTCGATCGGAACGACAACCTGATCGTGCCCGGCGTCGTTTCCGCGAACCAGTACGAGATCACCGGGCGTGTCGTCGTCAACACGCCGTGCGCGCCCGACGCAGATCGTCCAACTGCCGGCCTCATATCGATGGGCCAGGACGGACAAGTGCTGTCATGCCAGGACGGCAAGTGGCTGCCGCAGTCAGGGATCAAGATCGGCGGCACCGACACGGCATGCGCGATCCTGATGGAGACGCCTGGCGCGAGCGATTTTTCGTGCGGGTTCACCTACCGTGGCGGGTATCCGAATCCGCCGCTCATCACCTACGAACGGGACGGCACGTACACGTACACGATCGAGCGGCCGGTGAAGCTCACCAACAACGGGCTGATCGCGGTGAGCGCATACATGCACATGAGCTATGCGACCTGCGACCTGAAGGGGCGGGAAGGGCAGATGCGCCTGGTCGTCGAAGTCATCGACCGTCAGGGCGACAAGGTGATCGCGCACAACGAGGCGCAGTCGCCGAAATTGCGCGAAGACGCCGCGACGATCAACGTCACGCTGAACGTGGCCGCCGAGCCGCGCGGCGGATACACGGTCAGGCTTTCGAGCAAATGGGCGACGTACGACGGCTATGCGAAGACGCCGTGGACGTCCTCCTATTGCGGCGGCGGCCAGACCTTCCTCCAGACGCCGCTCGCAACCGGCTGGACCATCAATTCGTTCTATTGAACGGACCTTCGCCGCGCGCGGCCGCCGCCGCGCCCGGATGCGGTTAACTGCACGGGTCTCCCATTCGCGGCGCGCGCCTGTCCGACCGACGGCCGCGCGTCCTCACCGGACGGACCCATGAAGGCCACGATTTCCATTTTGCTGTCCCTGATGTGCTCGCTCGCGAGCCTTTCCGCCGATGCCGCGCCGATCCGCTGGCGCAGCACCGAAATCCAGTACGCGGCGGAAGGCAAGGACGTGAAGGACGTGCTGCGCGACCTCTCCGCGAGCCAGAACATCGCGGCGAACGTCGCGCCCGGCGTAAGCGGCGCCGTCAGCGGCAAGATGAAGATGTCGCCGCAGCGCTTCCTCGACACGCTCTCCGCGTCGTTCGGCTTCGTCTGGTACTACGACGGCACCGTGCTGTACGTGACGCCCGCGAGCGACATGAAGAGCACGCTCGTCAAGCTCGATCACGCGAACATGGGCGACCTGCGGGATCTGCTCGAGCAGATGAAGGTCGCCGATCCGCGCTATCCGGTCACCTACAACGCGCAGCAGCGCACCGCGCTCGTCGCGGGGCCGCCGCGTTACGTCGAGCTCGTGACGAGCGTCGCCGCGCGGCTCGACGAAAATTCCGCGCGCACGGGCGGCACGACGATCCGCGTGTTCTCGCTGAAGCACGCGTGGGCCGCCGACCGCGACGTCAACGTCGACGGCAAGACGGTGACGATGCCGGGCGTCGCGTCGTTGCTGAACCGGATGTATCACCCGGGCGACGGCAAGCACGCAGCGCAGACGACGGTCGGCAAGCCGATCAGCCGCGCCGTGCCGATGACGGATCTCGGCGGCGGGCGCGGCGGCGTGCCGCAATTGCCGCCGCTGCCGCCGTACATGCAGGGCGCGCAGCCGGGCGATGGCGCGGGCATGCCGGTCGGCGGCCTCGGCGGTCAGGGCGCCGATCCGCGTCCGAGCGGCATGGTTGCCGCCGCGATCGCCAATCCGGGCGCGGCGCGCATGGGGGGCGCCGGCTGGCCCGACGCGAGCGGCGGTGCGAACGGCGTACCGGTGGGCGCGAGCGAGTCGACCGACCTGCCGGTGATCCAGGCGGATCCGCGCACGAACTCGATTCTCGTGCGCGACGTGCCGGAACACATGGCGCAGTATCCGGACCTCATCGCGCTCCTCGACGTGAAGCCGCGCTTGATCGAGATCGAGGCGCGCATCATCCAGATCGACGAAGGCGCGCTCAAGCAGATCGGCGTCGACTGGCGCGCGCACAACAGCCATATCGATCTGCAGACGGGCACGGGGCTCACGTCGCAGAACTCGTATGCGAACGGTTCGCTGAATCCGACATTCGGTTCGATCACGCTGCCCGGCAACGATTCGGTTGGCCTGCCGGCGAGCCCGCTCGGTTTGTCGCTGACGGCCGTGCTCGGCGACGCGGGCCGCTATCTGCTCGCGCGGATCAACGCGCTCGAATCGTCGAACCAGGCGCGCACCGACGCGAGCCCGAAAGTCACGACGCTCGACAACGTCGAAGCGGTGATGGACAACAAGAAGCAGTTTTTCGTGCGCGTCGCGGGCTACACGTCGGCCGACCTGTACAGCATCTCGACGGGCGTGTCGCTGCGCGTGCTGCCGATGGTCGTCGAAGAGGGCGGGCACACGCAGATCAAGCTCGACGTGCGGATCGTCGACGGCGAGCTGTCGCAGCAAACGGTCGACAACATTCCGGTGATCGTATCGAACGAGATCAACACGCAGGCGTTCATCGAGCAGGGGCAGGCGTTGCTGATCGCCGGCTACAAGGTGGATGCGCGCTCGAGCACGCAATCGGGCATACCGGTGCTGTCGAAGCTGCCGCTCGTCGGCGCGCTGTTCCGCTCGACCGACAGGCAGGACGGCCATAGTGAGCGGCTCTTTCTCGTGACGCCGCGTGTGATCGAGCCTTGAACGGGCGGCGGCCGGCTGCTTCGTGGCGGTCGGCGAGCGTGCGCGTGGGCGGGGTGCCGGCGCGCAATGCGTTCACCGGTCGTTCTGCCGGACCGTCAGGTCCAGTCGTTCGGCCACACGTCCATGGGGCCTATGTCTTTCATCAAGCGCCAGGGGCTGACTTGGGTTGGTAAGCAGGATTGCGCAACCCGATTGGACGCAAGTGCGCTATCTGGCGATGGACGAATTTGCCCTTCACAAGGGCCATCGCCATGCGACAGTGGTCGTCGATCCGATCGGCCGCCAGGTGCTCTGGATCGGCCCCCGACGTTCGCGCGAAACGGCTCGAACCTTCTTCGAACAGTGGCCTGAGGGCGTTGCCGAGCGCATCGAAGCGGTCGCGATCGACATGACCGCGGCCTGTGAGCTGGAGATCAAGGAACACTGCCCGCAAGCGGAAATCGTCGTCGATCTGTACCACGTCGTGGCCAAATACGGTCGCGAGGTGATCGACCGGGTGCGGGTGGATCAGGCCAATCAACTCCGACATGACAAGCCGGCCCGGAAGGTTCCGAAGTCCAGTCGCTGGCTGTCGCTGCGTAACCGCCACAACTTGAAGCCCGAGCAGGTCGTACTCCTGAAGGAGTTGCTGGCCGCCAATCAATCGCTGTTATGTGTCTACGTGCTGCGCGACGGATTCAAGCGGCTCTGGTTCTATCGGAAGCCAGCCTGGGCGGAGAAGGCTTGGAGTCAATGGTTCGAACCAGCTCGGCAAAGCGGGATTGTTGCCCTGCAAAAATTCGCCGAGCGCTTGCAGGGTTACTGGCACGGCATCGTGGCCCGTTGCCGCCATCCGCTCAATACTGAAAACACCATCAAGGTCATCAAGCGTCGAGCCCATGGGTCTCGCGACGAGGAGTACTTCTTCCTCAAGATCCGCACCGCGTTCCCCGGAATTCCGCGTTGAACCAAGAATATTCTTGGCGAGATCGACTCCTACGGTCACGATCCAGTTCATCGGCGAAACAGCGAAGAGATTAACAAAATGCGGGGCGGGTCAAGAGGCCCCGACTCATTTTGTCAGTGCTTTTGAGCATTTCTGCGATGGGATCACTCTGAAATAAATTAGAAAGGTATGCTTAACGATTGTTGACTGTCGGTCAATTTTGCGGGTGATACGCTCCGCTCGGTAAAACTATCAAACCGCGAAAGGTTGTGTTGGCGTTGGGCCGACGCAACCGAACAATAAGCCTACGCAGGGGCGGAGATCATGCGTCACAAGACAACGCAATGGGCCGGGGTCGCACGCATTGCGCAGCACAAGCTGGCACGCGAATCAGCGTGTACGGCTTATCGCTTTGCTGGTCCGGCGTGTGCCGATGTCACGCGACCCGTGTGGATGCGTTGTATTGCCGCGGTGATGATTGCCGTGATGTATTTCGCGCCGGCCGTGTTCTTGGCCGACGAAGTGGCCCATGCCGCACCGATCGTCGATCCGCACGCGCCGATCCCATTCCAGCCAACCGTCACGCAAAGCTCGGCCGGGGTCCCGGTTATCAATATTCCAGCGCCAAACGCACAGGGCATTTCCGCGTCACAGTTCCAGAGCCTTTCGGCAGGTCCCGCTGGCCTGATCTTCAATAACAGCCTTTACTCGGGGACTTCGCTGATCGGCGGGCAGGTCGGCGCGAACCCGAATCTCGCTGGGCGTACTGCCTCGGTCATCCTCGCGCAGGTCACCTCCACCGGCAGTCAGTACGCGTCCGTGCTGGGCGGGCCCTTGGAAATTTTTGGCAATTCTGCATCCCTGATCATTGCCAATCCGAACGGCATCAGCGTGCCGGGCGGCACGGCGCTGACCAACATTTCCAACCTCACGCTGACCACGGGCACGCCGCAGTTCCTCACCGGGGTGGGTGGCACGCCGACGAGTTTTGCAAATGCGGGTGCCGTCGCGTACAACGTGAGCGGCGGAAACATCACGATCGACGGGCCGCCGGGCAACGACGGCACGCCGGGCGCGGGTATCGCCGGTACGGTGGGGAACCTGGACGTCATCGCACAAACCATCAACGTGAATGCGCCGCTGAATGCCAATCAGCGCGTGAACATCATTACCGGCAACCAACTCGTCTCGCCCACCGCATCCGGATCGACCGGCGTCACCTACGGTACCGCGTCGAACGGCCTGCCGAACAACGCGACGGCCATCCCGACGGCGAACGGGTTGGCGATCGACGCGAGCCAGTACGGCTCCGTGACGAGCGGTCAGATCTACATCATTCAGAACGCCGCCGGGCTCGGCGCGAACATGCAGGGCCCGCTGTCCGCGACGGCCGGCAATGTAGTCGTTCAAGCCAACGGCGACGTATCCGTCGGTCAAACGTTTGCCAGCCAGAACGTGAACCTGGCCAGCGCAGGCAACACGACGTTAGCAGGGACGGGCCTCGCGAATCAGAACTACACGGTGACGGCGAGCGGCGACATCAGCGCACCGGGCGCAGTGTCGGCCGGGCAGAACGTCACGATGACGGCCGGCGGCAACCTGAGCGCCGCATCGGTGTCGGCGAACGGAAACGCATCGCTCAATGCCGGCAATTCGATGACGGTGGGCGCGGTGTCGGGCCAGAATCTCGCGCTGACGACCGGCACCGGCGACTTGACCGTCAATTCGTCGTTGAGCGCGCCGGGGACGATTGCAGCGAGCGCCGGGCGAGACCTGACCGTGAACGGCGCGGTGCAGGGCGGTAGCACGGTGGCGCTCGCGGGCGCCCGCAATGCGACCGTCAACGGGTCGGTGTCCTCGGTGGGCGATGCGAGCGTGACGGCGACGTCGGGTTCGGCCGCGGTCAACGGCAACCTGCAATCGAACGGTGCGGCTACCGTCACGGCGGGCCAGAACGCCACGATCGGCGGTACGGTGCAGGCGCAGGGGCCGGTAACGATCGCTGCGCAAAGCGGCTCGATTACCGGGCAAGGCAATGTCGCGTCGTCGCAGGGCGCCGTCAGCCTGAATGCCGGCCAGGCGATCGCGCTGAACGGCGCGGTGCAGAGCGGCAGCACGGTCAATGCGACGGCCGGCACGAACGCGAGTTTCGGCGGCACGGTGTCCGCGCCGGGCGCAGTCACGATCCAGGCAGGACAAGATACGACGCTTGGCGGAAACGTGACGAGCGGTGGGGCCTTGAACGTAACGTCGGGCGGCAACACCAGCGTGCAGGGCACGGCCGCGTCGGTCGGCAACATGACGCTCGCGGCCAACGGCGGCACCTTAAGCACGACGGGCAACGTGGTGTCGCTCGGGACATTGAACGCGAGCGGATCGCACGGCGTGAGCCTGGGCGGGACGGTCTACAGTGCCGGCAATGCGTCGATCGGGTCGAGCGCGGGCAGCGTATCGGTGGCCGGCGCGGTGTCGACGCCGGGCACGGTCAACATCAATGCCGGGCAGGACGCGACGGTCGCCGGTACCCTCCAGAGCGGTCAGACCGCGACGATCACCGCCGCGCGCGATGCGAATTTGAACGGCGGCCTCGAGGTCGACGGCACGGGCAACGCGAGCGTGACGGCGGGCCGCAACATCAATGGCACAGGTGCGATCAACGTCGCGAACGACACGTCGCTCAATGCCGGCAACAATGTCACCGTCTCCGGCGCGATCCAGACCGGCAACAACCTGAGTGCAATCGCTGGCCAGAACCTGGCACTCGGCGCGACCACGGCGGTCGGCACCAGCACGCTGACGGCGACGAACGGCAGCGCGATGCTCGCGGGCGATGCGCTCTCGGGCGGTGCGACCACGATCACGGCCGGTACGGACGTGAACACGCAGGGCAAGGTGACGAGCCTGGGCGATCTCGCAGTCAACGCGAAGGCAGGCAATCTCACCGCTGCCGGCCCGGTGTCGACGGCGGGCAACGCGAGCCTGAATGCCGGGCAGAACCTGACGCTGAACAGCCAAACGACCGCGTCGAAGAATGCCAACCTCACGGCGACGGACATCACGACGCAAGGGCTGGCGGTTGGCGGCAATCTGACCGCGACGGCCGCGAACACTCTCGACACGTCGGCTGGGCAGTTGAACCAAACTTTCAACGCGAGCGCCCCGGCGCTGTCGGTCGGCGGCAACGCGACCCTGTCGGGCGCGAACGTGACGACGGCGAACGCGGTGGTCGGCGGCACGACGCAGATCACTGGCACGCAAAGCCTGACGACGGGCGGTACCGCCGCGTTCAAGGGCGATGCGACGCTCGCTGGCGGCACGATCGATAACGTCGGTACGCAGATGGCGGCCGGCAACCTGAACGTGTCAGGGTCGACCGTCTCGAATTCGGGCAGCCTGTCGTCGCTGCAGACCGCGAACGTCACGGCGACGAACCTCAATAACTCGGGAACGATCTACGCGCCGACGACCAACCTCACTGTTTCCGGTGCGACGACCAACTCGGGCGGATTGCTGGCGACGAACGCGCTGAACCTGACGACCGGTAGCTTGAGCAACGGGAACGGGCTCATTTTCTCGGGCGACGTCAACCATCCGACCGCCGCCGTCGGCAACACGACCGTGACCGTCACGGGCGGCAATGGGTCGTTCGACAACACGAACGGCAAGATACTCGCGCAAAACGTCGCGACGCTGAACCTGCCGAACCAGACGCTCGACCCATCGGCAGCCAGCTATGGAACGGTCAACGGCGGCAACGGACTGAACCTCTCCGCACAGTCGGTGAACAATGCCGGGACGTGGACGTTGCCGGGAACGGCCGTCACGGTTTCGGCGGCCAACGGCATCAACAACGCCGGCACGATCAACCAAGGCACGGGCTCGCTGACCCTGAACGGTGCGGTCGGCAACTCGGGAACCGTCAACGGCAACGACCTGACGATCAACGGGTCGCTGGCGAACCAGGCCAGTGGCACGGTGACGGCGAACGACGCGTTCACATTGAACGGTTCGGGGTCCAATGCCGGCACCGTCCAGGCGGCGAACACGCTGACGATCTCCGGGACGAGTTATGACAACTCGAACGGCACGACGCGGGCCGGAAACAGCAGCAGTGCGGCGGGCAGCGGCAACTTGAGCGTGAACCTGTCCGGCAATCTGGACAATGGCGGCGGCACGTTGACCGCAACCAACGACGTGTCGATCACGGCGGCCGCCGTCAACAACTCAGCGGCTTCGTCGACGACGAACACGACGACCACCACGAAGACCATCCTCAACACGCCGCTCTTGATGTCGACCGTGATCGGCACCGAGACCGTTTACGGGATCACCGACATCGGGCCGGACGGCGGTTACCTGACGCTGGTGTCGACGACGGTGCCGGCGACGCTCGGCGGTGTGCTGTCAGTGACGGGCATCGTGCCGCCGCTGACCAGCGGATGGTCCGATGGCGCGAACTATACCAACATCGGGGTCGGCTACATCGGCGTGAGTGGGCCGCAGTCCGCGCCGGTCGCGACCTCGGGCACGGTCCAGTACGTGCAGGTGCCGACGCTGGTCGGCTACAACAGCCACGACACGCCGATGTCGAGCAACCTCTGGTACGTGCAGGGCGGCTCGGTGCCGACCAACGATGGCGACGGTACGGTCTATCCGGTCACGACGCTGACGATTCCGACCGTGACGGAAACGACCACGACGACGGGTGCCGTCGCCGGCAATTCGGTGATCGCGGCCGGCCATGACCTGAATCTCACCGCGAACAGTCTCAATAACCAGAGCGGGACCGTCAGCGCCGGGCATGACGTCAACCTGAACGTGCAGTCGCTGTCGAACGGTGGCTCGTCCGCGAGCTCGACGGTCACCGATACGGTCGACACCGCGTCGCTGACGGCTTTCATGAACGGGCTGCTGTCGATGCAGAAGTCGGGCGGCGGCGTATCCGTCTGGGGCAGCGGCAACGCGGGCGGGGCGTATGGCTGCACGAACGGCGGGGGGGACAACGGACAGTTCTGTGCGGCCGGCCCGTCGACGCCGCCGACCTCGTTCACGTTCGACTCGCCCAGCGCTGTGACCGTGCAGTCGGTCACGTCATCGACGACGGTACAAGGGGCGACCGGCCAGATCGTCGCCGGTCACGACCTGAACCTGTCCGGCGGCAATCTGACCAACGCCGGGACGCTCGCCGCGGCGAACGACGTTCATATCAACGCGTCGAGTTTCACGAACCAGGGCACGAACATCGGCACGATGACGACCACGGCCGGTTGCGCCTCGGGCTACAGCGCGGGTTGCTCGTCGTTGTCGACGACGAATCCGAACTCGCAGACGTATGCGTACCAGCAGACCAACGCCACCGTGACGGCTGGCAACGACGTCGTGATTGCCGCGGGCTCGGTTTCGAATACCTACGGCAATCTGGTGGCGGGGCGCAACGTCGTGATCGGCGGAGCCGGCACGACGGCATCCGATACGTCGAGCGCGCCGATCGCGCTCACGCAGGCAGGCAGCGCGACGAACACCTCGGGTGCGATCGAGGCAGGCAACGACGTCAGTATCAGTGCCGCGACGCTGACCAACACGATCGCGGCGCCGGTGCAGATCCACCAGAACTACGGCAGTGCAACGCCCTATACGGGCTGCACGTACAACTGCGAGGCGTATGTCGACGTGCAGTCGGCGAGCCCCGCGACGATCACGGCGAACCACAACGTCAACCTGACCGCCGGGACCTTTGGCAATACCGGGAGCCTCGTCACGGCGTTGAACAACGTGACGATCAACGCGAGCGGCAGTGCGGCGAGCGATAACCAGTACCTGTACGCGTACTGGAGCAGCGGCTTCACGCGCTACGGGACACCGTATGCGACGTGGGGATGTGCGAACAACCCTTCGTTGTGCGCGCAGTTGTACGGCAGTGCGTACAGTGCGAGCGCGCCGCAGGATCCCGCCGGCCTCCCGGATGCGGTGGGGCTGCCGGATTTCGTGCCGGGCACGATTCAGGCGGGCAACACGCTGGCCGTGAATTCGCCGACGCTCACCAACACCGGCAACGTGATCGGGCAGACCGTGAACCTGACGGGGGCGACGCTCGTGAACGGGCTGACGAATCCGAACGTCTATACGCCGCCGCCGGCCGTGTCGGGGCAGGTGATTTCGCTCGGGCCGCCGGCCGTGCCGTCGACTGCGCAGACGACCGTCAACAGCGCGGGCCTCGTGACGACGCTCGCCGGCCAGCCGACCTCGGTGACGGGCGCGGCGGGGCTGCCATCGAACACGCCGATCGGCGTGCAGACCGTGGGCAAGCCGGTCGCGCCCACCGTGCCGACGTCGAACGCACCCAACGGCACGACCGTCAAGACGATTTCGGGCGAGACGGTGCAGGTGTCGTATCTGACGAACAATCCGGCGGCGGATGTGGTGGGTTCGTTGTCGCCGGCGGCACTGATTGCTGCATTGCCGGCCAACCTGCAGCCGGGCAGTGTGCCGTTCTACTACGACCCGTACACGCAGGCGCAGCAGGTCGAACAGGCGGCGCTCGAGGCGACCGGCAAGAGCAGCTTCTATAGCACGCCGAGCGCGACCGACAGCACCAGTCAGGCATCGATCAACAACCAGGATACGGCGGCGCTGTACGGTGCGGCGCTGCAATACGCGGAGCAGCACAACGTCGCGCTGGGCACGCAACTGAGCCAGGCGCAACTTGCGCAGATCAACGCGCCGATGCTGTGGTATGTCGAGCAGACGGTGCCCGAGCCGGGGTGCACGGCAACCGGCAACGGCGCGTGCCCGACCGTGCAGGCGTTGATGCCCGAGGTGCTGTTGCCGCAGAACTACGCGGTGGTGAACGCGGACGGCGAGATTACTGGGACGAATGTCGCGCTGAACTACGCGAACAGCATCCTGAACACGGGTTCCGTGTCGGCGCAGAACCTCACGGTCAACACCGGCACGCTGACCGACGAGCAGCGCTCGACCAACGTCGGCACCATCTACAACCAGGTCGACGAAGGCGTGCTGCAAACCACCGGGACGGTGGTGCAGCAGGGCGGGTTCATGACCGCCATGAATCTGAGCCTGAACGCGCAGGCGATCGACCAGATCGACGGGGCGCTGCAAGTAGCCAACGCGGACGGCAGCGAAAACACGGCCGCGACCGCCGCGATGCTGGCGAACCTGAAGAGCCAGCTCGGCGGTAACTTCGTGCAGTCGAGCGTCAGCAACAACCTGCAGACGACCCTGATCGCCGACGACACGGGGTTCGATCCGCTGTCGATCATCGGGATGGTGGCAGCGGTGGTGCTCTCCGTCGAACTGGGTCCGGAGATGTTCGCGTTCTACAACGGCCTGATCGATCCGATCATGCTGGCCGCGACGAGCCCGTTGCTGGGCGTGCTCGGGAGTGCGGCGGCCACGGCATTGGCCGCTGGCACGACGGCGTTGGCGGCCACTGCGGCGGATCAGTTGATCTCGACAGGCAGTCTCAACCTGAAGACGACGTTCGAGACGGCCGGCGTGACGGCGTTGACGGCGGGCTTGACGCAGGGGCTGCTGGGGCCGACCGGTATCGCGAACCTCGGTAACGGCATCACACAGGGCACACCAGCCGCAACGTTGGCCAATCTCGGCAACACGGCGGAAAACATCGTTGGGCAAAGCCTGATCGGTGCCGGCGTGCAGAACCTGATCGAGGGCGGCAGCTTTGGCACGGCGCTGTTGAACAACGTGGTCAACGATGCCGAAGCGGTTGCAAATAACGCGATCGGTGCAACAAGCGATGCGCTGTCGCCGACGAACATCGCGGAGCACGCGGCGCTCGGCTGTGCAGCGGGTGCAGCAATCGGAACGGGGTGCAGCTCGTCGGCGGTGGGCGGTGCAGTTGGTGCCGTCACGTCCGGTGCGCTGGTGAATGCGGCAGGCGGCTCGAATTCGCTAAGCGATTCGCAACGGGCTGCCATTGCGGGCGCGACGACCTTAGCCGGCGGAGTTGCGGCCGGCGCGCTGGGGTTGAACGGCACGGCGGCAGCCAGCGCAGCCCAAAGCGAAGCGATCAACAATGGCTTGTCGTTCAAGTCGATCGGCAACAACCCGGAGCATAGTGCAGCAAGCGCTGGGGAACAGGAGGCGTTTCAAGATGAAGGGGCGAAATTTACGGTTTCGCCGCTCACCGGGCAGGAGCAGGTTCAGGATAGCGAGGATCAACAGTCGGGCGCGAACATCGGGCAGACGGCAGGGCAAGCCACGGGAGCGGGCGTTGCCGCTGCGGTGAATCCGGGCGTGATGGGTGGTGGAGCCCCAAACACGGCGGCTGTTCATACTGCGGCTCAGAATCTCGGTGTCAACCTAAATGCGGTTACAGTCAACAGCAACGGCGTCGCGCAGGTCACAATTGGCCTCACCAATTCGATGAGCTTCACGGACGTTCAGACGTTGGTGAACTATGCGGGGTCTTTGGGGGCAACGTCTGTTGAGGTAAATTCAGGATATCTTGCCAACCCGAAGCTTGATGGACTTCTGCAGAATTTCGCACAGAGCGGAAGATCACTTTACGGCGGGACCGTCACAATGAATCCCGGGTCTTCCGGTGATTACATCATCACGTTTCCGGTAGGAAAGAAATGAAAAAGTCAAACTGGTACGAAAATAGGATCCTGTGGCGGGCCGGAAAGCTTCATCTGGAGACCTATGCGTGGCGGCATTTCCTGCTATCGAACGAGCAGCCCGCGAGAAAAGTCATGGAGGCGGTCGGAGGGTACGGTGTTCCGCTCTTTATTTTCTGGTTGAACGATGATGTGTGGACGCTGCTTACCAATCAGTTTTTGGTTGGGAAGCTTGATGGGAGGCTGTCTTCGGTTGATCTCGATAAGCTAGAGGAAGTATCGACAGTAAACGATAAGGACTTGCCGCCGGATGAGTTAAAGCGACGTGCAGAGATCATCAGCGCGGGGGCGGAGCGGAAACATTTCTGGACGCCGGCCGGGGACGTCCATTTCTCCCTTAGAAACATTCTCGGGATGTTTCCGATAAACGTTCCGTAGTCGTTTTGTCAATCTGGACGTGGTCGCTGTAATTTGTTGCCACAAACAGCAGTGGATTGAACGTGGAGAATCTGCAACTATCCCAGACTGTGCAAACTCACCTTGCCACAAACACGGCAGTATCGGGAACAAGAGGCAGCGGGGTTTGCTTGGCTCCCTATAAGTAGGATATTGATATTGGGCGACAAATTATGAAAGTTTACGATGCCATCATTTGGATTGATGGGCCGGATAAACCGGGTCGACGGGTTACTTTGGTTGCGGAAAACTTGGATGAGGCAAAAGAAAGGTTAGAGGCTGAATATGGAAAGGATTGCGAATACACACTAAAAAGCGAAGAGGATGCGGCGAAGCGACGGTAATATGCATTCCATTACAAACAAGTCGGCGTGAGCGGCTTGTGTGTAATGGAATGGGTGAAGTATCGACAGTGATCAACGATGGCCATCCGCAAGAAGATTTGAAACGGCGCGCTGAATACATTTGTGTGGGGGCGGATAAAAATGTTTTTTGACGCCAGCTGGTACTGCCCATTTTTCTCTCAGAAATACTCTTGGGATGTTTTAAATTAATTTTCCGAAATCATGTCCATGAAGGGCGATGAAATTGGTTTTTCGGTGCCGGATTTTTTCCCTGATATGGCGGGATTATGCGAATTAAACAAATCCCTTTATGCCTGCTGTTGTTATGGGCGAGCTTGGGTGTCCCGGCACGTGCTGCAGGTATTGTTCCGAGTGGCGGTACGGCGACGTCCGTGTCGACCAGCACAAACGGCCACCAGACCGTCAACATCGCGCCGGCCATCGGTGGCGTCTCGAACAACACCTATTCGTCATTCAACGTGTCGTCGGCCGGCGCGGACCTGAACAATGCGGGCGTGAACGCGCGCACGATCGTCAATCAGGTGACGAGCACGAACCCGTCGCTGATCCAGGGGGCGATCGGTGTGCTCGGCCCGCGCGCGAACGTGATCCTGGCCAATCCGAACGGCATCACGGTCGATGGCGGCAGCTTCGTGAATGCGGGCCACGTCGTGCTGTCGACCGGTCAGGTCAGCTTCGACGACTTGACGCTCGCGCCCGGCGTGCTCCAGCGCAATGTGCTGCTGAACACGAATCAAGGCGCGATCACGATCGGCCAAGGCGGCTTGGCCGGCGACATCGTCAATCTCGACCTGATCGCCAAGCAACTCAACGTCAACGGCCCGGTCACGAACAGCTTCACGAGCTCGACGAGCGGCATCCGCGCGATCGTAGGCAGCGGCACCGCCACCTACGATACGAGCTTCTCGCCGTCGGATAACGGCCACGACTGGCTGATCGGCGCGACGTCATCCGGCGCGACCAGCAAGGGTATCGCGGTGGATATCACGGCGGCCGGCGGCCTCACCGCCGGCCGCGTGCAGCTGATCGTCACCGACCAGGGGGCGGGCGTACACAGCCTCGGCGCGCTCTACGCGAACGCCGGCGACGTCGTCGTGACGAGCAACGGAGACATCACGGTGGCGGATGGCTCGATCAAGGCGAACCACGACGTCCAGCTGTCGACCACCGGTGCGGTGTCGTTGCAGGGCGCGCAAGTCACCGCGGCGAACGACGTATCGATCGCCGCGCACGGCATTGTGCTGACCGATGACGCAACCGGCCCTTCAACCGTGACGGCTCAGACAGGGGTGGTGAACCTGACGAGCACCGCCGACATTTCGAACACCGGTAGCGTGATTCAGGCCGGCGAAACGCTGCAGAACGGCACCACGACCGGCGGCAACGTGACGCTCACGGCTGCCGGCAATATCACGAACGATTCGAGTGCCTCGAACCTCGGCATCGTGTTCGCCGCGAACGGGGCGGCCTCGCTGAACGCACAAGGCAATATCACCAACGACAACGCGCGCATCCTGTCGAACCTGGGCGTCACGCTGACGGCGCAGGGCGACGTGTCGAACCAGATCGACCATTCTGGCGGCGTCAACGGCGGCCAGCCGGCCGCGTATTCGGATACCGGAGGCAGTTTCCTGTTCTTCACGCATTCGACGAGCGGCGTGAACGTCGACTACGGGACGGTGAATCACCCAGACCAGCTCGCCTATATCGCCGCGACGGCTGGCCCGGTGTCGATTTCGGGCCGCAACGTGTCGAACACGGGCGGCGTCATCCAGGCGAATGCCGGCGATATCACGATCACAGCGCAGAACGCGTTCACGAATGCGGCGGTGTTCTCGGGCCAGGCGAGCTACGTGCAAAGCTGCTGGATCTTCTGCCACGCGAGCGCGTCGAGCACGGTCACGCCATACGGCGGCACGATTCAGGCCAGTAGCGATCCTCAAACACACGTAGGGGGCGACATCGCGATTCAGGCCGGCAAGACCGCGAGCGACATCGGCGGCACCGTCTACGCGACGGGCAACCTGAACGTTGCCGCACCGATCACCTACGCAACCGGCGTGACCGGCTACTCGGCGATCAACCAGGATCACGGCTTCAAGGCATTTTTCGGCAGTACATGGGCGGAGCTGATCGCCTTCGACGTCGGCGGCGGCTTCACAGCGGACGGCCTGGTCCGCCTGACCGGCGACGCGGTGATCGATGGGGGCTATCTGTCGGGCGGCAAGGGCGTGTCGGTCGCCGGGACGACGACCACGCTGCGCGCGCCGTCGCGCACGCCGGTCGAGATTGGCCAGCATCTGGGCCTCACGACCTACTGGTGGCGCTGACATGAAACGGTCGATCCTGAGCATCCTGTTGCTGGTTGCGTTCGCGCTCGGATGCGCACTCGTGTTCGTGCTGTCGACAGCGCCGCCTCCCTGCTTCGAAGCGCCAGCCAAGGCGCACTCGACGCCCCGCGCCTGCGAGGAATGACGATGCGCGTATCGCTCAAGATTTTGCTGGGTGCGATTCCCGCCGTCGCGATGTTGCATGCACCGGCGTTCGCACAGACCGCGCCGCTTCCCGCGGCCCGTCCAATCCAGGATCCGGCGCAGCAACTGATCGAGCAGCAGCGCGAACAGGCCCGCCAGCGTCAACTCTCGCAGCCGCCAGCGTCGATCACGATTGCGCCGACCTCGGAAACGACCCTCGATATCCCACCCGGCACGCCGATCGATGCGATTGTCGAGTCTGGCCCGACGTTTGCGGTCAAACAGATCGTGCTGCGCACGCCGGACGGCAAGCCGTTCGTGCCGCCGGGCGGCGTATCGCGCACAACACTGGAAGAGACGCTCGCTCCATTCATCGGCCACGAGCTCGGTGCGCACCGGATCAACGTGCTGCTCAAGCGCCTGACCGATGTATTCGTCGGCGCAGGCTTGGTGACGACGCGCGCGCTGCTCGGCCCGCAAAACCTGGCCACCGGCACGCTGACGGTGACGATCCAGCTCGGCCGGATCGCCGATTTTGTGGTCAACGGCAAGCCGATTCATCGGCTGAAGGCAGGGGAGGCGTCCGCCGGCGGCGGCTGGCTGACCGACGCCGGCTACGAGAACGCGTTTCCGGCATCGCCCGGCGATCCGTTACGGCTGTCGGACATCGATCAGGGCGTCGCGCAGATCAACCGTTTGCGGCGCAATCAGGCGCAGGTCCAGATCCTGCCGGGCCAGGCCGCCGGCGACTCGATCGTCGAAATCGACAACAGGCCGGGCGATCGCACCTACGCGACGCTCGGCGTCGACAACTACGGCAGTTCGGCAACCGGCGTGACACGCTACCGCGCCGGCATCGAAGCGGACAACCTGATCGGCTTGCAGGAGTCGTTGAGCCTGAACTACATCGACAGCCAGGACAGCAACGCGCTGGTCGGCTCGATCGCCGTGCCGTTCGGCCGCCACACGTTCAGCTATACGGTGTCCGATTCCGAGTACCAGCAGGTGGTCGGCACGACCGCGCTGCTGTACGGCCGCACGCTGTCGCATATTTTCGGGTGGAACTACACGGTCGACCGCACCCTCGCGGACGTCGTGAACCTCGACGCAACATTGTCGTGGCGGCGCACCGACCGCGTCGTGAACGGCATCGACCTCGACCCGCAGCGTCTCGCGGTGCTGCGCGCGGGCGTGAACTGGCTGCATAAGTTCGCACTGAACGACGCGGCCGGCAACGTGACGCTCGACGCAGGCGTGTCGCAGGGGCTGCCGTGGCTCGAAGCGGACCACGATGCGCCCAATATCGATGAAACCGACGCACACAGCCAGTTCACGAAGCTCGATGCGACAGTGATCTATGCGTTGCCGCTGCCAAAGCTCGGCGCGGTGCAGTTCGCTTACCGCGGCGCGCTCGGCGGGCAGTGGGCCAATGTAGCGCTCTACGGCTCGGAGCAGCTCTATCTCGGCGGAATGGATACGATCCGCGGCTTTCGGTCGGGCGAGATTGCCGGCGACCGCGGCGTCTACGCACGCAACGAACTGGCATGGGTGAACGTACCGGCGTGGCATGACGCGCGCGTCGAGCCGTATGTGTTTCTCGACGCGGGCAAGGCGAACCTGATCGCGGTGCCGGGATTTCCGACGCTGGCCGGCGTCGGTGCTGGACTACGCGCGCAATGGCAATGGCACGGCAAGCAGCTGTCGGGCGAACTGCTCGCCGGGCGCCAGCTGTGCCGGCCGACATCGCTCGGCTCGAAAGCGACGCTGGTGCTCGGCACCGCGAACCTGGCGTTTTGAAGTGCAATGGGCAACGTGCCGTCCCGTGTTGACCCGGGCGGGACGGATTGGGCGGTGGGCCTTCGCTCATCGCCGCTTATTTATTCAGTGGGAAGACGATTCATGCAACAGACTTTCAATCGAATCCTGATCGCGACGGCGATCGCATGGCAACTGACGGTACCAGCGAAGGCGCAAACCGCAGCCGCGCCAGCGACTACTACGGTCGCAACCGTCAACGGGACACCGATTACGAATGCCGAAGTCGATGCCGTGTTGCAGGCGTCGAAGCAGCCGAACAGCCCTCAGATCCGGCAGGCGATCAAGAATCAGCTGATCGCGCGCGTGCTGATCCAGCAGGCGGCCGAGAAGGCGAATTACGCGAGCAAGCCCGAGGTGCGGGCCGCGATGCAGGCGGCGAAGGCCAATGCGGAGACGCAGCTGTTCCTGCGCGACAACGTGAAGCCGGCGCCCGTGACCGATGCGGACGTCAAGGCACGCTACGACGAGATTGTCGCGTCGCTCGGCAAGGACGAATACAAACCGCGCCTGATCGTTGTCAAGGATGTCGCGACGGCCGCAACCGTGCTGAGCGAACTGAAAGCTGGCAAACCGTTCGACAGCCTCGCGCGACAGTACAGCATCGCCCCGAGCCGCGATGCCGGCGGAGCGCTGCCGTGGGTGAGTTTCAAGACGCCGGCGGCGGAGGGCAAGACGTCCGGATTGCCGGTTGCGATCGCCCAGGTGCTCGAGAAGCTGCCGGTCGGCGCTGTGACGCCCGACTCCGTTCCGGTCGACGGCGCGCGGGCGATTGTGAAACTCGACGCGAAGCGGCCGACGCAGGTGCCGGCGTTCAACGCCGTCAAGACGACGATTCAGCAGCAGTTGCAGGCGCTGGCGCTTGAGAAGGCCAGCGCGGACTTCGTCGGCGGCTTGCTGAAGAATGCGACCATTCAGCAATAGAGCACGCGCATGATCAAGGAGACGGGCATGGAGGCCCGGATTCCGGACGCGCAGCGCGTATTGCACCGGAACCGATGTCGCCCATCGAGCAGGCGTTCCTCGCCAAGGTGGGTCGTAGCGGCGTGTCGGATACGGCCTTCAAATTCGCGCTGATGGTCGTGCCGATGCTCGGCTTCGTGTCTTGGCAGACGCTGTTTCTGGGAGACGTCGCAAAGCGTGTCGGTCTATCGCGACAAGAGGTGGCTATCGCTGCAAGCGAGCTGGTGGCCATCGGCGCATTCGAACGGCGCCACTCAAGGTTTGCCGCGCGCAAGTTACAGTCGCCGCTTCTACGGGCGACATGGATTCTCGAGGGACGGACAGCGACTCTCCAAGAAGCGCCGTTTATAGGCGGGCGTCTCTACTTGATCGCATACCCTTGATCTTGATGCAGATCATTCTTGGAGGCAGAACGCCAGGCCTTGTCACGCTTATCTTGGTCCACGCCGGTAGCCGTATCGAAATCAAGAGGATCCCGAACGGTTCAATGACTTGGAGGTCAGTTCGCCCGATCCGGCGGCGGCAAGGCGGGCGGGGTCACGCGGGCGCGCCCGGCGCTCACGCGTACGCGTCGATCAGCGTATCGAGATTGCGCAGCGCACGCGCCGTGAGCGGCGCGAATTCCGCCGATTGAAACAGCGGGACCTGCGCGCGCAGATGTTCGAGCGCCTGCCTGCGGCCCGCGCGGAACGCCGCGGATGGTGCATCGGGATCCTGCGCCCACTCGCGTGCAATCGCGCGGTCGTATTCGCGCAGCCGGTCGGGCGCGGCCGCGAGGATCGCCAGATCGGCGTCGAGAAAAATCCGCCCGGCGCGCTGCAGGTCCGGGTCGGACGCGAACGTATCGGGCAGCCGGTGCGACTTCGTCGCGAGCACGAGATCGTGCGCAACGCGCACGTGCGATGCATGCGCATGCAACCACGATTCGCCGCAGTGTGCGTTCGTGACCTGCACGAGCCATTGTGCGCTGCGTGCTTCGTTGTCCGCATAATCGGGCAGCGTCGTCGCGTACACGAAGTCGTGCGCCCATACCGCGAGCTCGATCGCGGGCCACAGCGGTTCCGCGCGATACGGCGCGAGATGCGCGAACAGCTCGGCCAGGTGCGCGAGCGTGTGGTAGTAGCGTTGCGGCTCGCCATACGCGCGCTCGACGAGCGGCCAGACGGCGGTCGTGCCGAAGCAGGCGTCGCAGGCGTCGCTCAGTGTGCGTGCAAGGTCGGGGGCGAGGTCGTTCATGGGCGGCAATCGGCTCGGGCTGGCGATGCGCGCAGCATAGCAAACGCGGCCGCCGCTACACGTTGACGACGCCGCGCCCGAGTTCGATCACGCGCCCGCCGACGCCGATTTCACCGGCTGCGCTGACCGACAACCGCAGCAGGCAAGGCCGGCCGACAGCTTCACCCTGCGCGACCTGAAACGCGGCAGGCAGGTCGCGCTTCATCGCAAGCAGCCACCCGCCCAGATTCGCGCACGCAGACCCCGTGCCCGGATCTTCCGAGACGCTGCCCTGCTTCACGAAGAAGTAGCGCGACACCACCGTCCCCGGGCGCTCGGCATCGAACGCGAACACATAGGCGGTCTTGCGGCCGAGGCTGCTGGTCGGCCAGAGGCCGAGACATGCGCTGTCGGGCTGCGCGCGGCGTACGGCGGCGGGATCCTTGAGCGCGACCCGCAACTGGTCGGCGCCGGTGTCGACCCAGATCGGCGGTGCGAGCAGATCGTCTTCCGTCAATCCCAGCACGGCCGCCATCCGGGCGTCGGGCAACTCGCACGGCGCCGTCTTCGGCATGCCTGCGTGCGGCGCGGTGAACGTCCACACGTCGTCGCGCGCGTTGACGTCGACCACGCCGGCCTTGAATTCGAGCGCAAGATCGTTGCCCGTACCCAGCAGGTCGCGCACGACATGCGCGGTGCCGAGCGTCGGATGGCCCGCAAAGGCCATCTCATGGCCCGGCGTGAAGATGCGAACCCGCGCATGCGCACGCTCCGACGGCAGCACGAAGGTCGTTTCGGACAGGTTGAACTGCACCGCGAGTGCCCGCATGGTCGCGTCGTCCATCCCGCGCGCATCTTCGAATACGCAAAGCGGGTTGCCGCCGAACGTGGATTCGGCGAAGACATTCAGCAGGCGGAAGGCATAGGCGGTCATGGGAGGATTACCGTACCTGGGGAGGAGCGCGCGGCTCGATGCACCGGCAGCCGCGCAGCGTCGCATGGGTCAGCTCGGCTTGTCGAGCGGCGCGAGCATCGCCTGCATGTCGGGATGCTTCAGGATCTTCCTGTACTCCGCCGGACTCATTGCGTCGATCAATACGCGCCCGCTCACGTCCGCCTTGATGTACTCGACCGCGAGCAGCGCGATGACCGGATTGGTCGTCAAGGTGGCGTGATCGGGTGACTGATCGCCGAATTCCGCCACGACTGCCTCGGTGTTGTCCGCTACCGCGACGGCGAGCCGGCGGCCGGACAGCCTGAGCCGCGCGCTGGCGCCGCATTTGGCCATGTCGTAGTGGCGCGGCCCGTTGAGCGTGCGATTGCCGTAGATCGCCACGTGCGTGTCGACGCCCCGCGCCGCGGCAGCCTCGAGCAGCGGCCCGAGATCGTCGATCTCTTCGTCCCAGACACCCGCGAAGATCTGCGTTTTCGCATTGACGATGACGCGCGCGAATGCGCTGGCGATCGCTTCCCGCCCGCTCAACGACCAGACGAGCCCCGGCTCCTGTTGAACCGGCAGCCGATCGAGCGCGCCCGCGGCCAGTTCGAGATCCGCATTGAAGCGCGCGCGCAAGTCCTCGAGCAACGACCGGTGGGGCACGGCCGCATAGCGGACGGGTTCCGACCGGTTCACGAGCACCGCACCGCGCGTTTCCAGGCGACCCAGGGTTTCGTAGATCTTCGATGGCGGCATGCCGGCGCGCCGGCCGACTTCCGCGCCCGTCAGCGCGGCCTGCCCGACGAGGGCCGCGTAGGCCTGCGCCTCGTACTGGGTGAATCCGAGCCGGATCAACGACGTGATCAGCTCCGTGTTCTCGCTCATGTGTCTCGGCTCCTGCGCCCACGACGACCTGCGTGGGATTCCTTGATTAACTACTGGAGTAGTATACAATCGCTCGAAAGTACTACCCAAGTAGTAAGCGATGTTCGTCAACCTGACTGGAGGGATCTTCAAGATGCGTAAACGGATCAGCACCGGCTCCCCGTGGGAGCCCAAGGTCGGCTACTCGCGCGCCGTGGTCGTCGACAACACCATCTACATTTCGGGGACGGCCGGCAAAGGCGCGGACGTGTACGCGCAGACACGCGATGCGCTGGCGACGATCGACCGTGTGCTGGCGGACAGCGGGTTCTCGTTGTCGGACGTTGTCCAGAGCCGCCTGGTGGTAGCGGACTTCGACAACTGGGAAGCCGCGGCGCGTGCACATGGAGAAATCTACGGCGATATCCGGCCGGCGTTTTCGCTCGTGCATGCGCTTCCGTTCGTCGATCCGGAGATCCTGGTGGAAGTCGAGGCGATCGCGGTCAGGGCCGCTGCGTGACCGTCGCCGGCAACCGCGCGCCGCTGTCGCGCACCGTGACGGCGGTGCTGGCACTGGCGGCCGGCGTGGCGATCGCGAACGGCTATGCGTTGCAGCCGTCGCTGTCGGCCATCGCGAGCGAGTTCGGCGTGGCTGCGTCGCGCATGGCGGCGCTCTCGTCCGTGACGATGCTCGGTTACCTGGTCGGTCTTGCATGGCTGGTGCCGCTGGTCGACCGGTTCAGTCCGCGCGTGCTTGTCTCGACGCAGATGGGCGTGCTCGCGTGGTTGCTGGCGTGCGCGTCGTGGTCGCCCGGGCCGCTCGCGCTCGACGCCGGCTTCTTGCTGGTGGGCGCGGCGACGACGGTGGCGGCGCAATGCAGCGCCGTCGCCGGCAAACATGCGGATCCGCAGCGGCGTGGCGTGGCGATGGGGGCCGTGTCGGCGGGCATTTCCGCCGGGATCCTGCTGAGCCGTTTCGTGGGCGGCGTGCTGTCGCAATGGTGCGGATGGCGCGGCGCATTGCTCGCGCTGGCCGGGTGCGTTGCGCTGGCCGCCATCGGCTGTGCCGCGCTGTTGCCCGGCGGCCGGCCGGAAGGGCTGCCCGGCCGGGCGAACGCGCTCGGTGCCGTTGCGCGGCTGCTGCGCGATAGCGCGCAATTGAGGCGCCGGACCGGCGCCGGCATGCTCTGGTTCTTCGCGTTCAACCTGGTCTGGGTGGGGCTCGCGCTTCGCCTGGCCGAGCCGCCGTATCGCCTCGGCGCCGCGGCGATCGGTGCGTACAGTCTCGCGGGCGTGCTGGGTCTCGGCGTGACGCGCGTGGCCGGAAAACTCGCCGATCGATTCGGCGATCGCGCGGTTATCCGCGGCGGGCTCTTCGTGGCGGCCGTGTCGAGCTTGCTGCTTGCCGTTGCGCTCGGTCATCCCGGATGGCTGGGCGTGGGGCTGGCGATGTTCGATGCCGGTTGCTTTGCCGCGCAGGTCGCGAACCAGACGCGCGTGGTCGCGATTCAGCCGGCCCGGGCCGGCGCATTGAGCGCAGCGTACCTGACGCTTTACTACGCGGCCGGTGCCGGCGGCGCGGCGGCGGCGGGGTTGCTCAACGCGCGGGTCGGGTGGGGCGCGATGATGGTCGTGACGGCTGCGACAATCGCGGCGGCCGGGTTGATCGGCACCGCGTCGACCCGCATCGACGCGCGGGGCGAGCCGACCTCCGCCGCTTGAGGGCGAACCCGACCTGCGTGCGCGCACGATCGAATTGGCAATTCATTTTTCGTGCATGATCGGCATGAACCGTTGATCGACGGCGATCCGGTTCCGGCATTCGACCCTCCGCAACGCTGGCGGATAGTTTCGTGCTGGAACAGGGATTCACGCTCCCGCGCGGGTCATGCGCGATCGCCTGCGAACACGGGCTCATCGAATTGGCCACCACGACGCCGTGCCCATGCAACACGTGTCGGGCTCCGTGTCGTTCGGCGCGTGCCGGTTGCCGCACGCAGGAGGAAGACATGGAACCCGACGGAAGCGCCTCGAACGCCAGCGGCGGGCGGGTCGGCGCGCATGCGGAAACCGGCTCGCCGCAGGCGCTGCTGGACGCGATCGTCCGCGGCGTGGAACGCTGCGGCATCCCGGCCGGCACCGATTGGCCGACAGCGAAGCAACTCCTCGCGGACAACGACAGGCAGTGGAAATTCTCGGCGGTGCTGGTCGCGATCGTCGCGCGGCGCGAGCCGACGATCCTGCTGACCAAGCGCGCGTCGGATCTCAGCGAATACTCGTCGCATGTGAGTTTCCCGGGCGGACGCCCGGCCGAGTCCGACCGCGATATCGGCGCGACGGCATTGCGCGAGGCGTTCGAGGAAATCCACCTCGCGCCGGGCGCGGTTCGCGTGGCCGGCAGCTTGCCGATCCACAAAACCAGAAAGCGCAATCACGCGATCTTCCCGGTGATCGGCATCGTGCCGGACACGGCGACATGGGAGGCGGCGCCCGCGGAAGTCGCGGAGATCTTCGAGTTTCCGTTCTCCGCGCTGCTGAATCCGGATCTGCCGCGGCAATACACGGACGGCGAACGCAAGGGTGCGTGGTACTGGGCGGAGCAGGCGCAGGACATCTGGGGCGTGACGGCCTTCATCCTGAATTCGCTCGCCGGGCTGGTGCGCGCCGCCGCACGCTGACGGCATGCGTGACGGCATGCGGACGGCGAAGTGTCGACGCACCTCAATGCGACGACACGAACGCCGCATCCTCGAATGCCGCCGGAATGGCGAAGCTTGCGCGCATGCGCTGCGCTTCCTTCGCCGGCGTCAGGCCGAACAGGCGCTTGAATTCGCGGCTGAACTGCGACGGGCTCCCGTAACCGACCGCGTAGCCGGCTGCTTCCGCCGTCAGATCCTCGCGCACCATCAGCAAGCGCGCCTGATGCAGCCGTGTCGATTTCAGGTACTGCATCGGCGAGACCTGCGTGATCGCCTTGAAGTGGCTGTGAAAGCTCGGCACGCTCATGCCTGCTTCGTTGGCCAGTTGCGGCACGTCGAGCGGTTGCGCGTAATCGGCGTGGATCACGCGCAGCGACCGGCCGATCCGGCCGAACTGCCCGCGCATCGCCAGCGCGCTGCGCATCGCGCTGCCCTGCGCGCCGGTGAGCACGCGGAAATACAGCTCGCGCAGCAATGCCGGGCCGAGCACCGCGGCGTCGAGCGGCCGGTGCATCGCCTCGACGAAACGCAGCACCGACGCGTGCATCGTTGCATCCATCGGCGTCGACATCATGCTCCTGGGCGCCTGCACCGGCTCCGCCGTGCCTGCGCGGTCGATCTGCGCCGCGAGTTCGGCGGCCATCGTGAAATCGAGGTGCAGGTACAGCGCGAGCAGCGGGCGCTCGGGCGTGGCGTCGGTTTCCATGCTGAACGGCACCGGCACGGACACCGCCAGGTAGTGGTGTTCGTCGTACAGGTAGCATTCGCCGCCGAAGTAGCCGCGCTTGCGGCCCTGGCACACGATCACGATGCCCGGGTCGTACAGCACCGGCGTGCGCGACAGCGCGCGGTTCGAGCGCAGGATGCGCACGCCCGGCAGCGCCGTCAGGTTGTAGCCTTCGTCGGGCGCCAGCGCGCGCAGCAGCGCCACCAGGCGCTTCCGGTCGCGCGGCGGCAGCGACGGGGCTCGGGCGGAAGCGGGATCGGCGCTCATAGTTTTGTGCAAGAAAATCAGCGGAATCGGGCTTATTCGACGTGGTTCGCCAGACTAGTATGCACGCTCCAATCGACATTCGGGAGACGCTCACATGGCATCCGGCAATCTCATCCTCATCACCGGCGTCAGCAGCGGCCTTGGCCGCGCGCTCGCGCAGGAGGCGCTCGCGGCGGGTCACACGGTGGTCGGCACCGTGCGAGGCGCGCAGGCGGCGCGGGATTTCGACGCGCTGTCCGCGCGGGCATTCGCGCGGGTGCTCGACGTGACCGACTTCGATCGCATCGACGGCGTCGTGGCGGAAATCGAGGCGAACGTCGGGCCCGTCGACGTGCTGGTGAACAACGCCGGCTACGGGCACGAAGGGATCATGGAAGAAGCGCCGCTCGCGGAGCTGCGCCGACAGTTCGACGTGAACGTGTTCGGCGCGGTCGCGATGATGAAGGCGGTCGTGCCGTACATGCGCGAGCGGCGGCGCGGCCGCATCCTGAACATCACGTCGATGGGCGGCCACATCACGATGCCGGGCATCGCTTACTACTGCGGCAGCAAGTTCGCGCTGGAAGGCATTTCCGAAACCGTCGGCAAGGAGCTCGCGCCGTTCGGCATCGCCGTGACGGCCGTGGCGCCGGGTTCGTTCCGCACCGACTGGGCCGGCCGCTCGATGCTGCGCACGCCGCGCTCGATCGCGGATTACGACGCGATCTTCGACCCGATTCGCCAGGCGCGCGAGGAGAAGAGCGGCAAGCAGCCGGGCGATCCCGCGAAAGCGGCGCGGGCGATGCTCGCGGCGATCGCGGCGGAGCATCCGCCCGCGCATTTACTGCTCGGCAGCGATGCGCTGCGGCTCGTGCGCGGCAAGCTGGCGGCGCTGGACGAAGAAATCCGGGCGTGGGAGGCCGTCACGGTGTCGACGGACGGTTGACGCGCGGCGCCGCACGATCGTTCGCCCGTCGCGGGTTCGTCCACGTCGGCGAAATCGTCGACGCTCGTTTGCATCGAGGCATCATCGTTTAACCAACCTGTCCGATAATGGCTGCCGGCCACTGCGCCGAGTTCATCCACCTTACAGGAGTCCATCGCGATGCCAACCGTCACAACGAAGGATCACGTCGAGATTTTCTACAAGGACTGGGGCCCGAAGGACGCGCAGCCCATCGTCTTCCATCATGGCTGGCCGTTGTCCGCGGACGACTGGGACGCGCAGATGCTGTTCTTCGTTCAGAAGGGCTATCGCGTCGTGGCGCACGATCGTCGTGGCCACGGCCGGTCGGCACAGGTGTCGGACGGCCATGACATGGATCACTACGCGGCAGACGCATTCGCGGTGGTCGAAGCGCTCGACCTGCGCAATGCGGTGCACATCGGTCACTCGACCGGCGGCGGCGAAGTGGCGCGCTATGTCGCGAAGCACGGCGAGCCGGCCGGCCGCGTCGCGAAGGCGGTGCTGGTCAGCGCGGTGCCGCCGCTGATGCTGAAAACCGAATCGAACCCCGAAGGCTTGCCGCTCGAGGTGTTCGACGGTTTCCGGAAAGCGCTCGCCGACAATCGCGCGCAGTTTTTCCTCGATGTGCCGAGCGGCCCGTTCTACGGGTTCAACCGCGAAGGCGCAACCGTGCATCAGGGCGTGATCCGCAACTGGTGGCGGCAGGGGATGGAAGGCAGCGCCAAGGCGCATTACGACGGCGTCAAGGCGTTTTCGGAAACGGACCAGACCGAAGACCTGAAGTCGATCACCGTCCCGACGCTCGTGCTGCATGGCGAAGACGACCAGATCGTGCCGATCGCGGATGCCGCGCTGAAGTCGATCAAGCTGCTGAAGAACGGCACGCTGAAGACGTACCCGGGCTACTCGCACGGGATGCTGACGGTCAACGCGGACGTCCTCAACGCCGACCTGCTGGCTTTCGTGCAGGCGTAATGTCGTCGGTGGGTGCCGGCGCCCGCCCGCTTCGGCGGGCCGCGTCGTGATCGATCGCTGGTGATCCGGTCGTACCGTCGGAGCGGCGGCCGGATCGCCGGCCGCCCGTTTCAGCCCGAACCGTTGAAGCAGCCACCCGGATGCGTGAGGCACGGCGTCCGGCTCTCGATTCCCCACTCCCGACGATCGCGTGCAGTTCGCGCACCCGCGCGGCGTTGCCCGAGCCATCCGGCCGGGCGACGTGATGCGCGTTGCCGATGCCGGCAGCAGTCGTCCGACTGCGGCATGGGGCGACCGTCTCCCGTATCTTTTGCCACGTAGATACCAATTAGTATACTTTTTCGACTGACGGAAAATAGGGCCCAACCTGGGCGATCCGGTACGCATGGACAAGTGGTCGAGCGGTATCCCGGGAATATTTTGGAAATACTTGGTTTTTAATTTCATATTCTGTATTCTCGTCCTCGGATTCGAATGGCGGGCTTTCGAGGAATTGGCGTTCCACTCCCATGGTAGTCAAGATTCACGGCGGTTTCGCGTCAGATAAACCGGCGCCTATGATTCGTCTCCCTCACTTCGAATCAAACTACATATCAGACAAGAAATAAGAAGGGAATGACCATGATAGAGGAGCAATACCAGAGGGAAGTTTTTGTCGATATTCCGGCATTGCCGATGCCGCTGCTGACTTCGCTGTCGCTTTCGATAGACGATGCGGTATCTGTGCTGATTGACGACGAAATGCTCGAAGAGCAGGTCGAAATGCACCCGGAGTGGGAGGAGAGCTTTCTGAAGCGGGTCCGCGAAGCGCTTGACCGTGCTTTCGTGGAACGCGATGCCGACGACATGAAGGCGGTACATCGAGCCCTGTTCCTGCTTTATGAGCTGCATGTCGTCGACGGCACGTCGTCGCGTGCGGTCAATCAGTTCAATCCGTCGTTGACACGCGTGCGCCGGTGCATCGAGCGGGCATGGATCGACCATGAAAAGCGCCACCTGGGTAACCGGATCGTCGGTGAACTCGACGGCAACGCATTGAAGCAAGCGCTGAAGGATCTCTGGGCGTCTCATCCGGTTGCATCGCATCCGCTGTTCGATTATCTGGAGAAGGACGCATCGCTCGATCAGATCGTCGCGTTCTTCAAGAGCGACAGCGCGCTGAACATTCGCTTCTTCGACTTGCTGCTTTATTCGATGATCGGGTCGCGGGAAGGCGTGCGGCGTGAACTCGCGCAGAACTTCTGGGACGAATCGGGGCGTGGGGAAGGGGCCCGCAGTCACGTGAGCCTGTTCCGGAACCTGCTGAACGTCGTCGGGGCAGGCAACGGGCGAGACAATCATGTGGGCGAGCTCGGATGGCAGGGGCTCGCGGGTTACAACCTCTTCATGCTGGCATGCGTGAACCGGCAGCACTATTTCAAGCTGCTAGGCATCATGGCAATGACGGAACTGCTCGATCCGTCGCAGTACGAGAAGCTGGCGCGAGGATGCCGGCGCGTCGGACTTGGGCGTGATGCCGAACTGGACTATTACGACGAACACGTCACGATCGACGTGATTCATGGCGAGGGGTGGTTGTCGAACGTGATCGTCCCGATCATCGAAGAGACACCCACGGTGGCCGGAGATATCCTGCTGGGTGCGTCTTTGAGAATGGCGACCTGCCACGACTACTATGACGCGCTGCTGGCGCGACTCGTCGGCATGCGCGAATAAGGATGGGCGCCTGGCGATCAGGCCTTCTTTCGCGTGCCTGCGCTCGGGGCCGCGGACGCCTGCGACGCGGTCGACAGCAAGCGCTCCGTTGCTTGCCAGGCATCGTCGGCCGCGTGTTCCTGGTCGCCGACCACGGCTGACAGTGTCGCGCCGTCGAGCAACATCACGATTTGCCGTGCCGTCGGTTCGATCATGGCCGGCGGCACGAGATCGAGGAGGAGGCTCTGGATGAACAGGCGCAGCTGGATCTTTTGCGTTGTCGAGATCCGGATGATTTCGCCCGATTCGGAATGAAATTCGGAAAGCGCGCTGGTGAACATGCAACCGCTGAAGTCGCGTGCCTTGAACCAGCGATCGTGCCACGCAAACACTTCCTTGAGCCGCTCGATCGGCGTGCTCCGGGTGGCGACCGAGCTTGAAATCGAGGTCAGCGCGCTGTGCGCTCGCTGAGTCAGGACCTCTGAAATCAGATCGTTCTTGGTCGGAAAATTCCGGAACAAGGTCATTTTCGCCACACCGGCTTCTTCGATGATCCGGTCGGTTCCAACTGCGTGGTAGCCGTGTTGCGTAAACAATCGTGTCGCCGTATCGACGATCGCCTGACGTTTGGAATTCGTGGCCATGCGATGCATTCCTCAACCTAGTCGTCCGCGGATTATAGCCGGGCGGGGCCGAGCGTTGGGACATTGATCCGGAACGGATGCCGACGCAACCATTCTGAAAGGAACGGCGCCCGGCCGGCGCGTGCGGTCGAGACAACGTCGGCTTACCCGGCCACTGCCGTCCCTTGCAGGAACGGTTCGACATGGCCGATGGCCCGCGCGATGTATTCGTCGATTTCGCCGACAGGGACGACGTAGCGAAGCGCGCGCGCTGCTGCGTCGACACCTTCGAGGCGGGCGATGATCCACGTGGCGAGATAGTGCGACGCCAGGCAGCCGCCGGCGGTCGCGACGTTTCCGCGTGCGAAGAACGGCTGGTTCAGCGTGTTGACGCCGGCATCCTGCACCCACGGGCTCGTGATCAGGTCGGTACAGGCCGGCACGCCGGACAGATGACCCAGCTTCGCCAGGATGAGCGTGCCGGAGCACTGCGCGGCCAGCAATTGGCGCGACGGATCGAAGCGCAGTTCGTCCATCAAGGCCGGATCGGCGACGATGTCGCGCGTTTGCACACCGCTTCCGACGATGACCGCGTCTGCGGTGCGGGCCTCTTCAAGGGAGGACTGGATGTCGACGACCACGCCGTTCATCGATCGGGCCCGCGCGGCGGGGCCGGCAAGCGATACGTGCCAGTCGGGACGCGGGACGCGGCTGAGGATGGAAAGCGCTATGAATGAATCGAGTTCGTTGAACCCGTCGAAGGTGAGAATCGCGATTCGCATGATGTGTCTCCCGGATCGAATTCGAGAAATGGCGCTCGTCAGTATGGCGTGTACGGGAGGAATTTGCCGCTCATCACGATCTGGACGCGGTCGCCGCCGGGGTGCTTTTCGCGCTGCAGATCCATCCTGAAGTCGATGGCGCTCATGATGCCGTCTCCGAATTCCTCGTGGATCAGCGCCTTGAACGTCGTACCGTACACGTTGACGAGCTCGTGGAAGCGATAGATCAGCGGATCGCTCGGGATGGCCGCTTCCAGCGAGCCCCGGCAGGGCGTGACCGTCAACCACTTCGCTTCCTCCTCGGTCAGGCCGAAGAGGTCCGCGACGATCGCGGCCTGTCGGGCATTCAGGGTCATCTGTCCCAGGCATGCAGCCGTGGCGCATTCCTTGCTGAGACCGATCCTCGTCGCGACATCCGACCATTTGATACCCGACGATACTTTCGCGGCGACGATCTTTTCGGTAATTTCGAGACGATTCATGGCAATTCCGGCAGGGTGGTTGGCTCGACTTCAGTGCGCGGCTTGCTTGCGCGCGTACACGGAGACGTGTTTGCGGCTGGACGCGGAAAATGGCGTGCCCGACCAGTCCTCGAAGCGCTGCGCGAGGCAGAGTCCTGCTTCGCCGGCGAGTGCGTCGATTTCCTCCGGATCCAGGTAGTGCATCACGCATGGCAGGAAACGGATGCCGTTTTCCGGGCTGAGCAGCACTTCCTGGATCGTCCAGATCTTTTGTTCCGCGTTGTTGACGGACGTGAAGAGCGAAATCTGCGCATCGTCGACGGAGCGCACGGAAACGCCGGATTTCGCCGGGAAATAGCCGGGGTTGGGGCCGTCCGGCAAATAGGCGTCCGGAATCGGCACGAAGGTTTCGATCACGAACTCCCCGTCATCCGTGAGCGCATTGGCCACGCTTTTGAAGCAGTTCAGTTGCGCGGTTCGCGAGGGCAGCAGGAACACGAAATTGAACACGGCGAAGACGAGGCCGAAACGCTCGGCTCCGCACGTGAAATCAGCTGCGTCGGCCTTCATCGTGGCGATCGGTAGCCCGTCGCTGCGTTGCTCGAGCGCGTCGAGCATCTTCTGTGACGAGTCGATTCCCAGCACCGGAACGCCGGCCTCGCTCAGCGGAATGGCGATGCGGCCGGTACCGGCGCCCAGTTCGAGCGCGCGCCGCGACCGGGCCTTGCTTCGCAGGAATTCGATCTGACCGGGGTAAGGGGGGAAACCGGCGTAGACGCGGTCGTACTCGGTCGAGAAGCGGTCGCCATAGGTATCGATCTCGTAGGTGCTCATGGTTGGTTCCGGTGATGATGATGGAGTGTTCGACATCAAAGCGCCTGCAACGCGGTGGCGAGACGGTCGATTTCCGCGCCGGAGTGATTCGCGCGAATGGCCAGTCGCAGCAGGCGATTGGCGCCGTTGTAGTTTTCGATATACGGCACGAAGATTTCGTGATCCAGCAGATGGCGATGCACGGCTTGTGCGTCCTTGCCCCGGAAGGTCTTGAGCGCGAGAATCGGCCGCAACGGCTGGTCGCTGGCAGCGAGATCCGGCACACGATCGCGCAGGTGCTGGATGTTGGCGCTCAGCGCGCGCCACAGGTCGCCGTTTCCGCACAATGCGAGCGCCTGGGCGATGCCGTAGCAAATGGCCGGCGGCAGCGGTGTGGCGCACCGGAAGGCAGAGGAGTGGCCGACGATCCGGTCGATGATTGACGCGGCGCCCGCGACGAATCCGCCGTGCAATCCGACGACCTTGCTGAGGCTGCTCGTGATGATGACGTTCGGGGCGGCGCTGCGGTCCGCGCCGTCGCCCGGGAGTCCGAAACCGTGCGATTGGTCCAGCAACAGGTATCCACGGCGAACGAGCCCGCGCAATTCGTGGATGGGTGCCCGGTCGCCCGTTATCGGGTCCACGGCATCGACGTAGATGCAGTAGGCGGCTTGTCCGCGTTCGTATTCCGGCAGGGCCGCGCACATCGACGCGTAGTCGTCGAAGGTCGTGAGCGGGGCGGTGCCGGTGCCGTCGAGAAAGCTCGGGTGGGCGTTGCCGACGCACAGGAACCGGTCGCAGATGCCCGAAAGCGCCTGGACCGCCGCGACATTGGCCAGATATCCGCTCGGTAGCAGCAACGCCCGAGCGGTTCGCGTGTATCTCGCGAGCGATGCCTCGACTTCCAGATGCACCGCCGATGTTCCGGACGTCAGTCGCGCTGCGCCGGCACTGATGCCATAGGTCTCGATCGCGTCAATGACGGCTCGCTTGACGCGGTTGTGTTGCGACAGGCCCAGGTAATCGCAGCCGCCGAAATACGTGTTGCCGTTGCGCAGGTGCTCGTGGTCGCGGCAGGCGATGGTCATGTGTTCCTCTCCAGTGTCGGGACGGGCCTTGGTTGATGGTTCACCAAATAGACGGAAAGCAGCACGAGTAACGAGCCGGCGACCATTCGCCCGGATACCCGTTCCCCGAAGAACATGAAGCCCCAGCATGCGGAAAATGCCGGTGCGAGGAACGTGATCGTCAGCGCGCGGGTTGCGCCGATGGCCAGCACGAGGCGGAAATAGAGCAGATAGGCGATCGCACTGTTCACGAGGGCGAGCATCACGAGGTTGACGATCACGGCAGCGGGAATCGGCGCGACCGGCAGGCTGGCGGCCGCGAACGGCACCATCAGCAGCCCCGCGAGAAACTGCGTGCCGCCGGAGATGGCGGTGGCGGAAAGGCCGGAGGCACGGCGGCGCACGTAGATGCCGGCGAGCGCGTAGCTGAGCGCGCCTGCGATACACGCCAGGGATCCTTTCAGGAAATCCGTGCCGGCCTGATTGCGGAGCCCGGTTTCACAGATGATGGCGACGCCCGCCAGCCCGAACAACAGCCCGACGCTGCCGGGCCACGCGAACTTTTCCTGCAGGATCAATGCGGATATCACCGCGCCGAACATCGGCGCGGTGGCATTCAGTATCGCTAAATAGGCGACGGGCAGGTAGCGCGCGGCGTAGGAGTAGAGAAAGAACGGCAGTGCGAAGTTGAGGCAGCCGATGACGAGATACGGGACGAAGTTCGCGCGCCAGTCGATCCGGATGCCGCTGGCCATCGAGTAGGCGATGACGCATCCGCCGCCCAGCAATGCGCGGATGTCGGCGGTGAAGATCGGGGACAGCGTCTGTGACACCGATCGCGTAAACAGAAAGGACAGGCTCGAGATCGCCGACAGGACGACGAGCGGAAGCCAGTAGGTGTTCCTCATTTTCAAAACGATATCCAGGGTTGAACGCTCGGGGGCGCGACGATTGCCGCCGCGCCACCCCGTATGGCCGGGTACTCGCCTACCGGTTTGCCTTGCGCATCGCGATGCATGCCAGCGTGGCCAGCGCGGCACCGACGATGACGGCCGCGGACAGGATCAATGCACGCGACGGGCCGATGTGGTCGCCGAGGAAGCCGAGCACGACCACGGGGACGCTGAAGCCGAAATAGGCAAACAGAAAGAACCCGGCGCTGGCGCGCGCTTTGTCTTCAGGCGGGGCGAGGCTCAGTGTCGCGGACAGGCCGCCGAGGTAAGTCAGCCCGTAGCATGCGACGCCTGCGATCGCCGATCCCGCCAGCGTCACCGCCGCATTGGCGTGAATCACTCCCGCGACCGTCATCACGTAGCCGAGCGGCGCCAGGATGAGCCCGATCGAGACGGCCGCCCGCGGTGACAGGCGCCTGCCGATCCAGACGCCGATCAGGCCGGGGCAGATGATCAGGAAATCGACCATGCCGGACCAGCGTTCAAGGCCGATCTTCGCGAGCTGCAGCGGAACGACGGCGATGATCGCGCCGCTGGCGGCCCACGCGGTCGCAATGGCGATGCCGTAGACGAAGCCGCCGGCGGGAAACGTCGGCAACCGGAGCCAGCGCGCCGATGCACGCGCCGGACCGGTTTCGCGCATCAGGACGAGCAGGACGATGCCGGCGAACGCGACTGGCAGGTAGACGAGATAGGTGGTCGGCACATCCGTCACCGTTTGGGGCGGCCAGATCGACGTCAGCAACGGGCCGAGGCCGAACCCGAGAGACGTGCTGGCCGTGACCACCGACGCGCCGAAAGTCGCGGGGGCATCCGTCGGCAGTTGCTCGGTCACGAAGGCCGTCCCGGCGCCGGACATCAGGCCGACGGCCATCCCGAGCAGGAACCGGGAGACCGCGACGGCGCCCAATGTCGGTTCGACGATGAGCACGACGGTGGCGCACATGGCCAGTGCCAGCGCGGCACACAGCGGCGGCTTGCGGCCGATCCTGTCCGACAGTCCGCCCAGCAGGATGAGCATCGGAACGAGGCCGCCGACGTAGCAGGCGAAGGCCGCTGCGGCGAAACCGGCGCCATAGCTGCCGGCAGAGGCGTAGAGGCCGTAGAGCGGCGCCTGCAGGTTGACCGCTCCCGAGATGAGGAACAGGCAGAACGCTGTGCCGACGATACCGATCGGGATGCGCTTCGGCGTGCTGGACGCGCCTTTGACAGTGGTTTGCGACATGAACAAGAATTCCTGCGAACGTGTTGGGGTGCACCGGCCGCGCCCTGACGGCCATTGCGCCGTCATCGGCGCGGCTTCGTCCGGTACCGGCTGGTGCGGGTCAAGCCTTGTTGAAGACGAACGGACATTTGTCCGTTCGCTCGACGTTGTCCTCCGCGATCTCGTACTGCCACCACTCGATGCCGCCCGCACCATACGAAGCGAGTTGAGGAGAATGCGGCGTGCCGTCGTAGCGGAGGATGCGATTGCGGATATTGGCGCGGACGCGGCGGCCAGGGGGCGTGTCGCCGGCGACGATGTCGAAGCGCTCGCGCGGGTTGATGACGAAGATAAAGTGATCGCCCAGATTGCGACTGCGGCGCACGCGATGTGCCGGGTGACTCATGTTGCAGAAGATCGGCATCCCGTTGAAGCACATGGACCACGACGAGGCGTCCGGATTCTTGCCGACGCCTTCCGGCCAGGGCGCCGGATCGATCTCGTGAAGTTTCTGGAGCACGTTCCAGCCGAACGCGTGATAGTCTTCCAGCGATCCCGAATCGATGAGGTTCAGTGAAAACGCCACGATGAGCGGGTACGCCGTGGCCAGGTTGCCGTCCCACGAACCGGAGATGTCCACGTACTCCGTCAGGCCCGCCGCGAGGCGGCCGAAACCGGCTTCGTCGAGCGTGTCGACGAAGATGAATCGCAGCAATCCTTTCTGGAACGCGTTCCTGGAGAACACGCACGGAAAGTCACCGGACTCGCTCAGCCGGGCCCGGATGTCGGCGAGCACGGATCGATGCCAGTCCTTTCCGGTTTCGGCGACCTGGTCCTGTGTGACGAACGGTCCGGGAAGCGGGCATCCGCTGGATGTCGCCGGGGTGGATTCTTCCGTAGCGAGAGACGAATGGCTCATTCAGTCTTTCCTTTCACGATGATTGGTTGATGGTTCTTGTGTCGTGACGATCGGGTGAATCAAACGCGGTGCTGCAATACGGGAGACAATCGGGCAGGGCGCGCACGGCAGCCGCGCGTCGGGCGGCCCAGCCCGACTGCGCCCTGCGACATGTCGATCAGCCGGCCTGCGGCAGGCTATATACGTCGCTGTTGCTGGCCGCGCGGCGGTCGGCATGCCGTGCGAACGACCCTTCGATCAGGACGGAATCCGGATCGCGAGACGCGATCATCGTCAGGAATCCTCTACTTCCGGTGGTGATCGCGGATCCGGTCTCGTCGCGGAACAGGCAGATGTCGGCCTTCATGCCGGGCCGCAACGTGCCTGTGTCGTATACCTTCAGTGCGGCGGCGGCGGACACGGTGATTGCGTCGACGATCCGGTTCAGGACCGGGGCGGGACTGTCGTCGAGGCCGGACGGCAACAGCAGTTTCGGCGAGAGACGGACCTCGTCCGCGCCGGAAGACGTACCGCTTAGCCCCGACAAGGCCAGCTTGCCGTGCTGCAGCTGCGGGCCGTACTCGCGCCAGATCGCATTGAAGCTGGCGTTCGGCGTCATGGCGACCGCGACCGAACACATGGCGGCCGCGAGCGCCGCACGGTCGCTGCGTGCGAGGCGGGACAACGCGAACAACGTCACCGACTCCCGGAGCAACTGCAGGTAGGCGAGGAGGTTGATTTCCGAGCGGCAGAATCGCTCGCGGAACGCACCCGCGCCTTCCGGTGTCGACGCGATCCGGATGCCGAAGCGCGTCCCGGCTACGTGCGACAGCGACACGAATTCGAGCAGCGACGACGCGGACAGCAGGTCCTGGCAGGCAACGACGGGGAAAACCGGTCGCGAGACGGCCGTCGGGAGTGCCGGCTTGCAGATGGCGATTCCGAGCACATCGGACTGTGCTGTTTCGCCGGTGTCGGACCATCGGTGCGTTGCCCGCGGCGAGCGACTCGGGATGCCGGTAGTCGTGATGCATCGTGCGAGGCTGACGGATCGCGCGCCACCCGCGTCCCGGCCGCCGCAGTCGACGTCGATCACGCCGGGCGTGCATACCAGCATCGATCCGTTGAACCCGATTCGCTGCCGGGACGTGCCGGGTGGAACGATGCCGGTGATCCAGCGGCCGGCGATCTCCAGATCGCGGCGTTCGAACGAATGGGTCAGGCTGTTGAAGCAGACGGTCTCTCTGATCACCCACGGCTGAGTGCGTGGCGGATTCCATGCGGTGGTCGTCATTGAAGGATCCTGAATGGAGGCTTGTCGTTGTTGGCGAGCTGGCCCGGCCCACGGCCCGGTCGGGCCGGGCCGGCAGTTGCGGCGTTCCGCGCGGCAGTCGTTCCCGGGGTCAATGCGCGCCCGACGCCTTGTGCCGGGCCCGGATGGCCAGCGTGGCGCACAGGCAGACGGCGACGGCGGAAAGCAGCGTCTTGTCATTGACGCTTTCGTGAAGCAGGAGGAACGACCACGCGATCGTGCAGATCGGCTGCAACAGCAGGATCTGTCCGACCCGTGCGACGCCTCCCCTGGCGAGGCCTGCATTCCATGGGATGAAGCCGAGAAACGAACTGAATGCGCCGATATACAGAAGCCCGGCGCACGCCTTCAAGTCGGGATGCAGGCCACGGGTCGCGGCCAGCCAGGCAACGAGTACCGCAACAGGTGGCGCGCCGAGCACCAGCGCCCATGCCTGCACACGCATCGGGCCGAACTGGCGGGCGAGCAGCGCACCTTCCGCGTATCCGAGGCTGCCGAGCGCCACCGCGATGCACGCATACAGATCCCCCAGGCCGATGCCGCCGCTTCGCTGGCTATCGAAACTGAATAGCGCCGTGACGGCGGCGCCGGCCGCGGAAAACAGCCAGAATCGCGGCGACATGCGCTCGCGTGCGCGGAGCGCGCCTGCCAGCGCCGTTGCGAACGGCATGGTTCCGAAGATCACCGCGGCATGTGCCGCGGACGAATAGTGCACGGCCAACGCCGAAAAGACCGGAAAGCCGAAAATGTTGCCGGCGACGACGATCGGCAACCGTGTCATCGCTGATCTCGGCGGCAGCCCGCCGCGCGACAACAGGAGTGCGACGAGCGCGAACGGGAGCGCGACGAGCGACCGCCCGAGCCCCACGATCAGCGCATCGACCGAGGTGACTGCCAGTTTCGTCGCCGGCAGGGTCAGGCTGAAACACAGCATGCCTGCGATGCCGAGCCAGATGCCGCTTCCGGCCGATGCTCCGGCCGATGCGACAGCGGGTTGAGCGACGGGAAGAGTCTTGGACACGATAGCCTCGGCCGATGCGATGGATGGGGAGTGGGGGGGCCCGCGCGATTACCGGGCCGTCTTGCGATAAAGCGAGCCGTCACTCCAGATCAGGTCGATGCGCCCCCATTGCATCGCGGAGGCGACATCCGGGAAGAAGCCGCGACCGTTGTAGTTCGCACTCGTATTGCAGAGAACCGGAACGCCGCTGAGCGAGAAATACTCGCGGAGGATCTCTTCGAGGACGGGGTCGTCGTCCGTGCTGACGGTTTGCAGACGAGCGGTGCCGTCGAGGTGCAGGACGGCCGGAATTTTTTCGACCCAGTTCTCGCGGACGTAGTGGTCGAACAGCATGTGCGGATCTGGCGTGCCCGGATCGAAGATGTGCGGCGCTTCCTCGGTGAGACAAAGCGGTGCGACGGGGCGGAAGTGCTCGCGATCCTTGACTTCATTCAGGAGCGTCTTCATGGCCGGGTCGGTTGCCGCAGCGATGATGCTGCGGCCGCCGAGCGCGCGCGGGCCGAGCTCGGCGCGGCCGTTGAGCATCACGACTGGCTTGCCTTCGGTATGCAGGATGGCCGCGAGCGCCTTCGGCGTGCACGGCGTCACTTGCCAACCGTCCGGAATCGACGTGGTCGGCACGAGCGCGGGTCCGAGGCGAGGGTGCCAGTTCAGTTCGGTGATCTTGCGCATCTGCATGAGGTGCGTCGCTGCCGTGCCGAGTGCGGATCCCGAGTCGTTCGGAAACGGCGGAACCCATACCTCGTTGAACAGGGGATGGGCGCGCAACGCGCTGTTCCACTTGATATTCAGCGCGCAGCCGCCGGCAAAGCACAGATTCCATTTGCCGTTGCCCTTCCATTCCACGATCCTGCCCGTCACCTGGCTGACGAGCAGCTCCTCGAGGAATTCATGGACGGAGGCAAGCACGTCCTCGTCCCGAACCTTCAGGCCGTCGAGTGCCTTCGCGACATCCAGGAAGAACTTGTGGACATGCTTCATCGAAGGTTCGACCGACGTGCCCCATCCGCCGACCGTTCGCAGATACTGCCGGACCTCTTCGGAATTCGCGGAGAAATTGACCGTATACAGTTCGGCGAGCAGGCGCACGACGGCAGGGTCGGCCTTGCCGAGCGCGATATAGGCCATCAGCTTCCCGGCAACCGAGAGGTCGCTCGCGGTGCCGGCCTGCTCCGACTTCTTGTACGGGCCGAAGTGGTGTGCGGCGGTTGCGTAGAAGTGGCCGATCAGCGGAAATACCGGTCCCCCTGCCTCGATCAGGTTGCTGGCCGGATCGAAGTGATAGAGACGGGGAAACATGCCGCCGTCCCAGACGACACCGAAAGCCGGCTCGGCGCGCTTGGCGAACGCGCTGGTCATGTACGTGCCGATCAGGTGCCCCGCGACATGCAGATAGCTGGTGAACGCCTTGCGTTTGCCCGCGATCGTGAATTCGCCCGAATACGCCTGCCGGAACAGCGAGCCGTCGCCTTCGTGATAAGGGGCGAGCGTGAGCGTCTGCTCGACGCTGCCGTCTGAGACGGTCGCGGTTCCGCTCTCCATGCCGTCCCATCCATCGATCACCCATTCGTCGATATCGTCGACCTGGTAGCCGAAATCGCCGAGGATCCTGACGACGGAATCCAAGCTCTTGATGGAGCTGTATCGAGGGCTGTTGTCCAGCTTTTCGATCTCGACGCTGAAGACGAGTCGATCATCGTCGAGGAGCGCCACCGCGCCATCGTGCGTAAGCTTAAGACCGCAAATCAGCATATCTAGTCTCTGGGTTAGTGTTTCAGTACGTTCCGGGGAACGCGTGACGTGATACCGCTCAACAAATCGTTTGCTATCGTCGACGCACAGGCAGCAACGCGTTCGACGGGCAGTTCCTTGCCCCACAGAACGACGGGGCTACCCACGCCGGCGTGGGGAATGTCGGTGATGTCCACGAGCAGCATGTCCATGCATACGCGGCCGATCAGCGCGGCGCGCCTGCCGTCGACGACGACAGGCGTGCCCGGCCGGGCTTGCCTCGGATAGCCGTCTGCATAACCGCATGCGATCACGCCGACTCGCATCTGCGACGTGCAGATCGTTTCGTTTCCGTACCCGATGCGTTGCCCCGGGAGGCACTCCCGAACGGCGATCAGCTCGCTGGTCAGGTTCATCACCGGCTTCAGGCCGATTTCCGGCGCGCTGGTGGTGGCGAACGGGCTGACGCCGTAGAGCATGATTCCCGGGCGGATGTATTCGCGGAACAGGCTCATGCCTCTCAGGATTCCTGCCGAATTCGATATCGAAACGTGCTTCCCGGCGATCGCCAGCTTCCGGAAGCGATCGTATTGCTCGGCCGTGAACGGGTCGGTGGGCGTGTCGGCGTTGGACAGGTGGCTCATGACACCGGTCACCTCGACGCCAGCGGCCTCCAGCCGTGCGATCGTGTGCTCGGCTTCGTCCCCCGAGAACCCCAGGCGGTTCATGCCGGTGTCGAGCTTGATCCACACCCGGGTCGTTCTCGCCGGGCTGCCCAGCATCCATTCGACCTGCTCGTGGGAGTGCAGGACGGGAGAGAACTGCTGGCCGGCGATGACGTCGACCTCGGCCCTCGAGAAAGGGCCTTCGAGCAGGACGATCGGTTTCCCGGTCGCCTCGCGCAGCGAAACCGCTTCGTCGATCGACGAAACCGCAAACGCATCGATGCCGTCGAACGCATCGATGACATCCTTGATGCCATGACCGTACGCATTCGCCTTGACGACGGCCATGATGCTGCCCTGGTCGACTTTCTGTTTCGCGAGATGAATATTCGAGCGCAATGCGTGCCAATCGATATTGGCGACAAGTGGTCGAGTCATGCGGATGCTCTCGTGGTGGCGAGATGGGATTGAAGGCCGGCGCCAGTGCAGGCAACGCACCGCCGGCGCCGGATCAGGTCTGACTGGACGACCGGCGGTGCGTCGTCGGCAGGTGGCCTACGACGCGAAGAGCCGGCAACGCGTCGTGTTTCCTTCGGCAGCTGCGGGCAGGCGCCGCGGCGACAGAACCGGTCGACCCGCCGTCAGGGACCGGAACATGACTGTCGAAGCCAGGATCGCCAGGATCGGTTCGATGCACTGCGTGTACGACAGGAACGAGATTTCGATACTCATTTCACATTGCTCGCATTGATTTGCACATCTATCTGACGGCGACCGGCAGGGGTGTTGCATGGAGACGCGGACGTGGATGGCATCCGGAACATGGGGCAACCCATGTTCTTCGCCACCGTTCCCCATTGACCAGGCACCCGCTCCCGGTAGGAAGCGGGCAAGACATCCGGATGCCTCAACGGGTTCGTTCGCAGGCCATCATTAAAAAGATACTGGTAAGTATCATTTCGATGGATCATGGATCACGCGATCGAGCTTGTCAATTCTAATTTTGAGATAAATGCGATCAATACTTTCGCATCGGTGTCACGTCGCCATGCTCGAGAAGTCGTCAGATTGTTGACTTAAATTTGTGCAATTGTGGCTAATTAATCAAAAAATGCGTTCAATGCGACGATGAATGCGGCGTGGGTGCGTGGATGGAAGGTCTGAGGCCGGAGAACGAGGTGCCGATCGAGGTAAAACGGACATTGCAGGCCGAATGAGGGAATACCCTACTAATCTTAAAGATACTGATTGGTATCATCGTGTCTCGACTTGGCGCGCGGATACGGTGGAGGCGACGCCTCCTGAATACCGGATTTGCGATCCGGCAATGCAGATGCCGTAGCGGGCACGGAAATGCTGCGACGTATCCAGGCGGCGCGCTGTTGATGCAATGGATCTGGCGCAGATCCGGTCTTGTTTTTTTGTCGCGGAGCGTGGCGGGCGTGCCTGTTGCAGGCGCGATAGCGCGTTGCCGTTTCAGTGTTTCGTGATCAGCCGGATTTGCACGGTGCCGGCTGCGCGATACGCCAAGCAGAATCCGAAGTTTCAGCGTCTCCAACAGGGCCATTGAAGAAACCGCTTATGCCACTTTACGACAATATCCTCGACACGATTGGCCGTACCCCCATCGTCAAGCTGCATCGGCTTCCACCGAAACACGTCAAGCTTTACGTCAAAGTCGAATCGTTCAATCCGGGCGGTTCCGTCAAGGATCGTCTTGCGCTCGCCGTGGTGCTCGATGCGGAAGCCAAGGGGCTGCTCAAGCCGGGCGACACCATCGTCGAATGCACGTCCGGCAATGTCGGGATCGCGCTGGCGATGGTCGCCGCCGCGCGCGGCTACAAGTTCGTTGCGGTGATGGCGGACTCGTACTCGGTCGAGCGGCGCAAGCTGATGCGGGCGTACGGTGGCAAGGTGATTCTGTTTCCCGCGGCCGAGGGGTCCAGCGGCGGAAACCGGATCGCCGATGCGCTTGCGGAGAAGCACGGCTGGTTCAGGGCGAGGCAGTTCGATAATCCGGCCAATCCCGCCTATCACCGCGAAACCACCGCATCGGAGATTCTCGGCGATTTCGCCGGGAAGAAGCTGGATTACTTCGTGACGGGGTTCGGTACCACGGGAACGCTCACCGGGGTGGGCCAGATGCTCAAGCGCGCGCGTCCCGAAGTGCGTGTCATTGCTGCGGAGCCCGCCAATGCGGCCGTATTGTCCGGCGGGGCGTGGAACCTTCATCAGATCTCGGGATGGGCCCCGAACTTCGTACCCAGCGTGCTCGACCGCAGCGTGATCGATGAACTGGTTCTTGCCGACGAGGTGGAAGGGCGCGATACCGCGCGCCGCCTGGCGGCCGAAGAAGGCATCTTCGTGGGGCTCTCCGCCGGTGCCACGGTGGCCACGGCGCTTCGGGTCGCGCAAAGCGCTCCGGAGGGCGCGGTACTGCTCGCGATGCTGCCGGATACCGGCGAACGATACCTGTCGACCTTCCTGCTCGAAGGCGTGAACGAAGGCTCGGATGACGAATGGTTGGCGTCGCTGGATCGCTGATCGCCGCAGTCACGATAACCGGGGAACACCCCCGAACATTGGGCTACACGCATGCGCGAATTCATTTCACCTGCGACCCGCTTCGTCAATCTTCCTGCCCACTTCCGCATGCATCGCGGCGGATCGATCCTGGGCGGGCGGATTGCGTACGAATGTTGGGGCAAGCCGAACAAGGCGAGAAGCAATGTCATCCTTATCCTCACCGGCCTGTCGCCGAGTGCGCACGCGGCAGCGAATGCGTACGACCGGTCGGCGGGCTGGTGGGAGGGGATGCTGGGGCCAGGCAAGGCGATCGATACCGATCGATGGCACGTCATCTGCGTGAACTCGTTGGGCAGTTGCAAGGGCTCGACCGGGCCGGCTTCGGTCGACCCGCGTACGGGCAAGATCTACCGCCTGGAGTTTCCGGATCTGTGCGTGGAGGATATCGCGGACGCCGCTGCCTATACCGTGCGCTCGCTCGGGATTGAGCGTCTGGCCTGCGTGATCGGCAACTCGATGGGCGGCATGAGTGCGCTGTCGCTGCTCGCCCGGCATCCGGATCTGGCACGCAGCCACATCAATATTTCCGGAGCGGCGTGCGCATTGCCGTTCTCGATCTCCGTTCGATCGCTGCAGCGTGAAGCGATCCGGCTCGACCCGTGCTGGAACCAGGGGGGCTACGACGACGCGAACTATCCCGAGAGCGGGATGGCGATCGCGCGCAAGCTCGGGGTCATCAGCTATCGCTCGGCACTCGAGTGGGAATGCAGGTTCGGCCGCGTGCGTCTCGACGAGGGCGACGATACCGACGCGGATCCGTTCGGTGTGGAGTTCGAGGTGGAGCGATACCTTGAGCGGCATGCGCAGCGCTTCGTCCGCGATTATGACCCGAACTGCTACCTGTATCTGAGCCGCAGTATGGACTGGTTCGATCTCGGCGATTCGTGCGGTTACAGCGTCGAGGAAGCGCTATCGCAACTGCAGCTCGACAAGGCGCTGGTGATCGGCGTTCAGACCGACATCCTGTTTCCGTTGCGGCAGCAGCGGCAGATCTTCGAGGGCCTGCGGGACGGCGGGACCGATGCCGTGTTCATGCCGCTCGACTCGCCGCAGGGTCACGATGCATTCCTGGTCGACATCGACCGTTTTGGCGTGGCGGTAGGGGAGTTCCTTGCTTCACTGGAACTGCGGTCGGACCGTCGCGCAAGCGTCAGGGCCATCGCTTGAGCGGTCGAGCGTCGGTTTGCCAATCGATCGAAGCATTTCGGCATGCAAAATTATATTGGGTAGCGCGATATGTCAAACCAGTTTTCCAGGATTGCCCTCGTCACGGGCGCAACGCGTGGCATCGGGCTTGAGACGGCCCGTCAACTTGGTGCGAAGGGCGTCCGCGTGCTGCTCGCAGGCCGTGATCGCGGCAGGGCCGATGAAGCGGCACGCCGGCTGCGCGACGCAGGACATGATGTTGTCGGGTGCCAGCTCGACGTGACCGATGCGACCAGCGTCACGCATGCGGCGGCGGCCGTCGAGCGCGAATATGGCCGACTCGACATCCTGGTCAATAACGCCGGAATCCGGATCGAGGAGTACGGCAAGCAACCATCGGAGCAGCCGCTGCATCAGTGGCGCGAAACGTTCGAGACCAATCTGTTCGGTATCGTCGCGGTCACGCAGGCGTTTCTGCCGCTGATCCGGAAGTCCGCGGCGGGCCGCATCGTCAACGTGTCGAGCCTTCTTGCGTCGCTGGGCACGCACAGCGATCCGGATTCGTATGCGTACAGCGAGAAATTCAAGTCGCTTCCGGCCTACAGCGCGTCGAAGAGTGCGGTCAATTCGTGGACGGTACACCTGGCCTTCGAGCTGCGTGACACACCGGTCAAGGTCAACGCGGTGCATCCCGGCTATACCCGGACCGACATGAACGATGGCGATGGCGCGATCGAGGTGGAGGCCGGCGCGAGCACCAGTGTCGCGATGGCGCTGATCGATCAGGACGGGCCGAGTGGACGGTACGTTCACATGGGAGAGCCGGTGCCCTGGTAGCCGATGCGCGTCGTCGAACGCCCGTCGTGTCGCGCGGAAAGCGCGATGCGGGCGGCCCTGGGCGCCGCCCCGGTCGAATCCGGGACGGTTTGCCGCGATCACACTTGCCAAGGAAAATTCGTTGCTTCCACACACATTACGTTTCAGCAAGATGCATGGTGCAGGCAACGATTTTGTCGTGCTCGACCTGCGAGGCGCCGAGGCGCCGTCACCTGAATTGTGCCGCATGCTGGCCGATCGCCATCGAGGCATCGGCTGCGACCTGATTCTCGGAGTCGAGGCGCCCCGCAGCGAGACAGCCGCGGCGTCGTTCCGCATCTGGACCGGAGAAGGCTTGCCGTCGACGCTGTGCGGAAACGGCGCCCGCTGCGTTGCCGCCTGGGCCGTCCGTGCCGGCCTCGCGCGAGGGCCGCGTTTCGCGCTCGACAGTCCGAGCGGAACGCACGAGATCGACGTACTGGGCGAGCGGACATTCCGCGTCACGCTGGGCGTCCCGCGATTCGAGCCGGAACAGGTCCCGATGCTGGGATTCGGGGGCGAGCAATCGTGGTACGACATGGCGTTCGAGGACGGAACGCGCGTCCGGTTCGCGGGGGCATCGATGGGCAACCCGCATGCCGTGATCGAGGTCGATGACATCGAGGCGGCGCCCGTGGACCGGATCGGCCGGCTGCTGCAGGGCTCGGACAGGTTCCCGCAGTCCGTCAACGTGGGGTTCGTGGAAATCGTGTCGCGCGATCTCGTTCGCCTGCGCGTGTACGAATTCGGCGCGGGAGAAACCCTCGCATGCGGCAGCGGTGCGTGTGCGGCCGCCGCGGTACTGATGCGCATGGGACGTATCGATCGACAGGCGTGCGTCTCGATGCCCGGCGGCGATCTTCATGTCGCATGGCCGAGCCCGACCGAGCCAGTCACGATGACCGGACCTGCCGCATTCGTTTTCGAAGGCCATCTCGACACGTAGGGCGCCGCGGTTCAAGCGCGGCCGCGCCGCGCGTCGTTGCGCCCGTCAACTCAACACTGGAATCGATTCATGAAGAATCTTGCGCTGGCAACGTCGATCACCGACCTTCCGAACGACGACGACATGCCCTTGCTGCTGGCCGCCTGCCGCGCCCTCGATCTGGACGCCACGGTCTGCGCATGGGACGACCCGTCGATCGACTGGTCACGCTACGCCTATGTCGTCTTGCGGTCGACGTGGGATTACACGGAACGTCGGGACGAATTCATTGCGTGGTGCGAGCGCGTCGCGGCGGTCACGAACCTCGTGAACCCGCTGTCAGTGGCACGCTGGGCAACCGACAAGCACTATCTGGCCGATCTCGCGTCGCGCGGCGTCCCGGTCGTGCCGAGCCGCTTCGTCGAACCGGGCGGGTCGGCGGCAGAGGCGCTGCAGGCGTTCGTGCGCGCCTATCCGCATGTGGATGAGTTCGTCGTCAAGCCGACGATCGGTTCGTACTCGAAGAACGTCAAGCGTTATGCAAAGGCATTGATGCCGGAGGCGGTCGAGCATGTCGAGAGGCTGCTCGCCGAAGGGCGCAGCGTGATCCTGCAACCTTACCTCGCATCGGTCGATCGTCGCGGCGAGACCGACATGGTTTTCTACAACCACGAGTACAGCCATGCGATCCGCAAGGGTGCACTGCTCATGCCGGACGGCACGGTCAACGGACCGACGCCCGAGTTCCGGTCGGCCCGCGTGGCCGACGACGACGAGCAGGCTGTCGCGCGCGAGATTCTCGACGCGACGGTGGCATGCCTGGGGCTCGATCGTCCGCTCCTCTACGCCCGCGTCGACCTGATCCGCGACGACGACGGCAAGCCGATGCTGCTGGAACTGGACATTTGCGAACCGTCGCTTTCCCTGCCTTTCGCCGAAGGTGGGGCCATCCGGTTTGCCCGGGTGCTGGAAGCGTTGCTGAAATCCTGAATCCGAACCATTCGCAGTTCAATCACTTTTCGAGGGCATGAGCCATGAAAGTCGATCTAATCGTTTCCCAGGGGCGTGTGGCCGACAAGACCGCACGGACGATCGTAGGGGCCGCACGCACCGCGCAGGCATTCGAGCGTCGTTACGGTATCGGAAGCCAATCCATCGGGCAGCCGTCGCCGCCCGCTGTCGACGACTGGCGCGTCAGCCTGCCGCAGGCGAATGAAACGCTCGCCGGGCTGTCGCACGCGATCGACGCGAGCATCAAGCGAGGCAACCGTCCGGTGCTGGTGTCGAACACCTGCTCCGCCAGCCTCGCGTCGCTGCCGGTCGCGGCACGTCACCACCCGGACGCGGTCGTCCTGTGGATCGACGCGCACGGTGACTTCAATACGCCGGAGACGACCGGTACGGGCTACCTCGGCGGCATGGTGCTGGCTGGTGCATGCGGGCTGTGGGAAAGCGGTCACGGCGCCGGCCTGCGCCCCGAGCAGGTCGTGCTGGTCGGGGCACGCGATATCGACGATGCAGAGCGCGAATTGCTGCGACGGGCGGGCGTCCGGATCATCCCGCCGGCCGAGGCTACGCCGCAGGCAGTGCTGGCCGCCGTCGACGGCGCGCCGGTCTGGATTCATGTCGACTGGGACGTGCTCGAGCCGGGTTACGTACCGGCCGACTATGCGGTGCCGGACGGCCTGCTGCCGGCGCAGCTCCGCGCGATCTTTGCGGCGATTCCGGCAGAGCAGCTCGCAGGGTTCGAGGTGGCGGAATTCAACGCGCCGCTCGACCAGGCCAGCAGCGACGCTGCGCTGTCGATCATCGTCGACACGTTTGCTCCGTTGTTCGAATCGGCTCGCGAGCAATCGGTACCGGCCTGACGATCGCATCGGACCGGACTGAATCATCAAGATATCCCATTTCTCATCGCTGGAATTGTTCAAATGAAGCAGGAAAAACGAATCGAAATGCGCCAGATGACGATGCTTGGCGCTGCGGCGATCCTCGCGGCGGTCGCCGCGGCGGACGCGATGGCGGATCAGGTCGTGAAGATCGGCAGCGTCGAACCGCTGACGGGCGGCATCGCGCATCTGGGCAAGGACAATGAAAACGGCGCGCGCCTCGCTGTCGAGGAGGTCAACGCGAAGGGGCTCGTCATCGGTGGGCAGAAGATCACGCTGCAACTCGATGCACAGGACGACGCGGCCGACCCGCGTCAGGCCACGCAGATCGCGCAGAAGCTCGTCGACGACAAGGTCGTCGCGGTGGTCGGCCACCTGAACTCCGGCACGTCGATTCCGGCGTCGAGAATCTACAGCGACGCCGGCGTCGTGCAGATCACGCCTTCGGCGACCAACCCCGCATACACGTTGCAGGGCTTCAAGACGACTTATCGGGTCGTGGCGACCGATGCACAGCAGGGGCCCGCGCTTGCCAACTACGCGCAGTCGAAGGGTTTCAAGAGCGTTGCCGTGGTCGACGATTCGACCGCGTACGGCCAGAGTCTCGCGAACGAATTCGAGAAGAAGGCGAAGACGCTGGGCCTGAAGGTCGTGTCGCACGATGCGACGAACGACAAGGCGGTCGACTTCCGCGCGATCCTGACCAAGATCAAGGGTGAGAATCCGGACGCGATCATGTACGGCGGGATGGACGCGACGGGCGGCCCGTTCGCCAAGCAGGCAAGGCAGCTCGGTCTGCGCGCGAAGATCGTCGCAGGCGACGGCGTGTGTACCGAGCAACTGTCCGAGCTCGCGGGTGAGGCGGCGGCCAACGTCGTGTGTTCGCAGGCTGGCGCATCGCTCGAAAAGATGCCGGGCGGCGCGGCCTTCCTGACCAAGTATCAGAATCGATTCGGCCAGCCGATCAAGTTCGATGCGCCGTTTGCCTACGACGCCGTATACATCATCGTCGATGCGATGAAACGCGCCAATTCCACCGCTCCGGCGAAGATCCTCGCCGCGATGCCGGCAACGAACTATGCGGGCGTGATCGGCACGACGGCCTTCGACTCGAAGGGTGACCTGAAGCACGGCGTGATCTCGTTGTACGGCTATCGAAGCGGCAAGAAGGTGTTTCTCGACGAAGTCAAGATGTAACGCAAGCCGGGGAGCCGGCGGCGACGCAGGTCGCGGCCGGCTCCGGACTCCAAGAAAATCGGCCGGCGCCGGGCAAGGCACCGAGCCGGCCAGTTACACGCACGAGGGTTCATACACTTTGCCGAGCCTGAGAGTTGTTGCCGTCGCGGCGCCCGAGTCGCCGGGCAGCGGGAAAGGCGAGTCCACACTGAGCAGCCGGGATCCGGCGAGCCTGTACAACGCGTGCAGGCTCGCCGCGGCGCGTACGGAAGACGCATCGTCGGCCTGGGCCGACAGCAACTGGCGCGGCTCGCGCGCCTTGCGGCGCGCAACCTGCATGCTGATGGAATCGGCCGACGAACTGCCGCGGTTCGAGGCATTGCTGAAGCAGGAGCGGCCGAATTTCGTCCTGATCGGTGCGATGACGATATGCATGCGTGGCGCGATCGAGTGTGCACGAATCGCCAAGCGCGTATTGGGCACCGATGCGCTCGTGGTGCTGGGCGGGCGCCACGCATGCGAGACCCTGTATGCCGCGGATCCGTCGATGCGCCACCGCAGCCAGGTGCGACATCATCCCGGATCGCCGTTGCGATTGATGGCGCAAGGAAAGATCCCGCCGGTCTTCGACCTGGTCGTGTCGGGTGACGGGGAATACGTGATCGCCGAGCTGGGCGAATGCGTGGCGCAGGCGCGCGGCGATCTGCCCGCCCAGGCCATGGCGTTCGTTCGAATGCTCGAGCAACGCGCCACGCCGGGAGACTGGATCGCCGGCTGCCGGGACGAAGACAAGATCCATGTCGGCATCAGCGCGCGACTGCCTTTCGACTATCGCGAGCTGCCTTCGCCGGTGCACGCATTCGGGCTTTCGAGCGCGTTCGACGTGTTCGATGGCCGCCTGACCGCGCACGTCAGCAGCGACACGGGACGAGGCTGCATTTACGGTTGCGCGTTCTGCAGCGAGTCGAGCGTCGTGACGGGGCAGCCGCGTGACCTGCGCAACAGCGCGGACCGTCTCTACCGGCAACTGGCGGATACCGTGGCGGTCGTGCGAGGCGATCATCCGCTGTTCGGGGCGAGCGCGTTCGTGGAGGATTCCGTGCTGCTCGGCGGGAGCGCAAAGCTGCTCGAGGGTCTGGCGGCCCGTCTCGAGCAGGCGCCGCTCGATCTTCATTTCGGCGCGCAATTGACGATCGATCTCATCCTGGCGCGCAAGGAGGCGCTGCTGCGTCTTCGGCGCGTGGGGCTGCGCTACCTGTTCGTCGGGATCGAGACCCTGGTGCCCGCGGAGATCGGTGGAATGAGCAAGGATACGCGTGGCCAGAGGAAGTGGCTGGACCGCATCGTGGATGCGCTGTCCTTTCTTCGCGAGGCGGACATCCGCTGCGGCGGCGCCATTCTCTTCGGGCTGGGCGAATCGCGCGAGAACCGGCGCATGTTGCTCGAGGAGCTGATCGGGTTGCGCGCTGCCTATGGCGCACCGCATCCGGTCAGCTTCAACTGGGCCGTTCAGCATCCGCTGCAGGGCTACGACGAGGGCGCGAACTACGAGTATCTGGACTGGCCGACGCCGGAGGGCGAGCTGCTCGAACTGTTCCGCCATTTTGGCGAAGCGTCCGAGCGATATCCGTTGAAGGGTGTCGGCGCGCCGACGGTGGATGAAGTACGCGAAGTCGTCGACATGATGCCGCACTTCGCGCGGGAACCCACATGCATGCGAGCGCATGCTGCGGCCGGCAACGCAGGCGAGGTGTTGCAATGAGCGAGCATTTGCGACCCGCCACGCGGCTTGTCGATCGCAACTGCGTCCGGTTGTATGACGGCGTCATGCTGCCGGTACCGCAATCCGTCCGGGCGACGACCGTGCTGTTCGATTCGCCCGATCGCATGCTGCCGATCGACAAGGCGTCGCTGATCCGGCAGTCCGAGGGACTGGCGGACACGTTTTACTATGGTCCGGTGGGGACTCCGACGACGTTTGCGCTGGCCGACAATCTGTGCATGCTGGAGGACGCAGGGCACTGCACGCTCTTCCCGTCGGGGCAGGCCGCGATTCACGCGGTCATGTCGGTGGTCGCCCGCGCCGGCGACGAGGTGCTCGTGACCGACAGCGTGACGTATACCACGCGCTGGATGTTCGATCAGGTCTGCGCGCGGGCAGGCGTATCGATTCGCTATTTTCCGGCAACGGACGTGGCGGCCTTCGAGGCACGGTTGTCGCCGCAGACGAAGGCCGTATTCTTCGAATCGCCCGGCTCGATGTTGTTCGAAATCCAGGATGTTGCCGCGATGGCGAGTCTATGCCGCACGCGCGGCATCGTCACGGTGCTCGACAACACGTGGTCGGCATCGACGCTTTTCAACGGCTTTCGCACCGGGCTGGTGGACTGCGTCGTGCTGTCGCTGTCGAAATATCACGGCGCGCCCATGGGGGTATCGGGCGGCGCCGTGCTGACGAACGATGCCGCGCTGCACGCCGAATGCGCGAATTTCGGTGCGCTCGTCGGCGCGACGATTTCGCCTGACGCCGCGGCACGAATCGCTGCAGGGTTGCCGAACCTGCGTCTGCGTCTCGTGCATCAGTCGGCGACGGCAATGCACCTGCTGCCCCTGATCGCCGACAGGGTCGGCGACGAGCACGTGTTCCATCCGGCACATCGCGCATTTGGCCAGAAAAGTCTCTGGGAGCGGGATTTTCGCGGCGCGAACAGCCTGCTGACCGTGCGTTGCCCCGTGGCGGGCGCCGACGACGTGCGCGCGCTGTTGCTGCGCTTCCGGATGTTTCGCCACGGCTACGGCTGGGGCGGCGACACGAGCCTCGTGAATGTGGTCGCGCCGAACCGGGAGCGCCAGTTTCCTGTCGCGCCGCGCGATGCCGCGTATCTGCGCCTCTACGTGGGGATGGAGGATCCCGCGGATCTGGCGCGGGACCTCATGCAAGCACTGGACAGCGGTTGCCGCTGAGCGCAACGGACCTGCGATGCGGCGCGCGCTATGCGCGCCGCGAATCTCCGGCCTGGCGCTGCCGTACGAAATCGGCAAGCGCGGTGCCGCCTTCGATCAGGTGCTGGCGCAGCAGATCGCACGCGGTGTCGACGTCGCCCTTGCGGCACAGTCGGAGCAGGGTGCGGTGTTCCTTGTTCGATTTGCCCGCATATCCCAACTGGCTCATCAGCAGGCGCAGGTAGCGATCCACGCTCAGGCTCAGCGACGCGAGGAACGCCATGGTTCGCTTGCGCTCGACGCCCGAATACAGCGTGAGATGAAATTCCAGATTGAGGGCGCCTGTCTGTACGGGATCGGGGTGGGTTTCGATGTCCCGTTGCAGCTTCTCGGCATGCGCCAGCGCTTCAGCGGAAAGGTGAGGCAGCGAGACGCGCAATGCGTACGGCTCGAGCTGCGCCCGAAGCTCGTAGATTTCCATGATGTCGTCGGGAGACAGCGACGCGACAATGGCGCCCTTGCGCGGCTGAAAGTCGACCAACCCCTCCACCTCCAGCAGCCGCAACGCTTCGCGGACCGGCATGCGGCTCAACTGCAGCTGTGCGGCCAGTTCATCCTGGCGCAGCGGCGTGCCGTCGGCCAGTGTGCCATCGAGGATATGCTGCCTGATGGTTTGCGCGGCGAATTCGGTTGCGGTGGTATACCCGCGCGGATTGACGACGAGCCGTCGATCATCCTCTTTGGAAGGGGTTTGCATGTTGCCTGGATCCAACATCCTCAAATTGACGACTCGGACGATACACGTTGCCGGGAGGCCGTGCAAGCGCGGCCCCGGCGCGCTCAGCTCGTCCGCTGCGCCGGGCGGATGTGGATGACCATGCGCTTGCCGAGGAGAACGGTCACGGCGACGGCCAGCGCGCACGGCCACGCGATCGGCGGAATGCGTTCGCCGAACAGCAGGGCGGACAGGCCGATCGTCACGAAGGCCTGGAGCAACTGGACCTGTCCGACGCGCGCGACGCCGCCAATCCCGAGACCCGCGTACCACGCGAAGAAGCCGAGGAACTGGGAGCCGATGGCAACGTAGGCAAAGGCAAGCCATGCGCCCTTGCTGAGCGGATGCCAGTGGTGCATCAGCAGCCAGCCGGTCGGGAACGCCAGCACCGGTGCCGCGATGACGAGCGACCAGCAGATCACTTGCCAGCCGCCCAGCTCGCGCGCGAGCTTGCCCCCTGCGGCATAGCCGAGCCCACCCACGACGACGGCGCCGACCATGAGCAGATCGCCGGCAGCCAGCGCGCCCCCTCCATCGACCATCGCATAGAACAGGACGATTGCGCTGCCGGCGGCCGCACATGCCCAGAAGCCGGCGGAGGGTCGTTCGCCACCGAACAGATACGCGTAGGCCGCGACGGCGAACGGCATCAGGCCGTTGATCATGGCGCCGTGTGCCGACGGGACGAAATGCATGGCCACTGCCGACAGGACCGGGAAACCGACCACGACACCGAGCGCGGCGACGACCAGCGTGCCGAACTGGCGATGGGTCGGGATTGGGGCCCGCCGGAACCAGAGCACTGCCGCGGCCAGGACGGCCGCCACTTCCGCCCGCCCGAGTCCATTGAGGAACGGGTTCATTTCCGCCACCACGATATGCGTCATGGGCAGCGTCAGGCTGAAAATGAGCATGCCGAGGGTGCCGAGCGCGAGCCCGCGGGATTCGTTCGTCTTCATGATTTGCTCCGTCGCAACGGTATTTACAGGACGGGCACGCGGTCGAACCAGGGTTTCGCGCGCTCCAGTTGTGCGGCAAGCCTGAACAGCATGCCCTCGGTGCCGTGCGACGCGACGAACTGCACGCCCCACGGCAGTTGATCGTCGCCCCAGTGCAGCGGTACCGACATGGACGGCACGCCCGTCAGATTCGCGAGTTGCGTGTAGGGCACGCGCGCGAGGTTTTTCAGCACGACGCGTCGCACGATCGCGGAATGCAACACGGCGCGTGTCAGTCCCAGCATGTCGAGCGCCTTGAGGAGCCGTTGCTGCGAACGCGGTGTCGCGAGCTCGCCGATGCGCGGAGCCTGCATTGCAACCGTCGGCGTGATCAGGACGTCGTAGCGCTGATGGAATTCGCCGAGCGCGCGCGAATACTCGTTCAGCCGCATGTAGCTCTCGACGTAGTCGGTCGCAGGCATCGCACGCCCAAAGGCCGCCATGATGAGCGTGTCGGGCTCGAAGCCGGTGTCGTCCGCGCCCAGCTCACGTTTGATCTGGCGCACCATCGACGCGCAATAGGCAAACCAGATGTTCGTGAAGTCGCGCCCCATCTGCGCGCCGTCGATGTGCGGTTCGGCCCATTCGACATGATGGCCGAGCGTCTGCAGCAGCTCGCCCGCCTGCTCGACGGCGCGTACGGCTTCCGCGTCGACGAACGATGTGACGGACGACCGGTGGCTCAAGGCGATTCGCAACGGCTCGCAGTCGCGTTCGATCTCGTCGCGATAGGGGCGCTCCGGCGCGGCGATCCGGAACGGCGAGTTCGGCTCGTGGCCGTGTGTTGCGTCGAGGCACGCGGCACTGTCCCGCACGGATCGCGACACGACGTGCTGCGCGGCAGCGCCGTGCATGATCTCGGCGACCGCGGGCCCCATCGGGGTGCGTCCGCGGCCCGGCTTGAGGCCGAACAACCCGCAGTAGGACGCGGGAATGCGGATCGAGCCGCCCGCATCGCTGGCGCCGGCGACCGGCACGATGCCCGCCGAGACCGCCGCACAGGCGCCGCCGGACGATCCGCCCGCCGACAGGGTGGTGTCCCACGGGTTGCGGGTCGGCCCCCATGCATCCGGCTCCGTCGTGCCTTTCGCGCCGAATTCGGACGTATTGGTCTTGCCCATTACGACGAGACCTGCGTCGAGCCATCGCGCCGTGATGGACGAATGCGCCTGGGCCTTGCGCCCGCCCGCTTTCAACGCCTTGCAGCCGTTGGTCGTGACGACGCCCGCGTAGTCCTGCCGCAGGTCTTTGAGCAGGAACGGCACCCCCGCGAGCGGGCCATGCCGTTTGCCTTGTGCGCGTTCGCGCGCGAGCGCGTGCATGGGCGTGACGATCGCATTCAGCTTTCCGTTGACTTCATCGGCCCGGCTGATGGCGGCGTCGAGCAACTCCGACGCCTGCAGTTCTCCTGATGCAACGAGCCGGGCGAGCCCGACCGCGTCATGGCCACGGTATTCGTCGAAAGAGATCATGGAAATCGGTCAGTGGCAGTAGGTGGCGATCGCGGGGCGGTACGTGTCGCGTGGTCCGGTGTCCGACGTAACGCGAGGCACGCGTGCCGTGACGGCGCTCAGCAGTTCGTATCCGCTCGTTCCCGCGTGTTCGGCCACGCGATCCACGGATACGCTTTTCCCCCAGAGTTCGACCCGTGTGCCGACCCGCGCGTCCGGCAGGTGCGTGATGTCGATCGCGAGCTTGTCCATCGAAATCCGGCCGACCGTCCTCGCGATCCTGCCGTCGACACCCACCGGTGCGCCGGTGCCGGCGTGGCGCGGATAGCCGTCGCCGTAGCCGCACGCGACGATCCCGATGCGCATCGGCGACGGACACTGGTAGGTGGCGCCGTATCCGACGACCTCGCCGCGCGACAGCGTTTGCACGCCGATGATCCGCGATTCGAGTGTCATGGCGGGGGCGAGGTCGAGCATGTCCGCGCTTTTGCCTTCCAGCGGCGTCGAGCCATAGAGCATGATGCCCGGGCGCACGATGTCGTCGCCCGCCTGCGGATGGGCTATCAGCGCAGCGGAATTGGCCATCGACCATGCATCGGGCGTGACGGCGATGCGCGCCAGCCGGTCCGTCTGGAATCCGATGCCGCGCTCGCCGTCCGCGCAGCCGAAGTGGGTCATGAAGACGATCCGCGAGACGCAGCGGATCGCCCGCAGCTGCTCGAGCACGGCAGGCACGACGGCGACATCGAAGCCCAGCCGGTTCATCCCGCTGTTGATCTTCAGGAACACCTCGAGCCGGCCGGACGCGGGGAACGCCGCGAGCATGTCGATCTGCTCCTGGCAGTGCAGCGTCGGTGTCAGGTCGTCGTCGAAGAAGGTCCGGATTTCGCGCGATTCATAGTATCCGTCGAGCAGCAGGATCGGCTTGCGCCAGCCCGAGTTGCGCAGTTCCAGCGCGGCGTCGAGCTCGATCACGCCGAACCCGTCGGCCTGTGCCAGTGCGGATGCGCAGGCGAGCAGGCCGTGGCCGTACGCATTGGCCTTGAGCATGGCCATCACGCGCGCCCGGCCGGCCTTGTGCCGGGCGACCTCGAGGTTGTGCCTGAGCGCGTCGAGATGGATCGTGGCAATGGTCGGGCGCATGATCAATCCGTCCCGGCCGGGCGGGCGACGGCCGTGTGATCGACGATGCGTGCGACCCGCTTGACGGCGCGCGCGCGCTGCGGCTCAGGGACGTCGTCGAACGCGACGATTTCGATCTCGTCTTCCTTGTGCACTTGATAGAAGTGATGGAACTGGAAGTGCACGATTCTTGCCGCCTGGTCGGCACCGGTCCGCGCCAGGTGCACTTCCAGCAGGGAAATGATCTTGGCCGGCCACGCGATGCCGAGCCCGCAGAAGTTGCCGAGCGAATAGAAGCAGTAGCCGTTTCCGGACTTCTCGTACGGCTGCAGGACGTGAGGATGCGAGCCGACGATCAAGTCGGCACCTTGTCCGAGCAGACGCTGCGCCAGGCGGCGCGTCGAACGCTGCGGGAAGTGCTGGAACTCGTATTCCCAATGCGGAAGACCGACCAGGAAATCGATGCCTGCACGATCCTTGGTCGCCTGCGCAAAGCGCTCGTCGATGCCGTGCTGCGTCGTCAGCGTGCCGCTGGCCGCGCCGAGGTCGCGGTTGAGCCAGTGTGTCCAGGCGGCGAAGCCCACGTTCATGCCTTTGGCCGATATCGTGCGATAGGGATCGTCGCCACCGGTCAGGCCGACATGCTGGACGCCGACCTCCTCCAGCGTGCGCATCGACTGCTCGAACCCGTCGGCACCGACATCGCCCGCGTGATTGTTGGCGGTCGTCAGCACCCATTTCTCGAACGGCAGATCCGTTTGCTGCCGGATGGCCTGGAGGAATGCGAGCGGCATGTGAAACTTGAACGTATAGCGGATCCCGGGTTGCGGGTCGTGCGCGCCGATCGGCGCTTCGAGGCTGGCGACGAACAGGTCGCTCGCGCCGATCAGCTTGCGCAGCGCCGGACAGAGCGATGGTGGCCGATCGCCGTTGAGCACCATGATGTCGCCGCCGAACAGCAGGCGCAGTGTGTCGCCAGCCGGGATGCTCGCCGCATCCGGATGCTCGAACCGCGCGGGCAGCGGACGGAGCCCTGACCGGTTGCGTGCGGACGGACTATAGAAATAGAGCGGCCAGCGCAGCGTGTAGTGGAGCGGATACGGCGAGTGCCTGATCGAGTCCAGCAGACCCTTGAATTTGCCGTCCATGAACGGCCGATGCTGGGTGGTATCCATCTTCAGGACCTCGGCAGCAGGCGGGACAACAGGTGGACGACAGGTGCAAACCTGAATGTGCGCTTGACGAAATGGCGCGCGTCCGTCAAAAAATCTCCGATCACGAGCGCGTACTCGTGCTCCCCGCGCTCTGGAATCCTGAACGTATGCGGCCCTGTCGAGCAATGGAAACGGTTGAGCTTGCGAACGACGGCCAGTTTGGCGTAACCGATGTAACGCCGGAACGACGTGTTGAATAGGATGGTCAGGCCCGAGTAGGTGATGAGCGCAGGCATCAGTCGATTCACGCCCGCATTCGGCGCGATGAGCAGCCGGGAGAACTCGAGTGTCCGGTCGCAATCCTCCAGCGGCACGGAGCTCGCGAGCGTGGCTGTCGATACATAACGCGTGACCTCGAACGGCCATTGCGTATACCGGACCGTTGCCACCGCGCGGCCGTGCAGCCACACGCCGAACACGATCGAACGGTGGTCGTATTCGTCCGCGCCCGTTTCGTCCAGGACGGTCAGCATATAGGGAATCGTGGCGGCGTAGACGTCCCGGCGCAGGCCGCGGATGGCATCCCAGTCGGAACGCCGGCGCACCGCCTTGAACCGGATGGCGCTGCGATCGTCGATCCCCTGGACGATGCGGCGGGCGACCCATTGGAGCGCGCGTTCAAGCAGCCGCGCCCGGAAGGCCGCGGCGCGGCCGGATACCACCGGCAGCGCCGCCGGCATGCCGGGCCGGCGCAGGATTTCGGCATGTCGACGCCGGAGCGGCGCAGTTTCCAGGGGCGTCGTCGTGAATTCGGACGTGACGCTCATGCCGTTGCGCCCAGCGCATGCCGGATCGCGGCGCGCGATACCGATGCGGCGGGCGGCCCGTCGTTTCGACCGACGGTTGTCTGGTAGACCTCTTCGAGGTACGCGCAGAACAGGCCATAGATGTTCTCGATGTGCTGCTTCAGACGTGCGACGTCGTCTTCCGTCCGAACGGTATGCATGAGCGTGTCCCACACGAAGCCGTCGTGATCCTCGTTGAGGTCGACGGCGACGTGCGCGCGCGCACCCGTGACCGCTTCCTTGCCCAGCGCACGCTCCAGGTTGTCGAGCCACACCGGTTGCGTCTTGGCCGTGACGTATTCGAGGAAGTAAGCCGAGGCGATGGCAGCCATCGGGCCTTCGTATTCCAGATGGAAGTAGAAGTAGCCGTTGAGCAGTTGCGTGGCAAACAGCGGCTGATGGGCCATTACCTCTTCGAACGACAGCCCCCACAGGCGTTCGATGTCCTTCGCGAACATGTGGCCGTGCAGCATTTCATCGTCGGTGTACTTCGCCCATTCCTTGGCTGCGCGCGGATTCGTCTTGGTGAAGTAATGAATGACCAGTGAATCGATCGTGCGCTTCAGCTTGATCCGGATCGGCGTCTCGATGCTGTGACGCTTGTAGTACTCGAGGTCGATGTTCGTCGCATCGCGCTGGTGCGTCGCATAGGGAATTTCCGCGTAGATCCGTTCGATATACCCGTCGAGGCGATTGTCGATCTCGGCACGAAGCTCGTTGCGGCGGCTCTGGTTCAGCATGCAACCCTCTCAGGTCTATGGTTCTGGCGATGGAATGGAACGGTAACGCACAACGGAACTGCAGGACGCGAAATGGTCCGGCGAACGTCCGACGTTCGACCGCGACGGATGCGGGCAAGCTGCACCGCTTTAATAAATATTGGATCCAATATTCATGATCCGGTGTGCGTAGTGTAATGAGGCGTGTGTGGAATTGCAACACGCGGGAGGTGCGTTGAAGAATTGCCGTGCGACGAAAGCTTCGAAGAGGCGGCCGGACCTGTTGACGCGGGACGTATCGACGCAGACAGCGGCCTCGATGCGCGCAACGCACGCCACTGACGCGGTCCGCCGATCCGCTGTCGATCATCCGGTTCATGCCGCCGCCGTGCTCCTGCCTGTCGACGTCATCGCTCCAGCGAGCGCATTCGACGCTCCAGGTCGGCCAGGTCACTGGCGCCCGCGAGATATTCGACACTTCGGCGTTGTTCGGCGAACTCGAGCCAGCGGACGATCCGCTTGAAAAGGACGGTGAACATAACTAACCCTTGGAAGTTGCACGTCGTTGACGCGTTTGGCCGGATGCGGATGCGACACATCCGCTACCGGGGCTGTGATTCCGGGGGGCTGTCAAGTTCGACTCTAGGCAACAAATTTGCTTACGTATATTTATTGTTTTTGTAGTAATACATTAGAAATTCTGTTCAATTGATCGTCATGGAGGCAGCGTTGGACGTCGGACGACTACGAGCGCTTCTGGAGCTGGCGAGGTGCGGCACGATGGCTGCGGCTGCCGACGCGCTGTTCCTGACGCCGTCCGCGGTTTCGCAGCAGATTGCGCAACTGGAGGACGAGGCGGGGGTCAAGCTGACGGAGCGGGCGGGCCGCGGGGTCAGGCTGACGCCGGCCGGTCATGCGCTGGCGGGACATGCGGAGCGGGTGATGGTCGTGCTGGACGAGGCGCGCTCGGAACTGGCGGGGCTGCGGCGTGAGATTGCGGGCGAAGTGCGCGTTGCTGCTTTCCCGTCGATCGCGTCGATCGTGCTTCCCGATACGGTCAAGGCGCTGCGCCTGACGTTTCCGCGTCTCGAGATCACGCTCGAGGAACTGGAGCCGATCGATGCGATCGCGGCACTGCGCTCGTGGCGAGCGGACGTCGCGTTGATCGACGACCTCTCGATCGCGGCGGGCGACAGCCGGGGGAGTGTCGAGATCGTGTCGCTGGCGGAGGATGTGTTGTACGTGGCGCTCGCGGCCGACCATCGATTGAGCACGCGGTCTTCGCTGACCATCGCGGATCTCAGGGATGAAACCTGGGCGATGGAATCGACCTGGAGCACGTTCGGCAGCGTCGTCACCGATTTGTGTCGTCGTGCCGGATACGAGCCCCGGATCAACGCCAGATGCCACGGATCCGAGATGGTCGAGGCGATGGTGGCCGCCGGCTGTTCGGTGTCGATCGCCCCGGGGCTCAGGGTGTTGCGCTCGCCGGCTGGCGTGGCATGGGTCAAGCTGAGGCCGGAGGTTCGCCGCAAGATTTACGTCGCGTATCGCCGCGGCGAGCGCAATCACCCGACGATCAAGGAGTTCGTCGCCGAAATCGTGCGGACGGCATCGAGGCTCCTCGGGTAACCGCATCAGTGGCCTGCGCCAGTCGGCCTGGACGGCGCGCACCGGAATTTCAGTCGCGCGGCCGGGCTCGACAGCGTGATCGCGGGCATCGCGTCGTCAATCGGCGATCTGCGCCACGCTTCGCTTGCCTCCACTCCTTTATCGAGTTCGATCATGTCCGGCACCGCCCCGACTTTCTCCGAGCACCTCTTTTCATATGGCACGCTGCAACTCGAACCGGTGCAGCTCGCGACCTTCGGCCGCAAGCTCGACGGCCGTGAGGATGCGATGCCCGGCTACGCGATGACGATGCTGAAGATCGACGACCCGGAAGTGGTCGCGACGAGCGGGAAGACGCATCATCCGGTGGCGGCCTATACCGGCCAGTCCGCCGATCGTGTAACGGGCACCGTGTTTGCGATCACGCGGGAAGAGCTGCAGCACGCGGACGACTACGAAGTCGACGCGTATCGCCGCGATCGCGTCGTGCTCGAATCGGGTGTCGTCGCGTGGGTGTACGTGGATGCGGGTTCGCCGCGCCCGGAATGAATCCGGAGCACGGGCGGGTTCGACGCCGCCGCGTGTTTCCCGCTAGCCGTTGCGCAGGAACACGACGTAGCCGCGGAACCACGGGTTCGTCGCGAGGTACGGCGGCGCGTCCCATTCGCCGCCCTGGATGATGCCGATGCGAAACGGCAACTGCAGCCGCGCGACGCGCGGCAGGTAGTCCGCGTAGTCGGGGATCGTGCTGCGGCCCTGGTAGGTCTGCACGACCACTTCGTCGACGATCCCCCTGAGCTGGTTGACCTGGTCGGTATCGATGCGGCTGCTCCAGTCGAGCAGCCCCGTGATGCTCAGCCGGGAATCGGTGGGCAGCGTCTCGCGCAGCGACCGCAGGAATTCGAGGTAATCCTGCAGGTGGCGCGTGCGCGCATCGAAGTCGATCTGGATGCCGGTAATCGTGCGGCCCGATGCGCGCCAGCGCGTGAGCTGCGCGAGCATGATCTGCGTGACGCGCGGCGTCCAGCGCAGCGTATGCGCACGATAGACGAGCCACACGCGCGCCTGCGGGGCGGGCGGCAGTGCGACGCCCTGCGCGATCACGCGGACCTGCGACTCGTCCCGCGGCGATGCCTCGATCTGCCCCTGCAGCACGTAGACGGTGCGTGCGCCGCGCACGACCGCCTGCGGCTTGACGCCCGCCCATAGCCAGAACGCGTCGTACCGTGCGGCATCGACGGTGCCGGCCAGTACGACGCGTCCGGCCAGCAGCAGTGCGACGCACGCCAGGTACGCGATACGCGTCACGCGGCGCTCACCAGTAGTAGCGAAGTTTCTGCGCCCACGGGCTGCCCGGGTAGCTGGCCTTCAGCGCATCGAACCAGCGCTTGCGCGTGTTCTTCGGCACGTCCTTGCCGCCGCATTCGTTGTAGCCGGCCGGCGCATAGCACTTGATCGCGCGGTAGTACGCGTAGGCGCGGTCGTTCGGGTTCGCCTGCGCATCGGCCATCACCGTCACGTAGCTCGACATCCGCTCGTACGGCTTGCCCGGGAACTGCGACGGCGCCCCGCCGAGCGTCGGCGGGATGCGCGTGGCGGAGGCCGCCGACGCGTTGCGCAGCCACGGCGGCACCGGATCGCTTTCGAGGCCGGCAGCGGGCGGGTGCAGGCGCACGAAATCGGCGAGACAGTTCAGCCCCTTCGCATCGGCGGGATTCTGCTGGAGCGCCGCGGCGATGTCGTTCGCGGACGGGCACGGATAACCGTCTTCGTTTTTCGCACCGGCTGCGACGAACGGCTTCAACGGATCGGCAGGCTTGCCGGACACGAGCGCGGCGTCCGCGATGAACTCGCCGTAGTGCGAACGCGTGAGTTCCTTGTACAGCAGCGTATACAGCGCGGTGTCGCGCAGCGCGCCGCCGGCCGCCTGGTTTTGCGCCTGCGCGCGCAGCAGGTCCGCATTGGCCGAGCGTTGCAGCAGCACCGCGCGGATCGCGGCGTTCTGCACCGGCGAATCGTCGGCGAACGCGTCGTTGACGAGCCCGGCCTGCTCCAGGTTGATCGCGAGCGCGAGTTCCAGCGCTTCGCGCTGGAAGCGGAATTTGGCGAGCGGGATCAGGTCGCGCCACAGCTGGCGCGCCTTGTCGGTCTGGCCGCTGTCCTCCAGCGCGAATCCGCGCAGCGCCTGCTGGCTCAGGCCGAAGTAGTCGAGCGGCTCGGAGGGTGTCTGCGGCAGCAACGCGAGCGCGGCGTCCGGCTTGCGGCCGAGCTGGACATACCAGGTTGCGAGCAGGTAGTCGTAGAGCGCGGGCGCGTTCGCGAAGCGCGGCTTCTGCGCCTGCAGGTCGTCCAGCGTCAGGGGCTTGCGGCTCGAATCGCTGCTGTCCGACGTGCGCATGCGCAGCAGGTCGACGGTCGCGAGCACGGTCGGCGACTGGATCTGGCGCGCGTCGAATTCCGGCCCGAACAGCAGCTTGCTGTCGAGTTCGTTCGCCAGCTGGATCAGCGGCACGTTCGACGTCGCCGGCGACCAGCGCGCGAGCGCGTGGCCGTACAGGTCGGCCTGCTGCGTCACGTTGCCGCCGAGCCACGCGACACGCCGCAACAGCCCCGTCGCGGAGGTCGCATAGCGCCCCTGCGGATACACCTTCAGGTAAGTGCGAAACACTGTATTCGCGGCGTCGAGCGACACCTTCTCCACGCGGTCGCGCGACGGCGTGGGGCTGTCGTTGCCGAACACGTTGGCCTGCGCGGCGTTCAGCTGCGCGCGCCCGGCCATATAGAGGCCGGTTTCCTTCAGCCACGGGTTCGCGCTGTGCGACGCGCTCGCGAAGGCCTTGGTCGCGGTGAGGAAGTCGGCGCGGTAGAACGCGTTCGTGCCGTCGAGGTACGCGGCGAACTGCTGGCCGAGCGGCGACTTGACCGGCGGTTTCGTCCAGGCGGCGCTTGCGCCGCCGGCGGCGCAGGTCTTCTGCGCGATGTCGGCGCGTGCCGCGCGCAGGCGCGCGGCTTCATCGGCGGGGAGGCTGCCGGCACCGCCCAGTGCGTCGTTGAACGCGTCGGCGCCCGAGGCCATGCTGCGGCAGATGCTGCCTTCGCCGTCGGCGTACTGGTTCGACGGCGTTTCGGCATCCGTTGCGTTGCCATCTTTATCGGGCGCCTTCTGCCCGATATAGATCCATCCGGAGAAGTCCATCGGAAACGGCACGATGATCTGGTTGATCCGGTCTTTCGCCGGGATCGTCTTCGGATCCGGAAACGCCTGCGCGACCTTGGCGCTGTCGACCATCATCAGCATCGCGTTGATGCGCGTGTCGTTCGCGGGGCTCAGCATCGGCACGTTGGCGCAGGAGTAGGCGGTCTGCCGGAGCGTGGTCGGCGCATAGCAGCCGTCGTCGCCGCTGGCATGGGCGGCCGGAATCCAGAACAGGCTGGCCGCTAGCGCGGCGAACAGGCGTCGGTGCAGCAATGGGTGTTTGGGCATGTTTTTCTTGTGCCGGGTGTGGGGCCGCAGCGGCCGGTCTCTCAGGTGAGGCGTTTTCGCCCCGGCGCGTATCGTACCGCACTGGATGCACGAATTTCGCAGGTGCGGGCCGTGGCCGGGCGCATCGGTGGCCGGTGCGCGCCGGCGGGCAAGCCGTGTCGATGGCCGGCTCGGTTCCCGTCTTACGCGTACACGCTGCTGGCGACGCCGTCGTCGGCCACATCGTCGATCGCGGCCCGCAAGTCGTCGATCGCCACCATCAGCTCGCGGACCTGCCGCAACGACGGGTACTGGTGCAGCACGGCATGCCATTGCGGCAGCGTCAGCAGCGCGTGCCAGACGACGCCGAGGCCGCCCGGATCGGCATCCGGCCGCTGCGCGAGCGCGCTCGCGTATTCGAGGCTGGCTTGCGCCGACAGCAGCTGCATCCGGCTTGCGGCGCCCAGCAGGCGCGGCGTCGCGTCGGCGGAGGCCTCGCAGCAATAGAGCACTTCCCGTGGCAGCGTCGCTTCGTCGGTCGTCAGCGCGTGCAGCGACGCGCCGTGCACGCGCACCGTGCCCTGGTGCGTCTCGAACGAATAGATCGTGTCCGGGTCGGCCTGCGCGAGCAGGTTCAGGCCGCGCAGCAGCCGCGGCAGGTCGGTCGTCGCGGCATCCGCGGACGCCTTCGCCTCGACGAGGAAACGCACGTTCCACGCGGGCGCCGGATCATCGTCGCGCGTGCGTTCGAGCAGGATCGCGTCCCATTCGGTTTTCGCGCGATCGTGGCGGCCCGGTATCGATGACGGTACACGCATCGACGTCACCACCCGGTACGTGCGGTGCGCGTCGACGGCGTCGAGCCGGCGGGCCAGCGCGTCGAGCGCCTGTGCGGCCAGCGCTTCGACGGCCGCGCCGCGTTGCTGCGACGCGACGCCCTGCGCGACGGCGACGGTGCTGCCTTCGAGCGGGCCCTGGCGTACCCAGAGCGCACGGTAGCGACGCACGTGCTCGTCCGACGCCAGTGCGTCGACGCGCAGCATGCGCTCGAGCGCTGCGCTGTCTTTCAGCTTGACGATGTCCTGCTCGAACGCGGCGTCGGTCGCCATGTCGGGTAGCGCGAGCAGTTGCCGCAGCGTGTCGTGCAGTTCGGCCCACGACGCGGCGGCGGCCGCCGCATGCAGCCGCGCGAGCCCGTCGCGTTGCCACGGGCGGGCGCTGCGCTCGAGCTTGGCCGGATGCGCGATCGCGTTGACGGCCGAGTGCAGCGCGCGGCGGTCCTGCTCGGCGCGCGCGGACAACGACGCGTATTCGCGCACGCTCGGCGCATCGTGCCGCAGTACCGCGGCCTGAAAGGCGGGATCGCCGGCGCGCGTGTCCATTGCATCCCGGATCATCTGCGCGAGGGCGTCGACGAAGCGCTGCCGCAGTACCGCGTCGGGCGTCTGTCCGCCGCTTCGCATCCTGCGCGCTTCCTCGATCACGATCGCGAGCGTGGCGGCCGGGTTGGCGGCGTCGGCCGGCGACGACGCGCTGTCGAGCGGCGGCAGCCGGTAGCGGCGCGCGACGGTGCGCAGTGTTTCGTCGAGCAGGGCGGGAAGCGGTGTCAGCGACATGGTCGGTATCGGCGTGGAGGCGGCGCACATGCCCGAGGTTCGGGCTTGCGCGCGCAATGATGTGCAACGTTATCACGCCGGGACGGGCGGGATACGGGGCGTGTCGTTGCGAAGGAGGCTTGACGCCGGGGCGCGCGGCATCAGTCGCGAGCGATGTTCCTGGTCAACGTTTCGATGGTCAGGGTTTCGTCTCGCGGCCGGCCGACGCCGGCTCGCTCATCGTCGGCGTGGCCGCGATGACGCTGCCTTCACGGCACCGCGGGTAGCAACGCACGTGACACCGGCCACAAAGCGGGCCACGCGAGGGGCGCGGCCGTCACCCTGCGGGCAACGGGGCAACGACCCGCCCGCTCAGCCGTGCCCGCGCGCCCCGCGCATCACGCCGTCAACGTCACCGACAGGCTGCCGAGTTCGCCGAATCGCACCGTCAGCGCATCGCCGAGCGGCACGTCGATCGCGCCCGCGTACGAACCGGTCGTCACGATCTGCCCGGCGCGCACGGCGTCGCCGCGCGAGGCGAGGAAATTGACGAGCCACACCAGCGGTTTCAGCGGATCGCCATCCGGATGGCGGCCGTCGATCGCGCGGTTCAGCGCGCCCTCGAACGACAGCGCCAGCGTCTCGAGCGGCACGTTCAGCCCGTCGGGCACGACCGGGCCGACGCACAGCCCCTGGTTGAATTGCCCGTCGGCCAGCAGCTCGAACTTCGACGCGCGCGTGGGCTCCGCATAGCGGCAGCCGAGCACTTCGAGCACGATGCGCACTTCGCGGATCGCGTCGCGCACGTCCTGTTCGCCGTACGGCTCGCCGCGCGCGGGCAGGTCGCGATCGAGCACGAACGCGATTTCCGGTTCGATCCGCACGATCGGCCCGCCGACGACGCGGTACGGCGCATCGGCCTCGCGGATCGTCGACGCGAAAATCGGTGCGAGGATCACGCGGTCGGGCGGCGGCAGCGCGCATTTCCAGCCGCCGACGGGTTCGCCGAGCAGGTCGGCCACGCGCTGCTGGATCGCGAGGGCGGTCTCGACGTTCTCGGGGCGCAGCGCATCGGGCAGCAGCGGGCCGGGCGAGCCGGCATGGCGGGCGGCGACGAGATGCTGGGCGGCGCCGTCCACGCGTTCGGTAGTCGTTGTCATGTCGGTTGAGCGAGTTGAAAGTGGGCCGGCAAATAAGGGCCGGACGAAAGTCGCACGTTCGATGATAGCGCCTTCGGCACGATGACTGCTCGATCCGGCTGTTTCGGTTTCCTGGCCAGCCGGGTTTGCGACCTTGCCGCGAGCGGGATGGATCGGCTGCCCGTCGCGTCGCTTTGCCGCACGTGCGGCTCCCGGTCGACCTTGATCGCCGTCAACATTCGAGCCCGCCGTCCGCCGATGATGGTGACAGGCCGTGTGCGATCGGACGCGCGGCCATTCACCCCAGTGAGGTTCGCATGTACAAGAAGATCATGGTGGCCGTCGACGGCAGCGCTTCGTCGAAACAGGCGCTGGCCGAGGCAGTGAAGGTCGCGCTGGCAGGCGACACGCACGTCAGTGCCGTGTACGTCGTCGACATGTCGGTGCTCTTTAACTACGCGGGCCGTCTCGACCCGCACGCGCTGGTCGAGGAACTGCGCGACGACGGGCGCAAGGTGTTGCGCGAAGCCGAACAGGTCATCGCGCTGGCCGGTGCGAAGGGCGAGGCCGAACTCGTCGAGACCGAGAGCATCGGCGAGGACATCGCGGAACGCCTGCAGCGCTACGTGAAGGAAGGCGGGATCGATCTCGCGGTGGTCGGCACGCACGGGCGGCGCGGTATCCGGCGCGTGCTGCTCGGCAGCGTGGCCGAGCGCTTCGTGCGCGGCTCGACGTGCCCGGTGCTGCTGATTCGCGGCGACGATCACGACCTCGCGGCTACGGCTGCCGCCGCTTGAGCGGCCGGGCGCGCGCGATGATACGCCGCCAGTCCCGGATCGTCGTCGCGGCGATCGCCGTGTTCGTGTCGCTCGCGGGGATGATGGCCGTCGTGTCGGGGCTGCTGTTCGACAACACGACGGCGCTGCGCGGCGGCGCGATCGCGCTGGTCGTCGGCGTGGCGGGCTTTGTCGTGATGCTCAATCCGGGCGCGAAAGGCGAGGAGTGACGCGTTGCGTTGCATAGGAATGCGCGTAGGCACGAAGCAGCGCCTTGCCGCCAACGCTCACGCGATGGAGGGTGAACGCGTCCGGGAACGTCGACATGCCGTCCCGCGACGATCCATGCCAGCCGCGACCGGCGTTGTCCCGACGATCACGGCTCGCGGCGCGTGCCGTTACGTGCCGCTCGTACCGGGCGGCGCCGCGCTGTCCGGGCTCGCCTGCACGTTCAGCCGCTTCAACGTTTCCGCCAGTTCCCCGTTCTTCGGCTGAACCTTCCGCGCCTGCGCGAACGCTTCGCGCGCTTCATTCCGGCGGCCCAGTTTCCACAGCACTTCGCCCTTGTGCGTCAGCCCGGTCGCATAGGCTTCGCTCGCGTCCTCGTCCGTGTCGCCGTCCTTCGCGAAGATCGCGATCGAGCGATCGAACCAAGTGAGCGCTTCGTCGTTGCGGCCGAGCCGATACAGCGCCCAGCCCTTGCTGTCGAGCGCATACGCATCGTCCGGTGATTGCGCGAGATGCGCGTCGATCATCGCGAGCCCGCGCTCGACCGCGATGCCGGCGTCGGCGAGCTGGTAGCCGATGTTGTTCAGGTGATCGTCTGGAATCCTGTCGAAATCGAGCGCGGCGGCCACGCGGCCCTCGTCGCGTTCGGCGATCGCGAGCGACAGCAGCTTGGCGACGATCTGCTGCCGCAATTCGCTGCTGATCCGGTCGCCGTTGGCGACCAGGCTGCCGAGGTATTGCGTGTACAGGTCAGGCGTGCCCGGCGTGTTCGCGCTGTTCGCGATGGTCAGGCCCGGGCCCGCGCACCAGTCGGCGTCGGCCGATCCGGCCAGCGTGCCGGTGTAAAGATTGACGCTTCGCGGCGTGTGGGTTTGCGCGTAGTAGGTGTAGCCGTTCGCATCCGAATAGCCGCACGCGAGATATTCGTTCTCCACGTCCAGCACGTACGGGAAATGGCCGAGCGGCGCCGTGCCGCCCGGGTCGACCAGCCGGAACGATTCGCCCAGATCGCCGTCGCCGACGATCGGGTTGAACACCCATTGCTTCTCCGGATGCCGTTTCGGCAGTCGGACCCGGACGGTGCGCCCGGCCGCGTCGGTCGTGCCGAAGATCACGCTGTCGTGCTGCTCCGGCTTGACGGGCAGCCCCGCGATGACCTGACCGGGCAGGAACAGCCGGTAGCGCGCATTCGGCAGCGGCTCGCGCGTGACGGGGTCGCGCAACACGAACTGGTGAACGTAGGCCCCTGTTCCGAGCGACGCCGTCGGCGCGACGTAGGTGCGTGCGAAGGCGGCGGGCAGGGCGGTGCAGCTCAAGGCCGCGGCAACGAGCGCGGCAAGCAGGCGGGATGTCATGAAATGGCGGTTCTTGTTGGTAAAGGTGTGATTGACCGACGGCCGGAAATGCGCCGAACGAACCGCGCGACCTTCGATATCCCGCTGCGGATACCGATACGGATGGCCAGACCGTCCAGCGCAAGTCAATGCGGATCCCGCCCGCCGCGACGTGATGCGAGGAAGCGGCGGACGGGCGACGCGCGAATGCAGTGCGCAGCATAACAGGCGGTGTCGAGCGTTTCGCTCGCGAACGCGTATCCTGCCCGGCGCGCCACGCGCGACGTTTGCGGCCGCGCGCGCTTCTGTCAAACTGGCGCCTATGAAACCGCGTCTCGCCTCACCGCCTGCCTCCGATGCCGCGCCTGCGCCCGCAGGCTTTCCCGACGCCGACGAACTGGCCGCGCTGCGCGCGTGGTACGCGGGCATGACCGTGCGCCAGGCCGTCGAGCGCTATCTGCCCGATCGGCTTGGCGAAGGACGGTCGGCGCGCGGCGTGATCGGCGGCATCCGGCGCCGCCTCGTGCGCGTCGCGCGGCAGGTTGGCCGGCCCGATCTCGCGGAGCGGCTCGGTCATGCCGACGGTGAGCGTTTGCAGGAGGCGAAGGCTGCCGCGGAAGCGATCGGCCAGCTGCGTCATGCGCGCGCGCCGGTCCCGCAGATCAGCGACGACGTCGGCCGGTGGCTGCCCGCACGCGCGGTCGTCGCGTTGCGTGCGCACGGGATCGCGACGCTCGCCGATCTCACGGTGCGGATTCCGCGCCGGCGCCAGTGGTGGCGCGCGATCGCGGGCCTCGGCGTGGCGGGCGCGCGGCACATCGAGGCGTTTTTCGCCGCGCATCCGGAACTGACCGAACGGGCGCGCGCGCTGATCGCGGCGACGCCGCGCGGCAGCATCGTGCCGTGGGAGCACCTGAAGCTGCCGCACGAGGTCGACGGTTCGGCCGGCACGTTCCGCGCGCCGCGCGCGACCAGCACACTCGATGCGGACAACGACTACGCGGCCGTGCACGCGTGGCTGTCGCTGCACGAATCGGCCGCGACGCGGCGTGCATACCGGAAGGAGGCCGAGCGGCTGATCCTGTGGGCGATCGTCGAGCGCGGCCGCGCGCTGTCGTCGCTGACGACCGAGGATGCGCTCGCGTATCGCGCGTTCGTGCGGCGCCCGACGCCACACGAGCGCTGGGTCGGGCCCGTGCGGCCGCGCGGTGCGCCGGACTGGCGGCCGTTCTCGGGCGCGCTGTCCGCCCGCTCGGCCGCGTACACGCTGTCGGTGCTCGGCGCGCTGTTCCGCTGGCTGATCGAGCAGCGCTACCTGCTCGCGAATCCGTTCGCGGGCGTCAAGGTGCGCGACACGCGCGGCGCGAGCGCACTCGACACGTCGCATGCGTTCACCGAAGGCGAGTGGCTGCTCGTACGCACGATCGCCGACGGGCTCGAGTTCCGCAAGGGCACGATGGCCGCGCCGCAGTCGGGCTGGACGCCGGCCGCCGCGCAACGGCTGCGTTTCATTCTCGATTTCGGCTATGCGACCGGGCTGCGTGCGAGTGAACTGGTCGGTGCGACGCTCGGCGGCATCGAGACCGATGCGCACGGCGACGCGTGGCTGAAGGTGATCGGCAAGGGCAGCAAGGCCGCACGCGTCGCGCTGCCGCCGCTCGCGCGCACGGCGCTCGACCGTTTCCTGGTCGCACGCCGGCTGCCGGTCACGCCGTCACGCTGGCGGCCCGACACGCCGCTGATCCCGAGCCTCGCGGAAGACGGCGCGGCCGCGATCACGAGCGTGCGGCTGTGGAAGGTGATGCAGCGTTTCTTCGCGCAGACGGCCGATCAAGTCGATGCCGACAACCCCGCACTCGCGCAGAAGTTGCGGCAGGCAAGCCCGCACTGGATGCGTCATACGCATGCGACGCATGCGCTGGCGCGCGGCGCGGAGTTGACCACCGTGCGCGACAACTTGCGGCATGCATCGATTTCGACGACGTCGATTTATCTGCACGGCGACGACGTGAAGCGGGCGAGGCAGATGTCGAGTGCGTTTGCGGCGGACAAGTAACGGCATCGTTCCGGTCGGGCTGCTGCTGCGGTCGCGTGCGGGCATGTCTGCTGTCGGCGCGTGTCGTGCCGCGCGCGTTTCCGCGCCACGCTCGAACGTGGAGCGGCCGTGGTGCGGCGCTGGCGAATGCGTGCGGTTTCGGCCGGACGGAAAACAAGCAGCGCAGTTTTCAGCGCGGACTGGATGTTGCACCGTCATGCAACTGTCACGGCGCAGGGCGCAGGGCGTCATGGGCCGGCAAGCCTTGCCGCCCGCGCGTGAATCCGCGTTCCGCCGACGAATGAATGCCGCACCGCAGCGGGATTCACCCATCGTGCGGAACGGTCCGTCGCACACGACAGTCATAAACTTTTTGAAAGGAGCGGCGGATGGCATCGAGCCAAGGCACGGTCGATTTCATCGTCGAGCAGATGGCGGCGGCCGGCACCGTATCGGCGCGCAAGATGTTCGGCGAGTACGGCATCTATTGCGACGGCAAGATGGTCGCGCTCGTCTGCGACGATCGGCTGTTTGTCAAACCCACGGCAGAAGGCCGCGCGTTTCTCGGCACGTGCGAAGAGGGTTCGCCGTATCCGGCCGCGAAACCGCACCTCGTGATCGGCGGCGAGCGCTGGGACGATCGCGAATGGCTGTCGGCACTGATCCGGATCACCGCCGCGCAGTTGCCGGTGCCGGTGAAGCGGAGCCGATAACGGCCCATTCGCGTGCATTGTTGCGCTGCGGCCAGGCGTATTCTGTGAAACATGTGCGCGACCCTCGCGCGCCAGGCGGGAGCACAAGAATGAAGACATCCGGAGATCCGCGCGGCAGGCGGCTTGCTCGTCGCGCCTGGCACGCGTTCGTCGCGGCCTTATGCGTCGGCTGGAGTGCGCAGTCGTTCGGCGCGGACGATGCGGCGACGCTGCTCGAGCGTTACCGCAGCCTCGGCGCGCAACTGAAGGACAACGCGTTCCACCGGCCGCTGGTCCTCGAATCGGCGGAAGCGTCGTCGTCGCTGAAGGGCGACATCTACGCGCTGGTCGACTATCCGTACGCGGTCGTGAGCGGCCAGCTCGACGATCCCGCGCAGGGCCCCGCGAACTGGTGCGCGGTGCTGATCCTGCACCTGAACACGAAGTATTGCCATGCGTCGACCGGCAGCAACGGCCCGGTGCTCGACGTGAACCTCGGCCGCAAGATCCAGCAGAAGCTGTCGGACACCTATCGCGTGCAGTTCCGCTATCGCGTGGCGGCCGCGACGCCCGACTATTTCCAGGTCGACCTGACCGCCGACAGCGGCCCGATGGGCACGAAGGATTACCGGATCGCGCTGGAGGCCGTGCCGGTCGGCGCGTCGCGCACGTTCCTGCACCTGACGTATTCGTATGGCTTCGGCACCGTGGGCCGCATGGCGATGAAGACCTACCTGGCGACCGTCGGCAGCGACAAGGTCGGCTTCACGAACATCGGTGGCGGATCGGCCGCGCAGCCGCAGTACATCGGCGGCGTGCGCGGGCTGCTGGAGCGCAACACGATGCGCTACTACCTCGCGATCGATACCTATCTCGCGACGCTCGACAAGCCGCTCGACCAGCGCCTCGCGCGCTGGTTCGACGCGACCGAGCAGTATCCGCAGCAACTGCACGAGGTCGAGCGCGGCGCGTATATGCAGATGAAAGCGCAGGAGGTGCAGCGGCAGCAGGCGGCGCGGTGACGCCGCCTGCTGCCGGCTGCTCGGCGTCGATCAGTGCGACGCGCCGCCGACCGTGCGGATGCTGCGCCACTGCCCCTGTTCGACGCGGAACAGCGTGTACGGCGGCTTGATCAGGTCGCCGCGCGCGTCGAACGAGATCTTCCCGGTCACGCGCGACGAACTCGTCAACGACCTGCGGATTCTCGCCGGCACGTTGAAGGACCGGCCGCGCGCGCTGTTCGGTTCGATCTGACGGCGGCCGCTCAGTCGAGCAACCCCGCCACCACATCGACGATCCGCTGCAGCAGCGCTTCGTCGTAAGGCAGCCACGGCACCGCGCGCAGCGGCGACGGCGGCGGCTCGATCGCGGGTTCGACAGGTTCGCCGTCGCGCATCACGCGCCCGGTCGCGCAATGCACCGACCACGCGCCGACGCGCACATGGCGTTCGTCGATCGTCATCTTCCCTTGCGCCACCGGCTCGGCGAACACCAGCGACAGCACGTGCCGGCGATGCTGCGCCATCGTGCCCAGCGGCACATCCGACAACCGGTTCAGGCGCTGCCAGCGTTGCGCTTCGCGTTCGCGCTGGCGCACCGGGTCGACCGTGAGTGCGGCGGCGGCCGCGCGCGTCGCGTCGTCGTCGAGCGCGAATGCGGCGACGCTCACGAGCAGGTCGACGGCGCGCGCGACTTCCGAGAACACGACACGATCGATCTCGCCGATCGGCAGCGGCACCCAGCGCCGGTCGTGCCGGCGTTCGAAGTGCAGCCGGCGCGACGTGCCGTGGCTTTCCGATCCCGGATAGAGCCGCGCATCGACGAAGAAGGTCGCGCGCACGTCGCCGAATTCGCGGACGAGCCCGTCGTCGTACGCGCGGATCGACCAGCCTTCGCGGCGCGCGACGCCAATCAGCGGCCGGCTCGACAGCACGTGGCCTTCGAACATCGCGGACTCGCTGGCCGTCGCGTCGCCGTCGGCCGGCACGTAGTATTCGCGGAAGGCCTGCCTGACCGGTTGCCGCAGCGTGCGGCCGACGATCGCGCGTTGCCACGCGAGTCGCTCGTGCGCGTCGGCCAGCAACGGGTGCCATAGCCTGATCTCGCTGTCGTCGGCGACGTCGATCGCGTGCCCGGCCACGTCGCGCAGCACGACCTTGCCTTGCGCGATGTCCGGCATGAACGAATGCGTCGACCCATCGGGGCCGCGCGCGTGCCAGATCATGCGTGCGGCGAACGCCGCGCCGGCCGGCGCATCGACGAGGCGCTCGCGCCATTCGGCATGGCCGAGCGTCATCGACTGCCAGAAGCCGGCTTCCATGCACGTGGCGAGCATCGCAAGCTGCTTCTTGTCGGGCTTCGCGTCGAGCGTCATGCGCAGCGCGGTGTGCGGCCGCTCGCCGAGCGCGCGTTCGGCCGGCTTCAGGTTGCGCGCGAGTTTCTTCTGCACGCCGGCATGACGCACGATGGCGAGCGCATCGCGTAGCGCACGCACGCTCTCGGGTGTCGGGATCGCCTCGACCGCGTGGCCGAGTGCGATCGCAAGCGACTGCGACGGCACGGTCTTCGCGGCCGTCGGCGCGACGCACACGCCGGTCAGCAACGGCCCGATCAGCGGGCGCAGCCACGCTTCGTCGCGATAGGCGGCCACGCGCGCGGCGCGCGCGACGACCTGCGCGTCGTCGGTCGTGAACGCGCGATCGGCCTCGTAGGGCACGGCGCCCGAATGGAGCGCCGCGACCTGCCGCGCGGCCTCGGTCAGTGCGTCGCGCGCGAACGCGACATACGCGGCGTCTTCCGCGAGCGTGACAGCGGGATCGCTGAGGTCGAGCCACAGCCGCTTCGGCGCGAAGTAGCCGTCGTTCGTCGCGGCCAGCGCGAGCAGCGCGGCCGGCCCGAGTTCGGGCAGCACGTCGAGTTCGCGCACGCGAAACGGCGAATCCGCCAGCGCTTGGGCATACGCGTCGCGTCGCGCCGAGAAGTCCCGGCGGCCGGCGAACCAGTCGAGCGCATAGGCGCCATACGCGGACGCCGCGCGCATCCCGCCTTCCTCCGGTTCGCCCGCGATGCGGGCGAGTTCGGCCTGCAGCGCGGGCGACGGCAGCGCGTCGAGGCAGGGTAGATCCTCCAGCGCGCGCTGCCATCCGCCGGGAGGAATGTCGCGAAACAGTTCGAGCGCCGCATCGGCGTCGACGAGCGGCACGAGGCCGAGCGCATCGATCTGCCCGTGCAGCCAGCGCGCAAATTCGGCGCGCGGGTCGTCGTACGCGTGGTCGCGCCGCATGAGGTCGTGCTCGACACGACGCAGCGCCGGCCAGACGGCGCCCAGCGACGATGCGTCGAGCGTCGACAGGTCGAGCGGCGCGCCGGTGAAGCGCGGATGGTCCGCGGTGCCGGTCAGCCGCGCGACGAGCTGCGCGGCGAGGTCTCGATCAGCCATGGGCGGTCTCCTTGCCGACGGCGCGCGATGGCCAGGCGCCGACGCGGCCGGACGCCTCGTACGTGCGCCAGTGCTTCTGTACTTGCCGAACGGCGCGGATGGCGCCGCCGAGCCAGGCTGTCTGTTCGATCGTGGATTGCATGGTCTGGCTCCGGACAATGAAAACCGTGCGGCCGCACAGTATTGCACCCCAATTACGGCAATCGGGCGAAAGGCCGTGCGGCGGGCGTTCCGGGCCGATCCCGCCACGCCGCGCAAGGCTCCCGTCCGTCCGGCCATTTCATAAGACGTACAGTTTTCTCGCGATACGCGATTCGCGCCGAACTGTACTCTTGTCCGCGTGGTCGATGTGTGTACTCGCCGCCAACTGTTCTGCTCTTAAGATTCCATCATCAAGTGCACAGTGCCGCAGATCCAGTCGTACCGGAACCCTGTTGGCGCTTCTTCAAGAGCGAGCCAGTGCGATGGAAAAGGCAAATCCGGAGGGAAAGATCAGGAATCACGACGGCCTGGTCGGCGGGCAGAACACGTGCGTGCCGGACGCGCGCGGCAGGGCGGCACGGCGGCGCAGGCCGGCGGGGGGCGCGCGATGAAGCTCTATGAAAAACTCGCGGACGACATCGAGCGCCTGATCCGCCAGGGCGTGTACCGGCACGGCGACCGGATTCCGTCGGTGCGGCAGGCGAGCCAGCAGCACCGGATCAGCATCACGACCGTGCTGCACGCGTACCTGCTGCTGGAAAGCCGCGGGTTGCTCGAAAGCCGGCCGCAGTCGGGCTATTTCGTGAACCTGCGGCGTGACGACGGCCATGCGCCGGTGCGCGAGCTGCGGCCGTCGAAGCCGATCGCGATCTCGTCGTCGGTCGACGTGAGCCGGCTGGTGCTGTCGACGCTGCGCGCGATCGGCACCGACGACGCGGTGCCGCTCGGCTCGCCGTATCCGGACCCGAGCCTGTTCCCGTTCGAGAAGCTGAACCGCTACGCGTATGCGGCCGGCCGCGACAAGTCGCTGTGGGGCGTGACGGACGGGCTGCCGCCGGGGCATCCACGGCTGATCCGGCAGATCGCGCGACGCTACCTGGAAAACGGAATGTCGGTGGATCCGAACGAGATCATCGTGACGGTCGGCGCGACGGAGGCGATCAACCTGTGCCTGCAGGCCGTTGCGAAGCCAGGCGACACGATCGCGGTGGAATCGCCGACGTTCTACGCGATGCTGCACGCGATCGAGCGGATGGGGATGAAGGCGATCGAGGTGGCGACGCATCCGGAATACGGAATCGACATCGCGGCGCTGGCCGCGATTGCGAAGTCGCAGCCGATCGCCGCCTGCATGGTGATGCCGAACTTCCAGAACCCGCTCGGCTTCCAGATGCCGGACGAGCGCAAGCGCGAGCTGGTCGAGTTCGCCGCGAAGGCCGGGATGCCGCTGATCGAGAATGGCGTGTACAACGAACTGTATTTCGGCGATGCGCATCCGAGTTCGCTGAAGTCCTACGACCGCAGCGGGATCGTACTGCATTGTTCGTCGTTCTCGAAGAGCCTGACGGCCGCGTACCGGATCGGCTGGGCGCTGCCGGGCCGCTATCGCGACCAGGTCGAGAAGCTGAAATTCCTGAACACGCTCGCGACGCCGTCGCTGCCGCAGCTCGCGATCGCGGAGTTTCTCGAACGCGACGGCTACGAGCATCACCTGAGGCGGATTCGCAAGGCGTATGCGCAGCAGGCGAACCTGATGCGCGCGATGGTGTCGCGGTTCTTCCCGGAAGGCACGCGCATCTCGAGCCCGGCCGGCGGGTACGTGCTGTGGGTCGAGTTGCCCGCGCAGGTCGATGCGATGCGGCTGTACCAGCTCGCGCTGGAGCAGGGGATCACGATCGGGCCCGGCTACATGTTCTCGATCACGGACAGCTACCGGAATTTCATCCGGCTGAACTACAGCAGCCCGTGGTCGCCGGAAATCGAGCAGGCGGTGATCACGGTCGGCAAGCTGGCCTCGGCGTGCATGCGCTGAGCAGGCGAGCGCGGCATCCTGCGTTTCGACGACGAAGCCGGCCTTGTGCCGGCTTTCTTCCTGACGGCAGGAGGCCGCCGTCGCGTTACCCGCTCATCGCGCCGCGCGAATCTGTCGAGCCGGGCCGCGATGCCGGCCGCGAGCGGCTGACAAGCGACGTCAGCGCGTGCGAATCGCAACGGGCGATCGATGTCATGCCGGGTTCACTCCGGCACGTCGTGATGTCAGCCGCCCGTCACCGGCGGAAAAAACGCCACCTCGCTATCCTCCCGCACGACGAATCCCCCCGTCACCATCTCGAGGTTGACGGCCGCGCGCACGGGCCGGTCCGTCCGCAGCGCTTCCGTGCTGCGCGCATCGCGCGCGGCCAGCATGTCGCGCAGCGCGTCGACGGTGAGTTCGCGCGCATCGATCTCGACGATTTCCTCGTCGAGATCGAGTTGTTCGCGAATGCTTGCAAAGTATTTGATCGTCAGTTTCATCGCGATGTCTTGAAAGGAATCGGCGGAATCGGAAAGGGCGCGGCGCGCCCGCTCAGCCCCAGCGCCGCATCGCCTGGTCGTCGTGCGCTTTCGCCTCGACCCAGCCGGATACGCCGTCGTGGCGGATCTCCTTTTTCCAGAACGGTGCGTGGGTCTTCAGGAAGTCCATCAGGAATTCGCACGCATCGAACGCGGACCCCCGATGCGCGGCGGCCACCACGACCAGCACGACCGCCTGGCCGAGCGGAATGCGCCCGACCCGATGCACGATCTTGATCGCTTCGAGCCGCCAGCGTGCGCTGGCTTCCTCGACGATGCTCCACAGCGCCTGTTCGGTCATCGTCGGATAGTGCTCGACCTCGAGCGCGATCACGTCGTCGACGTCGCCTTCGTTGCGCACGACACCGAGGAAATTCACGACCGCGCCGACATTCGGATTGCGAACGATCGGCGCGAGCTCGGCACCGGCATCGATCGACGCGTACTGCACGCGCACTTCAAAGCCGGCCGCAATCGACGGTGGCGGCTTGGGGTGCGGGTCCGGGTGCGGGTCGGTCGTGCCGTCGGGAGCGGGGCTGCCGGTGTGCAACGGATCGTCCGGCAGCCCGGCGCGGGATTCGGTGAAGGTCGTCATGACGGTTCTCCTGTAAGCGGGGCGTCCGGTGTCGCGCGGCAGCCCCTCAGCCGCCGACCAGCGACATGCGCACGGTCGGATAGGTCTTGCCCGGCGCACGGGCCGGTCGTGCGGCCCGGCGCTCGGAGTAGCGGTCGTCGCGGTGCGTCCAGCGCTCGCGCACGGCGGTGGCGAGGTCGGCGATCGACGCGGTGTCGTCGAGCCAGGGCCGCAGGTCGGCGCCTTGCGTCGCGAACAGGCACGTGTAGAGCCGTCCGTCGGCCGACACGCGGGCGCGCGAGCAGGTGCCGCAAAACGGATGCGACACGCTGGCGATGAAGCCGACTTCGCCCGCACCGTCGATGTGCGCGCAACGGATCGCGGTCGCGTCGTGCCCCGGTTCGCCGACGAGCACGAGCGGATAGTGTTCGTCGATCAGCTCGCGCATGCGCGCGGCCGGCACGACCTTGTCGCCGGACCAGAAGCTCGCGCCGCCGACATCCATGTATTCGATGAAACGCACGGCCACGCCCGACTGCCGGAAGTGCCGCACGAGCGGCAGGATCTGGTCGTCGTTCGCGCCACGCTCGATCACCGCGTTGACCTTGACCGGCGCGAGCCCGGCCGCCTGCGCGGCCTCGATGCCGGCCAGCACGCGCGACACGGGCACGTCGGCGTCGCTCATCCGGCGGAACACCGCATCGTCGAGCGCATCGAGGCTGACCGTCACGCGCGACAGGCCCGCGTCGCGCAGCGTGCGCGCCTTTGCGGCCAGCAGCGAGCCGTTGGTCGTCAGCGCGATTTCGACGGGCTTGCCATCGACGGTCGTCAGCACGGCGAGGCGTTCGATCAGCGCTTCGAGGTTGCGGCGCAGCAGCGGTTCGCCGCCCGTGATGCGGATCTTTTCGACGCCGAGCGATGTGAACGCGCGGGCGATCTTTTCCAGTTGCGCGAACGACAGCCGCTCGGACGACGGCATGAATGCGTAGTCGGCGCCGAAGCTTTCGCGCGGCATGCAGTAGCCGCAGCGGAAATTGCATTGATCGATCACGGACAGGCGCAGGTCGCGCAGCGGGCGGCCGAGCGTGTCGGACGTGCGGGGGAAAGCGCCGGGCGAAGCGCCGCCGGAAAGTGCGGCAGCGGCCGGCGTGGCGGAGGCGATGGCATTCACGATCGGTTCGTCGGCCTGCAGGAAGTAAGCGGTGGGGCGTCGCCAGTCGGCCGTGCGGGTGCGGATGGGCAGGCGCACGGCGCGTGACGAGCCTCTTCGTGAGGATAGTCCGCCGGGTTTTTCCGGCAGGGACACAATCGCGCCCGAATTGCAGGAATACAGTTCGCCGGGCGGCCTGCGTGGCCCGCGCGGCGAACGGCGCGGATCGGGCGAATGTCCGGCGTCGCGCTCATGCGAGCCAGTGCGCGAAATCGTAATACGGTACCGCGTCGCCGCACGCGATGCGCGGCCCGGCCGGCAACCGCGCCAGCCCGCTCGCCTGCACCAGCGACTGCAGCGTGCCTGCGCCTTGCTGGCGCAGCGTATCGAGGGTGGGCGTGCCGTCGAGGCCGACGGTGCAGTGCACGCGCACGAAGCGTTCGCGCTGCGCATCCGGTTCGAAGTCGGCGTCGATCGGCAGCGACGGCACGACCGGTACGCGTGTATCGCGCCCTTGCAGGCGGCGGATCAGCGGCGCGACGAACAGCGCGAACGCCGTCATCGCGGCGCCCGGGTTGCCGGGCAGCAGCACCACCGGCCGCGTGTCGAGCCGTGCGAGTGCAACCGGCTTGCCCGGCTTCATGCGTACGCCGGCGACGATGAACGATGCACCGAGCGCGTCCAGCGAGGGGCGCAGCAGATCCTTGTCGCCGACCGATGCGCCGCCGACGCAGATCACCAGGTCGCACCCCGCGTGCAGATCGCGCAGCGCGCGATCGACGGCGGCCGCGGTATCGGCCGCATGCAGGCTCATCGCGACATCGGCGCCGGTTCCCGAGACCAGCGCGGCGAGCATCGGCGCGTTGCTGTTGTAAATCTGTTGCGGCGCCCGCGGCTGCCCGCACGCGACGAGCTCGTCGCCGGTCGTCAGGATGCCGACACGCACCGCGGGGCGCACGTCGACGCGCGCGAACCCCTGCGCGGCGGCGACGCCGACATGCATCGCACCGAGGCGCACGCCGGCCGGCACGAGCAGGTCGCCGGCGCGCACTTCCTCGCCGCGGCGGCGGATGTGCGAGCCACTGCGCTGCGGCGCGTCGAATGCGACCCAGCCGTCCTGCTCGCGTGCGTGCTCCTGCATCACGACGGTGTCCGCGCCCGGCGGTATCACGCTGCCGGTGAAGATGCGCGCGGCCGTGCGCGGGGCCAGCGGCGCCGGCGTGTCGCCCGCATAGCAGCGCTGCGCGACGTGCAGCGGTTCGCCTTGCGCGAGATCCGCGTGACGCACGGCGTAGCCGTCCATCGCACTCTGGTCGGCCGGCGGCTGGTCGAGCACGGCGGTGAGCGGCGCGGCCAGCACGTGGCCGGCGGCTTGCGCGACCGGGATGGACGTGGTGGCCGCGAGCGGCGCGAACGCGCTCGCGAAATGCTGCTGCGCGGTATCGAAATCGGTCAGGGGTTTCATCGGGAAAGCGCCGGATGCGCCGGTTGGTCTGGATGAGAGAGGGGAGCGATGTCGGGCGACACGTACTCGACGAAGCCGTCGTTGCGGCAGAAGCCGAGCAGCCGCACGCCGGCTTCGCGGGCGACGTCGATGGCGAGCGACGTCGGCGCCGAGATCGTCGCGATCATCGGGATGCCGACCCGCGCGGCCTTGCGCACCAGTTCGTAGCTTGCGCGGCTCGACAGGAACACGAAGCCGTCGTGCAGGTTCGCGCGACGCCGCGCGAGCCGGCCGATCAGCTTGTCGAGCGCGTTGTGGCGGCCGACGTCCTCGAACACGTCGAGCACGTCGCCGTCGCGGTCGCACCAGGCGGCCGCATGGATGCCGCCCGTCTCGCGCATCAGCGTCTGACGGGCCGGCAACGCGCGTGCGGCGCGCGCGATCGATGCCGCGCCGACACCGGCGGCCGTGCCGGCGGCGGCGATGCGCGGCGGGTGCAGGTCGAGCTGCGCAATGCTTTCGATCCCGCATACGCCGCAGCCGCTGCGGCCGGCCAGCGCGCGCCGGTGCGCCTTCATCGCCATGAACGCCTGCTGCGATACGGTAAGCCGCACTTCGGCGCTGCCGGCCCGGCATTCGCTTTCGATGTCGAACACGTCCGACGCGCGCTCGACGATGCCTTCGCTCAGCGCGAAGCCGAGGCCGAACACGTCGAGGTCGATCGGGGTCGCCATCATGACCGTGTGCGCGATCCCGTTGAACACCAATGCAACCGGCGTTTCTTCGACGACACGGTCGACGGTGTCGCGTGCGTCGCCGGCGCGGTGACGTGTCACATGACACGCGGTGCTGCCGGTCGGATCGTCGCGGCGGATGCAGGATTCCATGCGGTTTTCTCCAGGCGGATCGGCCGGCGGGCCGGCCGGGTCGGGCGCGTGCGCCGGACCGGGGATTCGATGCTGCCGGGCGGTGCGGCCGAGGGGCTCGGCGTGGCCGCGGGCAGGCGTTGCAGCGGATGTTAGCGGGGATGACGGGCACGCCGGATACACAGCGCCGCAATGCGGAAAGCAGTACAGCTGACCGTCCCGCAGGCACGAAATGTGTTTTCCGTACACACATCTTCGGCAATGCAAGCAGCACAGTTTCGACGCACGCTCGAACGATTGCGAGTATCGTTGCAAACGCGATATCGTCATTCACGCTTCGATGCCATGCGAGTGACCGTTGGTGTTCGCATGTGTTGTCGCCAAGCCGTCGCGCGATTTCCTGCTTCGAGCGTACGTCCTCACAACCACGAGCAAATTACGGTCATGGAAATCTTCGATGCGTTCCATCTCGCCCGCTTGCAATTCGCGTTCACGGTGTCGTTCCACATCGTGTTTCCCGCGATCAGCATCGGTATGGCGAGCTTCCTGGCAGTGCTGGAATGGCGCTACCTCGTCACCGGCGATGCCGCCTACAAATCGATGTTCCAGTTCTGGTCGAAGATCTTCGCGATCGGCTTCGGGATGGGCGTGGTCTCCGGCGTCGTGATGGCGTACGAGTTCGGCACCAACTGGGCCGGCTTCTCGCGCGTCGCGGGCAACATCACGGGCCCGCTGCTCACCTATGAAGTGTTGACGGCGTTCTTCCTCGAAGCCGGCTTCCTCGGCGTGATGCTGTTCGGCTGGCAGCGCGTGAGCCCGCGCGCCCACTTCTTCGCGACGCTGATGGTCGCGGTCGGCACGCTGATCTCGACATTCTGGATCCTCGCGTCGAACAGCTTCATGCAGACGCCGCAGGGCTACAAGATCGAGAACGGCCTCGTCGTGCCGGTCGACTGGTTCAAGGTCGTCTTCAACCCGTCGTTCCCGTACCGGCTCGTGCACATGACGATCGCGGCGTTCATCGTCGCGGGCTTCATCGTCGCCGCGTGCGGCGCGTGGCACCTGCTCAAGGGGCGTCGCGACGAGCCGGTGAAGCGCAGCTTCTCGATGGCGCTGTGGATGCTGCTGGTGCTCGCGCCGATCCAGATTGTCGCCGGCGATGCGCACGGGCTGAACACGCGCGAATACCAGCCGGCGAAGATCGCGGCGATCGAAGGGCTGTGGGAAACCGAGAAGGGCGGCACCGCGCTGAACCTCGTCGGGTTGCCCGACATGCAGGCCGAAACCACGCGCTATGCGATCCAGGTGCCGCACCTCGGCAGCCTGATCCTCACGCACAGCTGGGACGGCGAGATTCGCGGGTTGAAGGAATTCCCGCCGCAGGACCGCCCGTATTCGCCGATCGTGTTCTGGACGTTCCGGATCATGGCGGGCCTCGGGATGCTGATGCTGCTCACCGCGCTGCTCGGGCTGCTGCTGAGAAGGGGCGGACGCCTGTATGAGACGCGCTGGTTCCAGTGGTTCGTGGTGGCGATGGGGCCGTCGGGCATCCTCGCGCTGCTGGCCGGCTGGATCACCACCGAGGTCGGGCGGCAGCCATGGACCGTGTACGGCGTGCTGCGCACCGTCGATTCGGTGGCGCCGCTCAGCGCGCAGCAGGTTGGCGTGTCGCTGCTGATCTTCGTGGTCGTGTATTTCCTGGTGTTCGGAACGGGTATCTATTACATGATGAAACTGATGAAGCGCGGGCCGGCCGCCCAGGCCGGGTATATCGAGCTGCACCGGCATCCGGGGCTGCGCAAGAGCGCGCTGTCCACGCCGCTGAACGTCACCGAAGCGGAGTAAGCCATGCAAATCGATCTTCCTGTCGTGTGGGCCGCGATCATCGGCCTCGGCGTATTCATCTACGTGATGCTGGACGGCTTCGATCTCGGTATCGGCCTGCTGTTTCCGTTCTTCGACGCGAAGGCCGAGCGCCAGGTGATGCTCGACACCGTCGCGCCGGTGTGGGACGGCAACGAGACGTTCCTGGTGCTCGGCGGCGCCGGGCTCTACGGCGCATTCCCGGTCGTGTATTCGACGCTGCTGCCGGCGAACTACCTGCCGCTGGTGCTGATGCTGGTCGGGCTGATCTTCCGGGGCGCGGCGTTCGAGCTGCGCGCGAAGGCCACGCGCACGCAACATATGTGGGATCTCGCGTTCATCGGCGGCTCGGCGCTCGCCGCGTTCTGCCAGGGGATCGTGCTCGGTTCGCTGCTGCAAGGCATCAAGATCGAGAACCACCAGTTCGCGGGTGGGCCGTTCGACTGGCTGTCGCCGTTCAGCCTGCTGTGCGGGATCGGCGTGCTCGTCACGTATGCGACGCTCGGCTGCGGCTGGCTGATCCTGAAGGTCGACGGCGAACTGCAGCGCAAGATGCGGCTGCTGATGAAACCGCTCGCGGGCGTGCTGCTCGCCGTGATGGGCGTGGTCAGCCTGTGGACCGTGATCGGGCTGCCGGCCGTCGCGCATCGCTGGTTCGGCAGCGGCGACCTCGGCTGGTTCCTGCCGGTGCCGGTCCTTGTCCTCGCGTGCGTGTGGGGCATCTTCCACACGGTGAAACGCGAGCACGAGGCCACGCCGTTCCTGTTGACGCTCGCGCTCGTGTTCCTCGGCTACACGGGGCTCGTGATCAGCATCTGGCCGAACATCGTGCCGCCGTCGCTGTCGATCTGGGATGCGTCGTCGAGCCATTCGAGCCAGCTGTTCGCGCTCGTTGGCACCGTGATCGTGCTGCCGATCATCCTCGTGTACAACGCGATGCAGTACCGCGTGTTCCGCGGCAAGGTGCGCGAGGGCGATATCGGCTATCACTGAGCGGCTATCGCTGAGCGCCGCATGATGTGACGGGCGCAGCGGGTGCAGCGGGCGCGGGCGTATCATCACGCGCGGCGCGGCACCCGTGCCCGGCATGCGCCCGACAGCGGCCCGCCACGCGCGGGCCGCTGTCGGGCGCCGGCGCGCCGTTCGATGCATCCCCTGGCAGTCGAGAAAACACCATGATCGTCCGACCACAACAAAACTGGCTCAGGATGCTGTTCGTCTGGAACGGCTCCGTGCTGCAATCGATCATTCCGCAACTCGTGTTCATGGCGATCGTCAGCACGCTGGCGGTCTTCACGAACGGGCGCATCTTCGGCGAGAAGATCCCGCTCAACACCGCGCCGTTCACGCTGTTCGGGCTCGCGCTCGCGATCTTCCTCGGGTTTCGCAACAACGCGAGCTTCGAGCGCTTCAAGGAGGCGCGGCATCTTTGGGGCAGCCTGCTGATCGCGGCGCGCGCGCTGACGTCGCAGTTGAATCGCTACCTGCCCGACAGCGTGAGCGACGCCGAGCGCCACCGGCTCGCCGACCTGCTGATCGCGCTCACCTATGCGCTGAAGCATCAGCTTCGTCATACCGATCCGACCGCGGACCTGCAGCGCATTCTCGGTGCGCAACGCACGGCCGAGCTTGGCGGCAAGTGCTTCAAGCCCGTCGCGATCCTCGACGAGCTGCGCGGCGGCATCGTCCGCGCGCTGGGCCGCGCACCCGGTAGCGACGCGACCTGCTGGATGTTCGAGACGCAGCTCGACGAGGTCGGCAAATCGATCGGCGGTTGCGAACGCATCCTGTCGACGCCGATTCCGTTCTCGTACAGCGTGCTGTTGCATCGCACCGTGTATGCGTACTGCGTGCTGCTGCCGTTCGGCCTCGTCGATTCGACGGAGTTCTTCACGCCGCTGATCTGCGTATTCATCTCGTACACGCTGATCGCGCTCGAAGCGATCGCGAGCGAAGTGGCCGAGCCGTTCGGCCTCGCGCCGAACGCGCTGGCGCTCGATGCGATGACGCGCACGATCGAGCGGTCGGTGCTCGAACTGGGCGATCGCCCGCTGCCGGAGGAATTCGTGCCGGCGTCGACGTACCAGATCACGTAAGCGAGGGCGCGCAGGCGCGGAAGGCGTGGCTCGCGTCGGGCGCTAGAATGGCGCTTGCCTGTTCAGGAGAGGCCGACATGCGAATCTACGTGACGAGTATCTTTGTCGACGATCAGAACAAGGCGTTGACGTTCTATACCGACAAGCTCGGGTTCAAGCTGAAGAACAACGTGCCGGTGGGCGAGTACCGCTGGCTGACCGTGGTGTCGAAGGACCAGCCGGACGGCACGGAACTGCTGCTCGAGCCGAGCAACCATCGCGCGGTCGGGCCTTACAAGCAGGCGCTGTACGAGGACGGCATCCCGGCGGCATCGTTCCAGGTCGACGATCTCGATGCGGAGTTCGCGCGGCTCACGGATCTCGATGTCCGGTTCGCGCTGGCGCCGATGGACGCGGGGCCCGTGCGCGTTGCGGTCATCGACGATACGTGCGGGAACCTGATTCAGCTGATGCAGATGAAGTGACGCAATGCAACGCGCCGCGTGGGACGCTCGGCGCACCGCGACCGGCGGCGTATCGTGCATCCAGCTGCGCGCCTGCGTGCGGCGCCGGATGCGCCACCCGCATTCGGTCCGCATCCGCCGTCGGCGTGATCGACATCGCACGTGACGGTGCCGGGCGCTCACGTATCGCCGCGCGAGCGGCAGGGTGGCTCCGGTGCGAAATGCCGCGCTCAGGTAGACTCGTGTGCCCTTCGACGGAGGAGATGCGATGCAACTGCTTGATCACGTGTCGATCGGCGTGCCGGATATCGACCTGGCGCGCCCTTTCTACGATGCAGTCATGGCCGCGCTGGGCGCAGCCAAGGTCTATGACCGGCCGACCGCGCTCGGCTACGGTGAACGCTGCAATGCGAACGACACCGTATCGACTTGCCTGGCGGTCTATCTGGATCCCGCTGAAATCGGCGCGAGCAAGCGGCACTGGTGCTTCAAGGCCGCGAGCCGCGAGCAGGTCGATGCATTTTTCGAAGCGGGCCTTGCGACGGGCGGGCAGTCCGACGGTGAACCCGGCTTGCGGCCGCATTACCACGGCGACTACTACGGCGCGTTTCTCGTCGATCCGGCCGGCAATCGGGTCGAGGCGGTGTGCCACGCGTCCGCGCCGGCGCATGCATCGTGATGAAGCGGCGCGTGCATCGACGCTCGCTTGCGCACGTGGCGCGGCGATCGCCGCGCGCCGGCCCGATACCGCCCGGCGCGCGGAGCGCGTTCGCGCGCACGCTGCCTGCGCCGCTCAATCGAAATAGTTCAACCCCATCGCGCCCTTCACCTCCGCGAGCGTCGCGCCGGCCACGTCCCGTGCGTGCATCGTGCCGCGCTTGAGGATCGCCATCACCTCGGCCTTGTCGGCCTCGAATTCGCGACGGCGTGCGCGGATCGGCTCGATCAACGCCTGCAGCCGCTCGTTCAGCACGCGCTTGACGACGCTGTCGCCGAGCCCGCCGCGACGGTAGTGCGCCTTCAACTCGTCCACCTTCCGCACGTCGGGCTCGAACGCATCGAGGAACGTGAACACGACGTTGCCCTCGACCTGGCCGGGATCGCTCACGCGCAGGTGGTTCGGGTCCGTGTACATGTCCTTCACGGCCTGCGTGATCTCGTCCGGCGTCGAGCCGAGCGTGATCGCGTTGCCGAGCGACTTGCTCATCTTTGCCTTGCCGTCGATCCCCGGCAGCCGCGTGACCGCCGACAGCACGGCCTCGCATTCGACCAGCACGGGTTGCTCGACGGTCGCGTTGAAGCGGCGCACGAGTTCGTTGGTCTGCTCGATCATCGGCAACTGGTCGTCGCCGACCGGCACGTGCGTCGCCTTGAACGCGGTGATGTCGGCCGCCTGGCTCACCGGGTAGGTCAGGAAGCCGGCCGGGATGTCGCGCTCGAAACCGCGCAGGCGGATCTCTTCCTTGATGGTCGGATTGCGTTCGAGGCGCGCGACCGTGACGAGGTTCAGCAGGTATTGCGACAGCTCGGCGAGTTCCGGCACCTGCGACTGCACGACGATCGTCGAGATCGCCGGATCGATGCCGACCGCGAGATAGTCGAGCGCGACTTCGATCACGTTCTCGGTGACGCGCTGGCGGCGGCCCATGTTGTCGGTCAGCGCTTGCGTGTCGGCGAGCAGCAGGAATTGCTTCGCTTCGTGCTGCATGTGCACGCGGGCGCGCAGCGAGCCGATGTAGTGGCCGAGGTGCAGCGGGCCGGTCGTGCGGTCGCCGGTGAGGATGGTCGGTCGGGTCGGGTGGGTCATGTTGGTCGTTGCTCCGGGTTATCGAAGCCGCCAGCCATGGTGTCTGCGCAGAAACGCAAATGCCGCCATCGCTGGCGGCATCACGTTTGGGACATGCAAAAGGAAACGGGCCGCCTGGGTCAGGCGCGCCACCAGCAATGCAGGTTTGGCAGGGCGGGTTTCGTCTTCATCGCGGCAGTATAGCGTATGGCACGGCGTCGGGCCGGCCGTGCGCGTCAGCGGATCACCGATTCCATCGCTAGGTACGCGGTTTCGGCCGACGGCCACAGCAGGTACAGCAGGCCGGCCATCAGCAGCAGCGCGCCGGCACGTACCAGCGGCGTGCGGTCTTTCTCGCGCGGAGGGCGGGTGGACGGCTTCGAGTTCTTCATGCTTGCTGGCGCGCGAGGCGCCACTCCAACGGTTGCTGCAACGGGTCGAGCGGGCGACGCCGGGGTGTTGCGGGTTTGACGGGGGCCGGGGTGTAGTTCAGGGCACCGGAGCGCGAGGGCGGGTTAGCCGGTCGCGCGGCAAAAAAAGGGACGACTGAGTGTCCGGCTACCGTCCATCCAGACGCGACGTGCATCCTACCAAATCGTCGGCACGGACATAGTCAAGAATTGTCGGGGACAGGTACGGCTGCAGGAGGCGCCTCCGAATCGCCGGGGTGCTGCTTGCTCGGGATCTCGTCGTCCAAATGCAGCGATGCAATCGTCCTGGTCCTCCGCACGTTTTCATCCGCTCGCGCGACGCGAACCGAACGCGCCGGAGACGCACGTTCGCGGCGCCGTCACGCGGCCCGACCCAAGACGCCCTCCCGGCTGGAAACGATTGCACCGGCCGGGCGACAGCCGGCGATCGTAAGGTAGCCGTCGGCCGATTGCATTAATAAACTCCGCTATGCACCTGTGATTATCCGGCGCCGGGCTTTTACGATCTCGTCGCAAATTCGCGTGATTATTCATGAAAATAAAACGAACCAATAACCACGTCCGATGCCAATTTTTTTGATAATCCGGCCTGCCTGTTCCTTGCGAAAACCAACGTCATCTGCTTTATTTACTCATAACAAATCAGGATAAAACGCTATCGGGGTATCTCGGCTGCTTTGCCAGGCATTCGCACCTGCCGAATCGGCATCGATTCACCATGGCATCCCTACGATCTGAAAGCGCAGCCCCTTTTCAGAGGCCGTGCTGCGCCTGTTGCGCGTGTCCACGCCAACCATGGAGGCGATCAGGCGACCACGCGGGCCTGCCCATGGCCCGGCGGTCAATGCATTTCAAAATGCCAAGCGCTATTTTAATAAAACGAATTCAATTGAACGTGAGTTCGACTGATTTTTGAATTACCTGCTTACGTTCAAAATCTGGCGGCCAAACCGTAACGCTATCCACGAAGGGGACTGGGCACATCATGAATAACGCACCTGGAGTCAGAGTTCGTCCGTCGATTGAATCGTTGCAAGCCGAATATCGGAAAGGCAACAAAAAGCCGCTGGAAGACGTGATGCGCGCGTGGAAAGGCATCAAGGAATTGCCGCCCGACGATCCGAACTCGTTCTTCATGATCGGCGGCTTCCACGGCGAGCCGTTCCGCGGCGCCGGCTGGGGATCGGCGTCTTACTGGGGCGGCTATTGCAACCACGGCAACGTGCTGTTCCCCACCTGGCACCGCGCCTACCTGCTGCGGCTGGAACAGGCGCTGCAGAGCATCCCCGGTTGCGAGCAGGTAATGCTGCCCTTCTGGGACGAAACCAGCGAAGCGTCGCTGACGAAAGGCATTCCGTGGGCGCTGACCGACCCGGATTTCGAGCTCGACGGCGAAAAAATTCCGAACCCGCTGGCCTCCTTCTCGTTCAACAGGGCGATCACCGACAACATCAACGGCGACAATCCGAACTACAGCAAGCCGCTGCCCTACGTCACGGTTCGCTACCCGTTGTCGGGGCTCGTGGGGACCGAGGAGGACCGTGCCGCCACCAAGAAACACAACGACAAGTTTCCCAACCCCCAGGAGAACGTCGTCATACTGAACCGGAACATCGTGGACTGGCTCACGTCGTACATCGTCGTGAAGGGCAAGGTGGTGGACACGAACGTGAAGCGCAAGTACGAGCAGTGCCTGGACGCGCCGAACTACACGGTGTTTTCCAACACGACGTCCGCGGCCCAGTGGAACGAAAATCTTCCGGACGGCGCGATTCCCGTCGTCCCGCTCGAGTCGCCGCACAACAAGATTCACCTTGCGGTCGGCGGGTTCGACGTGCCGCACGGCCCGAACAAGGGCGATTTCTCGCCGATTCCGGGCGCCAACGGCGACATGGGCGAAAACGACACGGCGGGCCTCGACCCGATCTTCTATTTCCACCACTGCTTCATCGATCGCGTGTTCTGGCTGTGGCAGAAGCGGCATGGCTTCACGCAGCACCTCGACGTCATCGCCGAATATCCGGGCACCAACTCCGTCGATTCGCAAGGGCCGACGCCGGGCACGGTGCCCAACGCGTGGCTCACGCTCGAATCGCCGCTCGATCCGTTCAAGAAGAGCGAGAACGGCAAGGAGCGCGCCTATACGTCGCTCGACTGCATCAACATCGAGGAGCAGCTCGGCTACACGTACGGCCCCGGGTCGCTGGAAAACCTGCCGGCGCTCTCGCTGGCGGCGTCGACGGTGCCGGCCGGCAACAGCAGCAAGGTCGTGCGCGTCTCCGGGCTGAATCGTGCGCCGATTGCCGGGTCGTTCCTCGTGTCCGCGTACGTCAACGTGGACGGCGAGCGGCACCTGCTCGGCACGGAGGCCGTGCTGAGCCGCTGGAGCGTGCAGTCCTGCGCGAACTGCCAGACGCACGTCGAAGTGAAGGCGTTCTTTCCGCTGGACCAGTTCGCGGAAAGCGCGGTGCAGGATGCGCAGTACGACGTCGAGATCCATACGCGCGACGGCGTGCGCCTTCAGACGCCACCTGCGTCACCCCCCGCGTCGCAAGCCGTCGCCGGTGCGGCTCCGCAACCCGCACGGAAACTGTTCCGGCTCGAGGTCCGGTAGCCGCGGCACGTGACGAACCGGCGCCGTTGCCCGGCGCCGGTTCACCGCGGTACGTCGACAACGTGGACATGAAGGGGAGACGCGGGCATGAGCTACTCACCCGAAACCGGCAGCCTGGTGGGGCTGTGGACCTATCGCAGTTTCCTGAACGATCCCGATCCTGCGACCGCATTCAACGACCTTGAATTCGGCCTCGGCACGATCGAGATCGCGCAGGCGCCGGCGGGTATTTTCAAGGGGCGCATTTTCGGCCCGGGATGGGAACTGCAGCTCAACGGCTGGATCAGCTACGGGAACCCCGGCACGGTGCGATTCCAGGGGCGCGGCGTGGTTAGCGGCGAGGAATGGGTCTACGACTATGTCGGGTACGTGAGCGCGCCCTGGCCCAATGGCGTCGATCAGCGTCCGGCGCTGACCGGTTCGATCGTCCGCACGGTTCCGCATGCGAGCGGCGACGGCGGCGTCGCGCCGGCCGGTGTGGTGTGCTCGTGGTATGCGGTGATGAGAGATCCCGCCTGAACCGCCATGACTGCTCCGACTGCACAGCCGGCCGGCACGGCCGGGCGTCCTCCGACGGCGACGGACGCGATCCGCGCGGGCGCCGGGATCGGGCCCGCGCGCATCGCGATGCTTTCGACGGCCGAACGCGTGCGCGGCGGGCTGGCGTTCGCGTTCCTCGGTTTCCTGACGTGCGACTTGCCGACCCGGCTGCACGGCGCGCCTTCCAGCTGGATATGGAACGGCATTGGCGCGATTGCCTGCGGCATCGCCGGCTACTCGACGAGCAGCGGCGCGCCCGGCAGGTGTGCGCGTCGGTCGATGCTGTGGTGCATGGCCGCGATCTGCACGGGCTTGACGCTCGATGCGATGCGCTCCCCGCTGGATGCCATCCTCGAGGTCTGCGGCGGAACGCCCGATGCCGGCGCCATGTGGGATTCGCTCGTGCTCCATCTCCAATGGTTTCCGATGTCGATGCTGGCCATGCTGGCGCTGTTGATCCGGCGCGAGATCGACCGCAAGGCCGGGCATCGGCGCGGCACGGTACGCGCGCGGGTTCGGGCTCCGGTGCGGGTCGCGCTTGAATTGGCGGCGATGTTGCTCGTCATGGCGCTCGGCATGAGCGCGATCAAGGCATTGGCGTTCGGTATGGGGCTGCGTTGGGATACGAGCGGCGTGGCGGTTGCGATGCTCGTCAGCATGCTGGCGTTCTACGCGCTGAGCGATCGCGCCACACTCGGAGCGGTGTCGTTGAAAGACCTCTTACGCAATAAAAACGGTCCTGTTGCTTAGGATGGCAAAAACAAACCGGAGGGTATAGGCGCGTGGAAGTCGCTCGGCGCGGCGGTGCACGGCATGGTGGATCTGCGGGTGCTGTCGTGCTTCAACATCCTGCGCCACCCGGTGCCGCCGGCCGCGCTCGCGCGGCTGGACACGCTGTATCCGGACGAGTTCGCGTACCTGCGAAGCTATACGGATCTGTCGAAGCCGGTGTTTGACGGCCCGCGTTTCCGCAACGTGAATCCGCAGGCGTAGGCGCGACGACGCCCGGCGCGGGACATGCGCGCCGGGCCGGCAGGCGGGGGCCGCCATCCGGGCGGCGGGGACGGCGGGCGCCTGCAATGGGCGCCGCCCGGCGCGGTCAATCGCGCTTCACCCCCAGCTTTTTGTTCATCAACAACGACAAAAATCATCGTTTCGCCCCCGGCGGTGCGTCAGCAGAATGTCTCCATTCCAACTCGTGCGACAGCAAGAACGTCGCATCGAGCCGCACTTCAGAAGGAGACAGCCGTGGCAGTCGAAACAACCTCAATCGATACGCTCGTCGTCGGCGCCGGTCAGGCCGGCGTGGCCATGAGCGAGCACCTGGGCAAGCTGGGCGTGCCGCATCTCGTGCTGGAGCGCAGCCGCATCGCCGAACGCTGGCGCACGGGGCGCTGGGATTCGCTGGTCGCGAACGGCCCGGCGTGGCACGACCGCTTCCCCGGCCTCGAATTCGACGGCCTCGATCCCGACGCGTTCGCGTCGAAAGACCAGGTCGCGGACTACTTCGAAGCGTATGCGCGCAAGATCGACGCGCCGATTCGCACCGGCGTCGAGGTGACGAAGGTCGTGCGCAATACGGGCAAGCCGGGTTTCATCGTCGAGACGTCCGACGGCACGATCGAGGCGAACCGCGTGGTCGTCGCGACCGGGCCGTTCCAGCGTCCGGTGATTCCGCCGATCGCGCCGGACGATGCGCGCCTCGTGCAGCTCCATTCCGCCGACTATCGCAACCCGGGCCAGCTTCCGGACGGGGCGGTGCTGGTGGTCGGCGCGGGGTCGTCAGGCGTGCAGATCGCCGACGAGCTGCAGCGCGCGGGCCGGAAGGTGTACCTGTCGGTCGGCCCGCACGATCGCCCGCCGCGCGCGTATCGCGGCCGCGACTTCTGCTGGTGGCTCGGCGTGCTCGGCGAATGGGACAAGGAAGTCGCGACGCCCGGCCGCGAACACGTGACGATCGCGGTGAGCGGCGCGCGCGGCGGCCATACCGTGGATTTCCGCAAGCTGGCGAACCAGGGCGTGACGCTCGTCGGGCTGACGAAGTCGTTCGACGGCGGCGTGGTCGCATTCGAGCCCGATCTCGCGATCAATCTCGCACGTGGCGACGAAAACTACCTGTCGCTGCTCGACGCCGCCGATGCCTATGCGGCACGCAACGGCCTCGACCTGCCGGAAGAGCCCGACGCGCGCCGCATCCTGCCGAACCCCGACTGCGTCGCGCATCCGATCCTCGCGCTCGACCTCGCCGGCGCGGGCGTCACGTCGATCGTCTGGGCGACCGGCTACGCGGTCGACTACGACTGGCTGAAGGTCGACGCGTTCGCCGACAACGGCAAGCCGCAGCACCAGCGCGGCGTGTCGAAGGAGCCGGGCCTCTATTTCCTCGGGCTGCCGTGGCTGTCGCGGCGCGGCTCCAGCTTCATCTGGGGCGTGTGGCATGACGCGCGGCACATCGCCGATCACATCGCGATCCAGCGCACCTACCTCGCTTACCACGCTGCCTCGCAGCGCCGCTCGGCGTCGCACGCGGAGCAGGACGGCGTCGCGGCGCACGCCGACGCACAGCCGCTTGCCGTCGCGGTGAACTGACCGAACCCATGCCGCCTGCCGCACCGCGTATGCATCCGGTGCGGCGGCGTGACCTCTGACGACCGAAGGATTTCGATGAGCCAACCCACCCATACCCGTATCCGCATGTTCAACACGAAGGATACCTACCCGAACCAGACGCTCGACAACGACCTGTGCCAGGCCGTGCGGGCGGGCAATACCGTCTACGTGCGCGGCCAGGTCGGCACCGATTTCGACGGCAACCTGATCGGCCTCGGCGACGCGCGCGTGCAGGCCGGGCAGGCGATGAAGAACGTCAAGCAGTTGCTGGAGGAAGCCGGCAGCGACCTCACGCACATCGTGAAGACGACGACCTACCTGATCGACCCGCGCTATCGCGAGCCCGTGTACCAGGAAGTCGGCAAGTGGCTGAAGGGCGTGTATCCGATCTCGACGGGGCTCGTCGTGTCCGCGCTCGGCCAGCCGCAATGGCTGATGGAAATCGACGTGATCGCCGTGATCCCGGACCACTGGCAACCGAACCGCGCGCAGGAGGCGACATGACTTTCTCCATCGTCGGGCGTTGCCCGGAGACGGGCCAGCTCGGCATCGCGATCAGCTCGTCGAGCATCGCGGTGGGCGCGCGCTGCCCGTGGGTGCGCGCAGGCGTCGGCGCCGTCGCGACGCAGAACATCACGCTGCCGGCGCTTGGGCCCCAGATCCTCGACCTGGTCGAGCACGAACAGCTGGCGCCCGGTGCGGCGCTCGACCGTGCGCTCAGCGCGAACGGCTGGAGCCAGTACCGTCAGGTCACGGTGATCGACGGGCAGGGGCAGACGGCGTGCTTCACCGGCAAGGAAGCGCTCGGCACGCATCACGCGGTGCGCGGCGAACAGTGCGTGGCGGCCGGCAACCTGCTGGCCGCGCCGGCCGTGATCGACGCGATGGCGCGTGCCTTCGAACAGGCGCCCGGCCTGCTCGCCGAGCGCCTGCTGGCCGCGATGCATGCGGCGATGGCGGCCGGCGGCGAGGCGGGGCCGGTGCATTCGGCGGCGCTGAAGGTGGCCGGCGACGTGACCTGGCCGATCGTCGACCTGCGTGTCGACTGGGCCGACGCCGATCCGATCGGGCAACTCGATGCGCTGTGGCGGGCTTATCGGCCGCAGATGCAGGACTATCAGACGCGCGCGCTGAACCCGACTGCCGCGCCGAGCTACGGAGTGCCGGGCGATGAGTGAACCGTCGAGCCGTGCGCTGCTCGAACGGCTGATCGGTTTCGCGACGGTCAGCCGTGATTCGAACCTCGAGATGATCGGCTTCATCCGCGACTATCTCGCGGGCTTCGGCATCGAGAGCGAGCTGTTCTACAACGGAGAACGCACGAAGGCGAGCCTGTACGCGACGATCGGGCCGCGCGATCGCGGCGGCATCGCGCTGTCGGGCCATACCGACGTGGTGCCGGTCGACGGGCAGGCGTGGACAGTCGAGCCGTTCCGGCTGACCGAGCGCGACGGCCGGCTGTACGGGCGCGGCACGGCCGACATGAAGGGCTTCATCGCGTCGGTGCTCGCGGCCGTACCGGCGTTCGTCGCACGGCCGCTGAGCCTGCCGGTGCATCTCGCGTTCTCGTACGACGAGGAAGTCGGCTGCCTCGGCGTGCGGCCGATGCTCGCGGAACTGGCCGCGCGCGAGCACCGGCCGCGCCTGTGCCTGATCGGCGAGCCGACCGAACTGAAGCCGGTGCTCGGTCACAAGGGCAAGCTCGCGATGCGCTGCCACGTGAAGGGCGCCGCGTGCCACTCCGCGTACGCGCCGTCGGGCGTCAACGCGATCGACTATGCGGCGAAGCTGATCGGCCGGCTCGGCGAGATCGGCGCGGCGCTCGCGCGGCCCGAACGGCACGACGCACGATTCGACCCGCCGTTCTCGACCGTGCAGACGGGGCTGATCAAGGGCGGCCGCGCGCTGAACATCGTGCCGGCCGACTGCGAATTCGATTTCGAGGTGCGGGCGCTGCCGGATTTCGATGCGCACGACGTGCCGAGGAAGCTGCAGGACTATGCGGAATCCGAACTGTTGCCGAGGATGCGTGCGGTGCAGCCCGATACCGATATCCAATTGCAGCCGCTGGGCGCGTATCCGGGGCTCGCGACCGCGCCGGACAGCGAGGCCGCACGGCTGCTCGCGATGCTGACCGGCTCCGACGCATTCGGCACGGTGGCGTTCGGCACCGAGGGCGGGCTGTTCGGCCAGGCCGGCATTCCGGCCGTGGTATGCGGGCCCGGCAGCATGGACCAGGGGCACAAGCCCGACGAGTTCGTCACGCTCGACCAGCTGCACGGCTGCGACGCGATGCTGGGGCGTCTGGCCGCGCATCTCGCTGCGGCCGCCTGAACCGCCGAGCGGCCGACCCGCACGCACCGCATCCCGCGGCGCGTGCGTTTTCCTGTTCCTTACCGCGCCGATTCCGCGACGATCCGCGCGAGCCGCTCGCGGCAGAAGTCGACGAACGACTGCGCCTGCTTCGTGAGTTGCCCGCGCTTCAGCCGCGCGCTCACGAGCCCCGACGGGCTCACCGTTTCGCTGAGGCCGATCGTCACGACCCGCTGGCCGTCGTACGTGTATTCGGAATGCGGGCGCGTGACGAGCAGCGAGAAGCCGAACCCCTGGCCGACCATCCCGCGCACCATCTCGATCGAAGGCGACCCGAACACGATGTTCGGCGTGAGCCCGAGTTCATGAAAGAGGCTGACGAAATACGTGCGGCTCGGCTGCACGTCGAGCAGGATCATCGGCTCGACACAGAGGTCGCGCAGCGATACGTGCGTCTGGCCCGCGAACCGGTGGTGCTCCGGCAGCAGCACGTAGGGCTGTTGCGGCGGCATCAGCGGCTCGGTCTCGATCGTGCCGTCGAGATCGTGGTCGTACATGAGCGCGAGATCGAACGTGCCGGACGTCAGGCCCTGCACGAGTTCCTGCTGGTCGCCGTCGCGCAGCCGGATGTTGACGCCCGGGTAGCGCTCGCGAAAGCCCGCGATCAGTTGCGGCAGATAGAGCGGCGCGACCGTCTCGAAGCAGCCGATGTCGATTTGCCCGGTGATCACGTCGTTGTCGGCAAGCGCGTTCTGTTCGAATTCGTGCGCGATGCGCAGCAGCTCCTGCGCTTTCCGGTAGAAGCGCGTGCCGCTCGGGGTCAACGACACGCCCTGCGCGTGATGGCGGATGAACAGCTTCACGCCGAAGCTCTCCTCCAGACCCTTGATCGCGCTGGAGATCGACGGCTGCGCGATGAAGAGCTGGCGCGAAGCCTCGGCGACGCTGCCCGATTCCACCGTCGTCACGAAGTATTTCAGCTGCCGCAAAGTGTAGTGAGCCACAAGCACCTCTGATGCACGGCCCCGGCGTGCCGCCGCGGGCGCAATCTGTCCATGGTTTTGCGTAGCACCTTACCCGAAAGCCTGCCGGCGCCGATATTTTCGCTGCAGAGCTTTTTCGTATGTCCCGGAAATATTTTTAGTATTTTCCGGCCGCGAGGGTCGTGGCGCACCATCGTCTCCAGCCTGGATCACGGCGAGGCCGCGCACGCACTGGCGGGACAAGGCATCCGTCCCCGCATGCGCATCGTCCGCTTCGTTCGACACCGCCGCGCGTGCAAGCGGTGCGGCGTCGCTCGCGTATCCGGACCCGATTGCAGGCGCGTACCCCAACGCGCGCCGGCTGACACGGCAAGCGCGCATCGCCGCGCAGGACAGGAGACCTCACCATGACGAACGTGGACCGCAACGCGTCCCCGATGATAGAGAAGCACACGATCGGCTACGTGCCGCCCGCGGAGCGCCACGGCAAGGTGCGCGACCTGTTTACGCTCTGGTTCGGCGGCAACATCGCGCCGCTGCCGATCGTGACCGGTGCGCTCGGCGTGCAGCTCTTCCACCTGAACCTGATGTGGGGCATCGTCGCGATCGTCGTCGGTCAGGCGGTCGGCGGCGTGCTGATGGCGCTGCATTCGGCGCAGGGGCCGCAGATGGGCATCCCGCAGATGATCCAGAGCCGCGCGCAGTTCGGTTCGTGGGGCGCGCTGCTCGTGACCGTGATCGCGGCCGTGATGTACGTCGGCTTCTTCGCATCGAACATCGTGCTTGCCGGCAAGTCGGTGCACGGCATCGCGTCGTCGGTGCCGGTGCCCGTCGGCATCGTGATCGGCGCGGTGGGCTCGGGGCTGATCGGCATCGTCGGCTACCGGTTCATCCATATCCTGAACCGGATCGGCACGTGGGTGCTCGGCATCGGGATCCTGGTCGGCTTCTGGATGATCCTCACGCACGTGAGCACCGACGATTTCCTGACGCGCGGCGGCTTCAACTTCGCCGGATGGCTCGCGACGGTGTCGCTGTCGGCGTTGTGGCAGATCGCGTTCGCGCCGTACGTGTCGGACTATTCGCGCTACCTGCCGGAAAACGTCGGCGTGGCGTCGACGTTCTGGGCGACCTATCTCGGCTGCACGATCGGCTCGACGCTTGCGTTCATCTTCGGCGCGGTCGCGGTGCTCGCGGTGCCGGCCGGCGCGGACGCGATGGATGCGGTCAAGCAGGCGACGGGCCCGCTCGGCCCGCTGATGCTCGTGCTGTTCCTGCTGAGCGTGATCAGCCACAACGCGCTGAACCTGTACGGCGCGGTGCTCGCGGTGATCACGTCGGTGCAGACGTTCGCGTACAAGTGGATTCCGACCGCCAGGGCGCGTGCGGTGGTGTCGGTCGTGATCTTCGTCGCGTGCTGCTACGCGGCGATAGGCGCGTCGACGAACTTCGTCGGCAATCTGGTGGATCTCGTGCTCGCGCTGCTCGTCGTGCTGGTACCGTGGACGGCGATCAACCTGATCGACTTCTACGTGATCCACAAGGGCAAGTACGACATCCAGTCGATCTTCATGGCCGATGGCGGGATCTACGGCCGTTTCAACCCGCAGGCGCTGCTCGCGTATGCGATCGGCATCCTCGTGCAGATTCCGTTCATGAACACGCCGATGTATGCGGGCCCGATTCCCGCGCATCTCGGCGGCGCGGACCTGTCGTGGCTCGTGGGGCTCGCGCTGACGTCGCCGCTGTACTACTGGCTCGCGACGCGCGACAGCGCGTATCGGCGCCGGCAGACGGGCGCGACGATGCCGCCGACGGCGGCGCGGTAAGCGGGGCGTTTTCGACGCGGGGAAGGAAGCGTCGGGCCGCCGCATCGGTGGCGGTGCGGCGGCCCGTGGAAGCGTTTCGGCATGACGAGGGCCGGCTCGCGGCCGGTGACGCGCCGCGAGCCGGCCCGCGCATCACACGACCGCCGAGCGCGCGACCCGCACCGGCACCGACTTGTACGACGGCGTGCCGCTTTCCTTGTCGATGTAGTCGAGCGGCACGAGCACGTTCGCTTCCGGGTAGTACGCGCCGACCGACCCCGGCGCGATGTCGTACTCGATCGCGGTGATCTTCTCGAGACGCAGCGTGCGGCCGGACGCGGTGATCGTTTCGATGTCGACGAGGTCGCCGTGTTCGAGCCCGTACTTCGCGAGATCCGCCGGGTTCATGAACAGCACGTCGCGCCGCCCGAACACGCCGCGATAGCGGTCGTCGAGCCCGTAGATCGTCGTGTTGTACTGGTCGTGGCTGCGCAGCGTGATCAGCCGCAGCACCTGCTCGGCGCCGAGCACGTCGGCATCCTCCTTCACGCCCTTGTAGACCGAGAACATCGCCTTGCCGGTCGGCGTCGGCCACACGCGCTCGGTGGGCGGCAGCGGCAGGCGGAAGCCGCCCGGCGTGCGGATGCGCTCGTTGAACGCCTCGAAGCCGGGCACCGTGCGGTCGATCAGGTCGCGGATGCGGTCGTAGTCGGCGATCAGGTCGAGCCATGCGACCTTGCTCGCGGGCAGCGTCGCATGCGCGATCCCCGCGACGATCGCAGGCTCCGAGCGCAACTGGTCGGACGCCGGCTTGAGCTTGCCGGCCGACGCGTGCACCATCGACATCGAATCCTCGACGGTGATCGACTGCCGGCCGGTGGCCTGCATGTCGAGCTCGGTGCGGCCGAGCACCGGCAGGATGAAGGTTTCCTTCGCGACCAGCAGGTGCGAGCGGTTCAGTTTGGTGCCGAGATGGACGCTCAGGTCGAGCTTCGCCATCGCCGGGAACGACTGCTCCGGATCGGGCAGCGCGACCGCGAAGTTGCCGCCGAGGCACAGCAGCGCCTTCGCGGTGCCGTCGATCATCGCCTGCATCGCCTGCACGGCGTCATGCCCGTGATGCGCGGGCGGCGTGAAGCCGCACACGTCCTCGATCTTCTTCAGGAACTCGGCCGACGGCTTCTCGGTGATGCCGACCGTGCGGTTGCCCTGGACGTTCGAATGGCCGCGCAGCGGGCACACGCCGGCGCCGGGCTTGCCGATGTTGCCGCGCATCAGCAGCAGGTCGGCGATCAGGCGCACGGTTGCCGTGCCCTTGTTGTGCTGCGTGACGCCCATCCCGTACGTGACGATCGTCGCGTTCGACTTGGCGTAGGCGAGCGCGACCTGTTCGAGCTGCGCCTGGCTGAGTCCGCTTGCGCGCTCGATGTCGTCCCACGACGTGGCGACGAGGTCGGCCGAGAACGCATCGAAGCCGTCGGTGTGCTGCGCGATGAAGTCGCGGTCGAGCACGTCGCCGCGTTCGGCTTCCAGCTGCAGCAGCGCCTTCATGATGCCCTTCAGCGCGGCCGCGTCGCCGCCGGCGTCGACCTGGTAGTACGTCGACGCGATCCGCGTCGAGCCGAACGACGCCATCTCGATCATGTCCTGCGGATCGGCGAAGCGTTCGAGCGCGCGCTCGCGCAGCGGGTTGAACACGATGATCGGCACGTTGCGCCGGGAGCACTCGTGCAGCGTGCCCATCATCCGCGGGTGGTTCGTGCCGGGGTTGTGGCCGATCGAGATGATCAGCTCGCAGTGGTCGAAGTCCTCCAGCGATACGGTGCCCTTGCCGATGCCGATCGACTGCGGCAGGCCGACGCTGGTCGGCTCGTGGCACATGTTCGAGCAGTCGGGGAAGTTGTTGGTGCCGAGCTCGCGCGCGAACAGCTGGTACAGGTACGCGGCTTCGTTCGATGCGCGGCCGGACGTGTAGAACTCGACCTGGTCGGGCGGCAGCGCGCGCAGCACTTCACCGATGCGCGCGAACGCATCGTCCCATTCGATCGCACGGAACGTGTCGGTCGCGCGATCGTAGACGAGCGGATGCGTGAGCCGGCCCATGTTCTCCAGCTCGTAGTCCGACATGCGCAGCAGCGACGACACGGTGTTCGCCGCGAAGAACTCGGGCGTCACGCGCTTGGTCGTCGCTTCCCACGTGACGGCCTTCGCGCCGTTCTCGCAGAACTGGAACGTCGACTTGTGTTCCTTGTCGGGCCACGCACAGCCGGGGCAGTCGAAGCCGTCGGGCTGGTTGGTCCGCATCAGCACGATCGGCGCCTCGATGGTTTCCATCTGCGTGCGCACCGCATCGGCTGTCGCGCGAAGCGCGCCCCAACCACCTGCGGGCCCGTCGTACTTCCTGATGCCTGGCACTTCGCGTCGATTTGTCATGTGAATCTCCATCAGCCGGTCCCGATGCGGGCGGCTCGGTTTGCGCCGTGTCGCGGCGTGGGGCGGCTCCGTCCGGCGGACGGAGCCGGTCATGCGTGCTCCGGGCGTGCGGGGCTCGCGGGGTTTCAGTGCGCGTCCTTCTTCGCGCCGGACGACTTCTTGCCGGACGGTTTCGCGGCGGGTGCGGGCGGCGGCGCGTCGGCAGGCGTGTCGCCCGTCTTCGCATCGTCGCCTGCCTTGGCCGCCTTGCCGTTCGGTTTCGCGTTGCCGCCAGCGTCCTTGGCGTCCTTCGTGTCCTTCGCTTCCGGCGCGGCGAGGGTGTTGAACTTCACTTCGTCGCTGTCCTTGTCGTAGTCGACTTCGACGCGGTCGCCGGACTTCAGCCGATCGGCGAGGATCTCCTTCGCGAGCTTGGTCTCGATGGTCTGGCGGATCTGGCGCTTCAGCTCGCGTGCGCCGAACTCCGGCTGGTAGCCGGCTTCGGTCAGGTGCTCGACGAGCGCATCGCCCATCACGAGCGTGATGTCCTGCGCGGCGGCCGTGCGCACCACACGGTCGAGCTGGATCTGCACGATCGCGCGGATGTTCTCCTTCGACAGCGCATGGAAGACGATCACCTCGTCGATCCGGTTCAGGAACTCGGGGCGGAAATGGCCCTTCAGCACCTGCATCAGCTCCCCGCGGATCGCCTTGTCGGTCTTGCGCGCGGCTTCCGGCTGCGTGAGGTTGTCCATGATGATCGCGGCGCCGAGGTTGCTCGTCGCGATGATGATCGTGTTGCTGAAGTGGACCACGCGGCCCTTGCCGTCGGTCAGGCGGCCGTCGTCGAACACCTGCAGCAGCACGTTGTAGACGTCCGGATGCGCCTTCTCGATCTCGTCGAGCAGGATCACGCTGTACGGGCGGCGCCGCACGCGTTCGGTGAGCTGGCCGCCTTCGTCGTAGCCGACGTAGCCGGGCGGCGCGCCGATCAGCCGCGCGACCGCGTGCCGCTCCATGTACTCGGACATGTCGATGCGGATGATCGCCTGCTCGTCGCCGAACACGGTCTCGGCGAGCGCCTTCGCGAGCTCGGTCTTGCCGACGCCCGTCGGCCCGAGGAACAGGAACGTCGCGATCGGCCGGTGCGTCTGGCCGAGCCCCGCGCGCGACAGCCGCACCGCATCGCTGACGGCGACCACCGCATCGCTCTGACCGACCACGCGCTCGCGCAGCTGCTCCTCCATCTTCAGCAGCTTCTGGCGTTCTTCCTGCGTGAGTTCGGACACGGGAATGCCGGTCAGCCGCGACACGACCTCGGCGACCGATTCGACCGTCACCTCCAGCGTCTCGGAGCCGGTCTTGCGCTGCCACGCCTCCATCTTTTCATCGACCGTTTTCTGCTTCGCGTTGATCTGCTCCTCGAACTGCTTCGCTTCGTCGAAGCGCTTGCGCGACGTTGCGTAGTCCTGCTCGCGCTTGAGCTGCGCGATCTGCGCTTCGCCTTCCTGGATGTCGGCCGGGCGCGACGTGGCGCCGATCCGCACGCGCGCGGCGGCCTGGTCGATCAGGTCGATCGCCTTGTCGGGGAGGAAGCGCGACGTGATGTAGCGATCGGCGAATTCCGCGGCCGCGACGAATGCGTCGTCGGCGAACGTCACCTGGTGGTGCGCCTCGAGGCTGTCGCGCAGCCCGCGCAGGATCACGATCGTCTGCTCGACGCTCGGCTCCGGCACGAACACCGGCTGGAAGCGCCGTTCGAGCGCGGCGTCCTTCTCGATGTACTTCTGGTATTCGTTGAGCGTCGTCGCGCCGATCAGGCTCAGCTCGCCGCGCGCAAGCGCGGGCTTCAGCACGTTCGCGATATCGAGGCCGCCTTCGCCGCCGCCCTGGCCGGCGCCGACGATCGTGTGCAGCTCGTCGATGAACAGGATCAGTTCGTCCTGCTTCGCAGTGACTTCGTCGATCAGCTGCTTCGCGCGCTCCTCGAATTCGCCGCGATACTTCGCGCCGGCCACCATCGAGTTGATGTTGACTTCGACGAGCCGCTTGTCGCGCAGCACCTCGGGCACGTCGCCGTTGACGATCCGCTGCGCGAGCCCTTCGACGATCGCCGTCTTGCCGACGCCCGGCTCGCCGATCAGCACCGGGTTGTTCTTCTTGCGGCGCGCGAGCACCTCGATCGTGCTCTCGATTTCCTGCGCGCGGCCGAGCACCGGGTCGAGCTTGCCCTGGCGCGCGATCGCGGTGAGGTCGCGGCCGAACTTGTCGAGGTTCGGCGTGCCGGTCGGCGCGTCGACGCGGCCGTCTTCCGCGCCTTTGCCGACCACCTTCACGACTTTCTGGCGCAGCGCCTCGGGTGTCACGCCGTATTTCTTCAGCAGCGTGCCGGCGATGCTGTCCGGCACCGAAGCGAGCCCGATCAGCAGGTGCTCGGGGCCGATGTACGAGTGGCCGAGATCGCGCGACGCCTGGAACGCGTACTGCACGGCTTTCTTCACGCGCGGCGAGATCGACAGCTTGTCGAGCGGCGCATCGGGGGCGGCCGTGCCGGTGTGCGCATGCTCGTCGATGTACGACCGGATGTCCTGCGGCGACAGCTTCAGCTCCTTCAGCAGCGCGGCGCACACGTCGGTGTCCGCGAGCGCGTAAAGCAGGTGTTCGGAATCGAGCTCGCTGCGGCGCAGCTCGTGCGCCTTCTCGGCCGCGCGCTGCAGCAGCTCCAGCGTCTGCTCGCTGAATGCGTCGGTCGGATCGACCGATTCGCGCGGCACCTCGGCGGCGAGCTGCGCTTCGTCGTCGAGCCCGCCGAACAGCGACGATGAGCCGCCACCGCCCAGCAGCGAATCGAACGGGTTCAGCATGCTCTGATGCCGCATCAGCTGGCGGAAGTGGTAGTCGCAGATCGAGATCGTCTTGCGCTCGCCGTACTGCATCACGGTTGCGCGCGCGACGGCCGGCCGGGCGTGACAGATATCGCAAAGTGCGGGCATGGTGGTCTGGCTCCTGTCGGTGAAAGTGAGTCGAAGGGTGACGTCCCGATGCGGTGCGGCGCTTGGGCGCATTCCGACCGCGAACGCACGACGCGCGGCACGGCGGCGCGCGGGCGGCGCCGGTGCTGTCACGCAGCGCGCGCCGGCGTCGTGCACGGTCGCGGTCAGGGCGGCAAGCGTGCGTGCCGGGTGGAGCCCACGGCATCGCTTCGACTGCGTTCAAAATAGCGAATCGGCGCAGGCCATCCAAGACACAGTTCCGCAGCGGCCCGGCCGCGAATTGCACCCTCGCATGCGCGCGTGCCCGGGCGGCAAGGAGTACAGACGGGCGGGTGCGCGGCGGCACGGGCGTGCGCGGCGGACGCAGCGTGAGATGGTAGGACGCGGGAGCGGGCTGGGCGCGATCGGATCGCGGTGCGGCATCGGCGCGCAGGGCGCCGGTTGCCGGTGGGGAGGCGGCGATGCGGGAGGGCGTGCGCGGCGCAAGCGCCGCAGCGTAGGTGTGCCGCGACCGGCCAAGCGCAACCCCGCACGCACCGCAGACGATGCGTGTGTGGCGGCCGGAGGCGAGGGCAGGTTGCACGGTCCGGGCGGACACGGCGCAACCGTGGCGTGCCGTGGTCAGTCCGGGAGTGTCATCGCCAGCCGTTGCCGGGCGATCCGCTTCACGTCCGTCGACAGTGCCGCATCCGTCAGGCCATTGGCCCAGACGGAGAACGAATCCTCGATCAGGTTGCGCGTGTCGGGCGGCAACTCCGCCAGGACCAGCGACAAGACGGTGAACAGCACGGCGGTGTCGCCGGCCTGGCTGCTCGCGTTCGCATCGACCGCCTGCTTCAGGTGGTCGACCGACGCCTGCAGCGCCTGCAATGCCTCATTCGACTCGCTCATCACACACTCCATGCAAGATGGGTTTGATCGGCGACGAACATGCGGCCGGCGGTGCGGCCGCTCGCGCGCGACGCCCGGCGGGCATCGCGCGCAGGCAACCGCGGTCAGGCCGCCGTGTTGCCCTGCGGCGCCACGGCCACCGATGCTTCGCTCGTGAGCATCAGGAACGTGAACGTCTCGCGCAGGTACAGGCGGACGACCTTGTCGGTATGACTCGTGTAGCCGATCGATACGTCTTCCCCGAGGTGCAGCTCGTAATCGCCGCCGCGCGTGGACAGCACGCAGCCGCCGCTGATCGCCGGCGCCCAGATGATCTCGCCGCTGACGATCCGCTTGATATGGCCGAGGACCGGATAGCCCTGGTCGCGTGCTTCGCTGAGCGCCGTGTATGCATCCGAGCCGAGCACGACCGAGTACGGGCCGTCGACGCCGGCAAGCCGCAGCGCCTCGAGCGCGTCGCTGATCGCGTCGGGGTAGGCGCCGACGTCCGCCGGCAGCGTGAGCTTGCGGTTCGACGTGCCTTCGCGGATGCCGACGATGCCGGCTGCCTGGTAGCCGTCGAAAATCGCGTTGTCCTCGGCGAACGCGAGCCGCTGCGCGGCGTCCTTCGCCGGTTGCCAGTCGGCGTCGCGCGCGCCGCGCTCGACGCTGTCGATCGCATCGCGGCTCAGCTCGAACGGCACCGTCAGTTCGACGATCGTGCGGACTTCGCGCAGCCGCGCATTCACCAGCTCGCGCGGCGCGGTGACCTCGACGAGATGCCCGGTGCCGACGGCCGACAGCTCGGGGCCTTCGGGGCCGTCGACGTCGACGACGCGGCGGCCGGCCACCGATCGTTTGAAGGTGCGTGCCACTTCCTCCTCGATTTGTTCCCAGGCGGAAGACGAGATCGGGGCGAGTTCGCGGTGCAGGTTGTTCATGGGTTCTGGTTGCCTCACGTCAGCGAAAACACTTCATGGCGGGCCGATCGGCTGACGGACTGCGCCTGATGCCAGGCATGCCGATCGCGGGTGAAAAAGCATATTAGCAGGCTCGATCGACACCGCTGCAGCACAAATCGAAACGACACCGTGCGGTGGCGCAACTGTTATGCAGTTCGCGTGCGGGGAGAGGGGGCGGGCGCGTGCGGCATGCCGCGACTGGGTTGCGATACCCGGGTGCTTGCCGTCGCTCGCGCCGCCCGGGCCGCGCTCGATAACGCGCCGAACCACTTGCTCTCGGCGGCGCATCGCGCATTCTTGCGAACATTCTTCCGGCAAGGTTTCCGGAAGCCGGGGCCACGCCCGGATGAATCATAGACGCAGCCTATTGAAGCTTCACAACACGTGGAGGCCGTTCATGGCACTACGACTCGTCTCGCCCGAAGACAAATACATGCTGAAGACGGGCGCAGTGGCGGGGCGGAGCGTCGGCCACTGCGCCGCGCCGCGCGCGCCCCGTTCGACTGAACCGCGGCCGTTCCGGGCACGTCCGGCGCGGGTTGCGCGCCGGACTGCCGTTGGCGCGTTGCCTTACGACGGCACGCCTTTCAGCGAGCCGATTTTCAGCGAGCCGTCGCGATGCGGCGCGGACGAAGCGGGCTCCGGCACCGCGGCTTCCGCGGCCGGCGCGGCGCGATCGGCGAGCGCCTCGAGCAGGTCGGCGGACGGCACGAAGAACAGCGAGCCGGTGACGGCGCGGCTGTAGTCGAGCAGGCGGTCGTAGTTGCCGGGCGGGCGGCCGACGAACATGTTCTCGAGCATCTGCTCGATCGGCGCCGGCGAGCGCGCGTAGCCGATGAAGTAGGTGCCGAATTCGCCCGCGCCCGGGCGCCCGAACGGCATGTTGTCGCGCAGGATCTTCACTTCCTGGCCGTTCTCGTCGAGCGTGGTCAGCGAGCTGTGCGAGCACGACGGCTTCACGTCCGGCGCGAGCTCGATGTCGGACAATTTGGTGCGGCCGATGATGCGCTCCTGCGTCTCGACCGCGAGCGCATTCCAGCCGGCCATGTCGTGCAGGTACTTCTGCACGATCACGTAGCTGCCGCCCGTGAATTCCGCGTCTTCGTCGCCGATCACCGTGAAATCGACCGCCTCGCGGCCTTCCGGGTTCTCGGTGCCGTCAACGAAACCGATCATTGCGCGCTGGTCGAAATTGCGGAAGCCGTGCACCTCGTCGACGACCGTGACGGCATCGCCGAGCGCGCCGAGCAGTTGCGTCGCGAGTTCGAAGCACAGGTCCATCGCTTCCGCGCGAATGTGCAACAGGATGTCGCCCGGCGTCGCGACCGCGACGCGCTGCCCCGCACCGAATTCGCGGAACGGATGCAGCGCGGCGGGGCGCGGGTTGCCGAACAGCGCATCCCATGCGTCGGCGCCGAAGCCGCACACGCAGGTGAGGTTGCCGCCCGGCACGCGCTTGCCGACCGAGCGCACGAGCGCGGCGATGTCGCCGCACCATGAACGGATCGTGGCGGCGTGATCGGCGCCGGGGTTGATCGTCGCCACGAGGAAGATCGCGCTGCGCGTGATCGTGCTGTGAACGGCCTGGGAAAGCGGGGGAGGTGTCTGCATCGTGGCTTGCCGGTCAGTCATGTCGGGACGGAAGTGCCGTGGCGCGCGAAGGCGAACGGTTGAACTGTGTCATGCGGATGAACGACATTGCGCGGGCATCGCGCAACGGGCCGCAGCGGTGGCGGCCGGCCGCACGGCGCGTGACCGGCCCGCACCGCGTAACGTCGTCGAGCAAGCAATCTAGCAGCTTCGGCCAGTCTTTGGAACACGTATCGCCAAACTGTCATGCGAATACGTCAAACAGGGCCGGATTTCGGGCGGCGCACGCGCAGCTGTACTCCTGGCGCATGTGGCGCTGTGCTCTTGAGCGTGCGTGCCGCGTGCAGTAGATTAGGTCCCGCTGCGCCCGCCGACGAGGAGCGTCATCATGAACCTGCTGGAAGCGATGCATGTGTATGTCGCGGTGGTCGAGCATGGCGGCCTGTCCGGTGCGGCGTCCGAACTGCAGCTCGACGAAGCGCAGGTGAGCGAACGGATCGACGGTCTCGAGCGGTATCTCGGCTGCCGCCTGCTGCTGTGCCGCGACCGCGACGACGTCGCCTGCACCGACGCGGGCGATGCGTTCCACGTGTGCTGCCGCCGGACGCTATCGGCGGTCGAGCAGGCGATCGGCGCGGCCGGCGCACACGCGCCGGATAGGCCCGACGCGCACGATACCGTGCCTGCCGCGCCGCGCGACACGACGTCCCCGCCGCCCGGCGCCGTTCCAGCCTCATCACCGCGACTGTCACCTTGAATACGTCCACTCTTTCCTGCTCGCCGGCCGAGCGCATTCGCCGCCGCTTCGGCCATTTCCTTCACGCGGCCGAACTGGCCGGGCTGATCGTGATCGGGCTCGCGACCGCGTTCGCGATGACGCAGGAGGCGTGGAAGGTCGTGCTCGCGGGCGAGGTGTCGCTGACCGACCTGCTGCTGATGTTCCTGTATCTGGAAGTGCTCGCGATGGACGTGCGCTACCTGCGGCTCGGCCGGTTGCCCGTGCGGTTTCCGTTGTTCATTGCGATGACGTCGCTCGCGCGCGACCTGATCCTGCGCGGTGCAACCGACAGCCCCGAGCGGATGTTGATGACGACGTTCGGGATCGTGCTGCTCGCGGTGGGCGTGCTGATCCTGAGTTTCGGCCAGCACCGCTTCCCGGCCGACGTCGACGATGTCGAGGACGATGCACATGTGCGCAGGTGAAGCGCGGGCGGCGGCCCGCCTGCATTTTCCCTGTTCCTGCAAGAAAGAGGAGGCCGGATGACCAAGTATGTCGACGCAACGAAACACGCGATCGAACTGCAGCACGCGGCGTCGCACGCCTACCGGCTGGCGCGCGACACGCGCGATGCCGATCCGGCGCTCGCACGCGCGCCTTTCGTCGCCAGGCTGCAGCGGGCGGCTGCGCATGCCTATGCCGATGCGGCGCGGGCACGCGCGGCGGCCACCGGCATCTGAAGCGAACCCCGGCGTGCCGCATGCGGTGCGGCCTGCCACTGACCATCCAAGCAAGCGAGGTGTCGAATGACCCAGCAACTGATCGTCGCCGTGTTCGGCAGCGTCGACACGGCCCGCCAGGCCGCGAACGATTTCGAGGCGCTGTCGGAGAAGAACGAAGGATTCCACATCGAGAACGGCGTCGTCGTCGAGAAGGACGCGACCGGCAAGCTCGCGGTACTGCATGCCGAATCGCGGCCGTTCAAGGGCGGCGTGATCGGCGCGATCGCAGGCGGTTTGCTCGGCCTGCTCGCCGGGCCGCTCGGCGTGGTCACCGGCATGGCGGCCGGCGCGGGGGCCGGCGTGCTCGCGCAAGCGGCCGGCAATGCGCTGCTCGACGGCACGTTCGTCGAGACGATTGCGGCGCGGCTCGTGCCCGGCAGTGTCGCGATCATCCTGGAAGCGAAGGAGGACACGCCGTTCTCGGTCGACAACGTCGTGACGGGATTCGGCGGCAAGGTATTCCGCCAGACGCTCGATTGAGCGTGTCGTTGCCGAACCGCAAAGGGAGAACCGCATGCGCATCGATCAATCGTACCGGCGCTTCGACATCGCGGCGACGCTGTCGCCGCTGCCCGGCAACCGCAACCGCGCGATCGCGATCGTCGATGTGACGACCGACGATCCGGCCCGCATCGCCGATCTCGGCACCGGGCAATTCCTGCAGATCCGCCAGTGGGTCGAGTCGAACGACGCCGCATCGCTGACGGTGGTGTTCGACGCGTGCAAGGTCGCGATCGATCACTACGCGGATAACGTCGACGACGCTTGAGTGAACGTGAGGCCCGCGCATGACCGGGCCTCGCGTGATCGCTGCCCGACGGTCAGCGGCAAGCCGCGATGACGCGCGCCGGCACCGCGCCCGGCGAACGGTTGCCGCGCAATCGCGCGGGGCCGCGCCGTCGCGTTCGAATCTGTTCACCACGCCGGCCGGATTTCGCGTTTCCTCGCCAAACTGTCACTTACATTCGTCGAAATGACGCAGTAGGATGCCGAACCTTGTCTTGATGAGATTCGCATTGCTATCCGCCTTCAATTTCGATAACGGACGAGGTTCGCACCGGGACGCCCGCGCCCGGGCCCGGCTATCCGGCTTCGCGCACCGGCGCGGCCATCCCGCCCGTGCATCGCAGGCCGGTTCACCGCTGGCGGGGCGAGGCGGATGAAGCTCTACGAGAAATTTGCAAACGACATAGAGAGACTCATCCGGCAAGGGGTATATCGACACGGCGATCGTGTGCCGTCGGTGCGGCAGGCAAGCCAGCAGCACCGGATCAGCATCACGACCGTGCTGCACGCGTATCTGCTGCTGGAAAGCCGCGGGTTGCTCGAAAGCCGGCCGCAGTCGGGCTATTTCGTGAACCTGCGGCGCGACGACAACCATGCGCCGGTGCGCGAGCTGCGGCCGTCGAAGCCGATCGCGATCTCGTCGTCGGTCGACGTGAGCCGGCTGGTGCTGTCGACGCTGCGCGCGATCGGCGCTGACGACGCGGTGCCGCTCGGCTCGCCGTATCCGGACCCGAGCCTGTTCCCGTTCGAGAAGCTGAACCGCTACGCATATGCGGCTGGCCGCGACAAGTCGCTGTGGGGCGTGACGGACGGGCTGCCGCCGGGGCATCCGCGGCTGATCCGGCAGATTGCGCGTCGCTACCTGGAAAACGGGATGTCGGTGGACCCGAACGAGATCATCGTGACGGTCGGCGCGACGGAGGCGATCAACCTGTGCCTGCAGGCCGTCGCGAAGCCAGGCGACACGATCGCGGTGGAATCGCCGACGTTCTATGCGATGCTGCACGCGATCGAGCGGATGGGGATGAAGGCGATCGAGGTGGCGACGCATCCGGAATACGGGATCGACATCGCGGCGCTGGCCGCGATTGCGAAGTCGCAGCCGATCGCCGCCTGCATGGTGATGCCGAACTTCCAGAACCCGCTCGGCTTCCAGATGCCGGACGAGCGCAAGCGCGAGCTGGTCGAGTTCGCCGCGAAGGCCGACCTGCCGATCATCGAGAATGGCGTGTACAACGAACTGTACTTCGGCAACATGCATCCGAGCACGCTGAAGTCGTTCGACCGCCACGACATCGTGCTGCATTGCGCGTCGTTCTCGAAGAGCCTGACGGCTGCGTACCGGATCGGCTGGGCGCTGCCGGGCCGCTATCGCGAGCAGGTCGAGAAGCTGAAATTCCTGAACACGCTCGCGACGCCGTCGCTGCCGCAGCTCGCGATCGCGGAGTTTCTCGAACGCGACGGCTACGAGCATCACCTGAGGCGGATTCGCAAGGCATATGCGCAGCAGGCGAACCTGATGCGTACGATGGTGTCGCGGTTCTTCCCGGAAGGCACGCGCATCTCGAGCCCGGCCGGCGGGTACGTGCTGTGGGTCGAGCTGCCCGCGCAGGTCGATGCGATGCGGCTGTACCAGCTCGCGCTGGAGCAGGGGATCACGATCGGGCCCGGCTACATGTTCTCGATCACGGACAGCTACCGGAACTTCATCCGGCTGAACTACAGCAGCCCGTGGTCGCCGGGGATCGAGCAGGCGGTGATCATGGTCGGCAAGCTCGCCGCCCACTGCCTCGACTGAACGGTTCGCCATGAGCCGCGTGTCGCGCGCGGCATCACGTCAGCCGGTACGACTGCGCGCCCGTTCCCGCGAGCGTGCCGCCGTCGACGATCAGGTATTCACGGCGAATCGGCTTGCCGTCGAACCAGCATTGCAGGATCTCCAGCGTGCCGGCCGCGTAGCGTGCCTGCGCGGACAGCGACGTGCCGGAGATGTGCGGCGTCATCCCGTTGAACGGCATCGTGCGCCACGGGTGATCGGCCGGCGCCGGCTGAGGAAACCACACATCGCCGCCGTAGCCCGCGAGATGCCCGGACGCGACGGCATTCACGACCGCGTCGCGGTCGACCAGCTTCGCGCGCGCGGTGTTGATCAGGTACGCGCCGCGCTTCATGCGCGCGATCATCGCCGCGTCGAACAGGTGCTCGGTCGACGGGTACAGCGGGATCTGCAGGTTGACGATGTCGACGGCGCTCGCGAGCGTCGCGGCATCGGCGTGATACGTGAGCCCGAGTGCCTGCTCGACCGACGCATCGAGCCGGTGGCGCTGCGTGTAGTGCAGGTGCAGGCCGAACGGCTTCAGCCGGCGCAGCACGGCGAGCCCGATGCGCCCCGCGCCGACCGTGCCGAAATGCATGCCCTCGACGTCGTAGCTGCGCGACACGCAATCGGCGATGTTCCAGCCGCCTTGCTGCGCGACCGCATGCGACGGCAAGAAGTTGCGCACCAGCGCGAGCGTCGTCATCACCACGTGCTCGGCCACGCTGATGCTGTTCGAGCCGGTGACTTCGGCGACGGTGATGCGGGCGCGCGCGGCGGCATCGAGATCGACGTGATCGGAGCCGATGCCGGCCGTCAGCACGAGCTTCAGCTTCGGCGCGCGGGCGATCCGTTCGGCCGTCAGGTACGCGGGCCAGAACGGCTGCGAGATCACCACGTCGGCTTCGGGCAGCCGGCGCTCGAATTCGGAGTCGGGGCCGTCCTTGTCGCTCGTGACGATCAGCGTGTGGCCGTGCGCCTCCAGATAGCTGCGCAGCCCGAGCGCGCCGGACACCGAGCCGACGAGTTCGCCGGGCCGGAAGCCGGGCGGGCCGGCCGGCGTCGGCGCGGTTTGTCCGTCCGCGTAGCGCGTGATGACCGGAATCGCGTCGCGCACGTAGCGCGGCGGATAGCCGTCCACGGGGTCGGGGTAGAGCACGCACAGGACGGTGGCCATCGGGCAGCACTCCTGGTGACGGGGTGAAGGCGGCACGCGGATTGCGTACGGCGCGCGACGTGCGCGGCGGGCAGCGGGTGTGTTGCGTCGCAACGTTGGTGACGTTCTACGCCCGTCATGGATCGCACGCAAGCTACAGTGGGTGTTTGCGTGCGCTGCGGGGACGTCTGTACCTGTTCTTTTCATGAGGGACGCCGATAATGGGATCGTTACCTGACTCTGCGGGAGCGATGTCATGTCCGGAAGCGATTCCTCGCCTTCACGTCCCGATCTCACGCAAGGCATCGCGCTCGACGATCTCGCCGACGGTGCCATGATCGAGGGCCATGTCGGCGATGCGGCGGTGCTGCTCGTGCGCCGCGCCGACGAACTGTATGCCGTGGGCGCGCAGTGCCCGCACTACGGCGCGCCATTGGCCGACGGCCTGCTCGAGGGCGACACGATCCGCTGCCCGTGGCATCACGCGGCATTCTGCCTGCGCACTGGCGAACTGCTGCGCGCGCCGGCGCTCGACGGGCTGCCGTGCTGGCGCGTCGAACGCCGCGACGGCCGTGCCGTCGTGCTCGACGCGCGGCCGGCCGCCGCGCCGCCTGCGCTGAATACGGCCGGATTGCCCGCGTCGGTGGTGATCGTCGGCGGCGGCGCCGCGGCGATCGCGGCCGCGGTGACGCTGCGGCAGGAAGGCTATCCGCATCCCGTTACGCTGCTGACCGCCGATTCCGATCCGCCGTACGACCGGCCGAACCTGTCGAAGGACTATCTCGCCGGCACGGCCGACGCCGACTGGCTGCCGCTGCGTGCGCCGTCGTTTTATGCCGACCATCGCATCGACGTGCGGTGCGGCACGCGCGTCGCGCGGATCGATCCCGCGCAGCAGGCGGTCGAACTGGCCGACGGCAGCCGCGTCGGCTACGGTGCGCTGCTGCTTGCAACGGGGGCCGAGCCGAACCGGCTGACCGTGCCCGGCGCGGATCTGCCGCACGTGTGTGTGCTGCGCACGCGCGCCGATTGCGACGCGCTGATCGGCAAGCTGAAAACGGCGCGCCGCTGCGTCGTGGTCGGCGCGAGCTTCATCGGGCTCGAAACGGCCGCCGCGTTGCGCACGCGCGGGCTCGACGTGCAGGTCGTCGCGCCCGATGCGCATCCGATGGCGCACGTGCTCGGCGAAGCGCTCGGCAGCACGATCCAGGCGCTGCACGAGTCGCACGGCGTCGTGTTCCATCTTGGCGCGACACCCGCGCGGATCACGCCGGATAGCGTGACGCTGTCGACGGGCGACGTGCTGCCGGCCGATCTCGTGGTGGTCGGCATCGGCGTTCACCCGAACGTGGCGCTCGCGCAGGACGCGGGGCTGGCCGTCGAGCGCGGCGTGACGGTCGACCGCTTCCTTCAGACGAGTGTGCCCGCCATCTACGCGGCCGGCGACATCGCGCGCTGGCCCGATCCGCTGACGGGCGAGCGGATTCGCGTCGAGCACTGGGTGGTCGCCGAGCGGCAGGGCATCGCCGCCGCGCGCAACATGCTCGGGCAGCAGCGGCCGTTCGACGCGGTGCCGTTCTTCTGGAGCCAGCATTACGACCTGACGATCAACTACGTCGGGCATGCGGAGCAGTTCGATCGCGTCGAGATCGATGGCGACCTCGGCGCGCACGATTGCTCGATCGCGTACTGGCGCGGCAACACGCGGCTCGCGGTCGCGACGATCGGCCGCGATCTCGACAGCCTGAAGGCGGAAGCGGCATTCGAGCAGCAGATTGCAGCCGCGTGACAGCGGCTTGACGACATGATTCGAACCCGGAGGCGAGATGAATCCCGATGTCCGTGCACGTTTCGAAACCGAGTTTGCGCCGCGCATCGCGGCGCGTGTGCTCGGCCTGTATCAGCCTGGCGAAGTGAGGGTGGATGTCGTGCCGCACGATGGGCAGGGCGGCCCGACCTGTGTCGAGGTGATCGGCCTCACGTCGACGGTCGGATTGCCGAATCGGCTGAACGCGCGGCTCGCGTGGCGTGACGATGCGATCGATGCGTTGCTGGCCGAGCCCGACCGCAGCCGCTTCGACCGCTATCTCGCGGCGCTGCCGGTCACGATCGAACGCTGGCAGATGGCATTGCCGGTCGATTTCAGCACGCGAACCCAGCGCGATCGCGAGATCCTGATCGGCGATCTGGATCTCGATGCGTGAAACGCGCCGCGCGATGCGCGCCGATGAACCGGTTGCCGCTAGCGGTCGCGTGTCTTGATCATCATGCGGCCCTGGTCGATGCCGCCGCGCAGTGCTTCGTCGCACGTGAGCCATTCGGGGGTGACGAGCTCGGGCGCCGGCAGGTCGACCGGCGCGCCGTCGCGGAAGATCCGCACCTGCGCGACCCACGCGCCGTTCGCGTTGCGCGTCGCATCGACGCGAATCTCGTGATCCATGAAGGTGTCGGTGGCTTGCATCGGTCGGGGCCCTCCGTCGTGCGTGAACGCGGTGCGTCGATCGTAGCAGCATGGCGCGCGCCGTGCATCGGAAGCGAAGCGGAACCTGCGCGCGCTTCGACATGCGATTCCACATGCGCTTCGGCGCGCGCAACGGGAGCGAACCAGTGGCCTTCGACCTGACCTTTTCCATCAAGGTGTTCGCGGCGCTGTTCGCGATCATGAACCCGATCGCGAACATCCCGGTGTTCCTGTCGTTGACGGAAGGCGCGGCGGACGGCGTGCGCCGCAGGATCGCGCTGACGGCTGCGATCGGCGTGACGGTCGGCTGCATCGTGTCGGCCGTCGCGGGTGGCGCGATCCTGCATGGGTTCGGCCTGACGATCGACGACTTCCGCCTCGCGGGCGGGGGGCTCGATGCGACGCGCGTGACGCAGCAGGGTCTGATCGAACACAAGCCGTCGCATCACCCCCTGTCGTCATCGACGGATTTTGACATGCGAAAAGTCAGACCGGAAAGTTTGACCGCATAGGATGTCGAAGTGTGCAAATGACGCGATCGAGACGGCTTCTCGCCGCATGATCCGCTCGAAAACGATGGCGTTCTTACCGATTGCGGCGCATTGAATCTGGCAATGCAGGTGACGTGCGCGGATAGAATTATTCGATGATCGGCGAATGCGCGACATGCGGCTCTTATACTGAGTTGGACTGCTTTTCACGGGAGGACAGCCAGTCGGCGCGAGAGCATCGATCATGCCGTATCGTGGTGCGACCGATGGCCGGACTTCGCTGCAACCCGCCGCGGTCCCGGCGGAGACGCGTGCCGGGCCGCTTCACAAGGAGGCACGATGCCCTACGTCCTGATCGTCGAAGACGACGCCGACACGCGGACGATGCTTGCGGCGCTCGCGCGCACGCAGCAGCTCGCCTGCGACACGGCCGCGACGCTCGAAGAAGCGCGCACGCTCGTCACGACCCATACCCCCGATCTCGTGCTGTGCGATCTCGTGCTGCCCGACGGCAACGGGATGGACCTGTTCGATGCGCTGCCCAAGCGTTCGCACTGCGAAATGGTGCTGACCACCGGCCACGCGAGCCTCGAAACCGCGATCGACGCGTTGCGGCGCGGCGCGACCGACTATCTGGTGAAGCCGCTCAACATGCAGCGGCTGAACAGCATCTTCGCGCGCGTGCCGCGCACCACGGCGCTGCACGAGGAGATCGCCGAGCTGCGTTCGGAACTGCAGCGGCTCGGCCGCTTCGGCCGCATGCTCGGCAGTTCGCCCGCGATGCAGGCGGTCTACGACGCGATCGGCCGGGTCGCGCGCACCGAGGCGTCGGTACTGCTGACGGGTGAATCGGGCACCGGCAAGGAACTGGCCGCGCAGACGGTGCACGACCTGAGCCTGCGCCGCCGCGGCCCGTTCCTCGCGGTGAATTGCGGCGCGATTGCCGCGAACCTCGTCGAGAGCGAGATGTTCGGCCACGACCGCGGCAGCTTCACGGGCGCGGAGCGCCAGCACAAGGGCTTCTTCGAACGCGCGGACGGCGGCACGCTGTTTCTCGACGAGATCACCGAGATGCCGCTGGAGTCGCAGGTCAAGCTGCTGCGCGTGCTCGAGACGGGGCGCGTCACGCGGCTCGGCTCGACGCGCGAGATCGACGTCGACGTGCGCATCGTCGCGGCGACCAACCGCGATCCGGAAGCCGCGATGGCCGACGGCAAGCTGCGGCCCGACCTGTTCCACCGGATCAACGTGTTCCCGATTCCGCTGCCGTCGCTGCGCGAGCGCGGCGACGACATCCCGATGCTGGCCGATGCGTTCCTGCAGCAGTTCAACGCCGAAAGCGGCCGGAACCTGCGCTTCGCGCCGGCCGCGCGCGAAGCGCTGAAAACCTATGCGTGGCCGGGCAACGTGCGCGAGCTGCGCAACTTCGTGCAGCGCGCGAGCATCTTCAGCGACGCCGACGTGATCGATTCGCTGCCGCCGCCGATCATGGACGAACTGTCGAACCTGGCCGATTCGCACGAGGATCGCGTGACCGTGCCGTTCGGCACGCCGCTCGAGGAAGTCGACCGGCGGCTGATCCTCGGTACGATCGCGCAATGCGGCGGCGTGAAGGCGCAGGCGGCCGAGGTGCTCGACGTCAGCCTGAAGACGATCTACAACCGGCTCGCGCAGCTCGAAGGCGAAGCGGACAAGCCGGAATCCTGATGCCGCGCCGACCGCACAAGCCGCCAGCAGCGCGACCGATGTTCGATCTGTCGCGGATGCGGGCAGGCAACTTCGTCACGGCCGTGATGCTGGTCGCGATCGCGACCGTGCTGCAGGCGCTCGCGATCCGCTTCGGCGGCGTGAACCTGCCGCTCGTGCTGTACTACCCGCTGCTCGCGGGCGCCGCATGGGCGACATCGTTCCTGTTCGGGGTCGTTTCGACCGTGGTCAGCGGCCTGCTCGTGTGGACGCTGTTCCTGTCCGATCCGGCGGCCTATTCGGAGCCGCTGCCCGAGCGGCTCGTGCGGCTCGGCACGTTCGTGCTGGTCGGCGCGCTGGCCTGCGCGGTCGCGTCGATGCTGCGCCATGCGCGCTTTACCAACGACGCGGCGCTGCGCCGCGAAGCGGCTGCCCGCCGGCGGCTCGAAGCCGTGCTGCAGGCCTTGCCGCATGGCGTGATCGCCACCGATACGAACGGGCGGCTCACCTACATCAACGCAGCCGCGGCCGCGCTCGTCGGTTGCCGTCCGGACGACGCGACGGGACAGGCCGCGCGCGACGTGCTGCGGATCGTCGATCGCGACGGCCGGCGCGTTCAGTCGACACCGCTCGATCTCGCGCGCGGCGGCGCGGGTGTCGTGTCGGATCGCCACTGGCTGCAGGCGGCGGGCGGCGAGCGGGTGCCGATCGTCGAGGTCGCCGGGCCGCTCGGCGATGCGGACGGCAACGTCGACGGCGCCGTGCTGTTGCTGCGCGACGCCGGTGCGGATCGCTCGCAGGCCGATGCGTCGCGGTTGCAGCGCGCCGTGGTCGACGCGTCGCCGGACGCGATCGTCGGCATCGACACCGACGGCCGCATCGTCAGCTGGAACCCGGCCGCGCAGCGCATGTTCGGCTACGACGAGGACCATGCGCGCGGCCGTGCATTCGAATCGCTGGTCGCGATGCGCTGGCTGAAGCGCAAGCCGCTCGCCCAGGCGTTCGACGACATGCACGAAGCGGTCGGGCCGATCGACCTGCTGTGCGTCCGGCGTGACGGCCGGCGCTTTCGTGCGACCGTGTCGGCATGCCCGGTGCGCGGCGACGCGCGCGCCTGCGTCGCGCTGTCGCTGACGCTGCGCGAAGCCGGCGCGCAACGCCGTCGCGACTTGCGCGCGCAACGGTCGCTGCAAGGGGCGCGCGTGGCGCGCGACCAGGCCGCGACATCGAACCGCCTGAAGGACGAATTGCTCGCGACGGTGTCGCACGAACTGCGCACGCCGCTGAACGTGATCTACGGCTGGGTCGAGGTGCTGCGCAATGCGGGCGACAACGCGCTGCAGCGGCAGGCGATCGATGCGATCGACCGCAGCGCGCGCTCGCTCACGCGCATGGTCGGCGACATTCTCGACGCGTCGTCGCTCGCGACCGGCAAGCTGCAGCTCGACGCGATGCCGGTGGACGTCGTGCGGCTGTTCTCCGATTCGGTCGGCGCGTTCCAGACGGCCGCGTCGGCGGCCGGCATCATGCTCGAATTCGACTGTGCGGCGTCGACCTGCGTCGTGTCGGGCGATGCCGAGCGATTGCGGCAGATGCTGTCGAACCTCGTGTCGAACGCGCTCAAGTTCACGCCCGCCGGCGGCAGCGTGACGGTCGGGCTCGCGCGCGACGACGCCCGGGTGGTGCTGACCGTCTCCGACACGGGGCAGGGCATCGTGCCGGCGTTCCTGCCCTACGTGTTCGACATGTTCCGCCGCGCGGACGATTCGCCTGCGTCGTCGCGGCGCGGGCTCGGCCTCGGCCTGTCTATCGTGCGGCATATCGCCGAGCTGCACGGTGGCAGCGTGACGGCCAAGAGTGCAGGCCGCGATCGCGGCGCGACGTTTACGGTGACGCTACCGGTCGGCTGGCAGCCGATCGGCGCGATGGCGTGGGGGAATGCGCGCGTGGACGACCATCGCGACCCGCCGATGCTCGATACGCAACGCATCCTGATCGTCGACGACGATGCGACGACGCGCGAGAGCCTCACCGCCGCGCTGACGACGTTCGGCGCGGCCGTCGCGATCGCATCGACGGGCCGCGAAGCGCTCGCGGTGGCCGCCGACCTGCGGCCGACCGTCGTGCTGTCCGATCTCGCGATGCCCGACGGCGACGGCTTCTGGCTGCTCGACGCGTTGCGGCGCGCCGGCATGAACGGCGGCGGTGCGCCGCCCGCGGTGCGGGTGCTGGCCGTGACCGCGCATGCGGGCCTGGCCGACGAACGCCGGGTGCTCGAGGCCGGGTTCGACGGCTATCTGTGCAAGCCGGTCGACGTGCGCGAACTGGCGGACAAGATCGTGCGCGTGACGAAGCACGACGTCTGACGCTGCGGCCATGCATCCTTCCGCTGTCGCGACGGCCTGTGTCGGCGATGCGCGGCCGACCTCGACCGGCGGCGTGCAGGCTGTATCGCGCGTAGCAATCGACGCTCCGTCACGTCCTTTCGTCATGCGTATCGGGCGGCGAGCCGGCCGATGTGCCGCCACCGGGCCCGAAAGGCACGCAGGGCGACCCGCCGCCGATGCCGTACCGATTCGGCTCACGGCTTGCGCATTGCGCGAGGTGCGCGAAATGCGTGCCCAAAACTTGCCGCCGGCTTGTAAAAAAGCCGCCCTGGCGGGATGCAGGACGGGCGACGCACCCGCGCAAACCGCGACGCGCGGCGATCGGCCCGCCTGGCACGGATACTGCGTGAATCCTGGCTGAATACGAAGCGAAACCCGCTAAACGTCAGGAGGATCATCGATGTCCGTCTCGCTCGCGCTGCAGATGCGACAGCATCTGGCACTTACGCCGAGGCTTCAGCAGTCGCTGCGGTTGCTGCAGTTGTCCTCGCTTGAATTTCAACAGGAACTGCGGCAGGCGCTCGATCGGAATCCGTTTCTCGAGGATGGCCAGGGCGACGAGGAGCCTGCCGCCGACGCACTGGGGCCGCAGGCCGAAGCCGCCGCGCCCGAAGCGGCGCCGCAGGCTGACGACGCTCGCCAGCCGGACGGCGACGTACCCGAAGTGCCCGAGGTGTCCGAAGTGTCGTTGACGGCCGCGCTCGCGACGCGCGGCACGAGCCGCCAGGGCGACGAGTCGGGCGGCTTGTCGCCTGGCGAGTGGCTGGCCGCGGAACCGTCGCTGCATCAGCAACTGCATGATGCGTTGCGGCTCTATCCGCTGAACCGGCGTGACCGCGAAGCCGCGCGCATCGTGATCGACGCGCTCGACGACGACGGCTACCTGCGCCAGGAGCTGGCCGAGCTGCTGGTCGCGGCGGACCCCGCGCTGCTGTTGTCGGAGCAGGATCTCGCGGTCGCGCTGCGGCTCGTGCAGATGCTCGACCGGCCGGGCATCGCCGCGCGCTCGCTGTCCGAGTGTCTCGTGCTGCAGCTCGACGCGATCCCGGCCGGCACGCCGGCGCTCGCGGAAGCGAAAGCGATCGCGCGCGAGCATCTCGAGCGGCTGGCGCGCCGCGAGACGGCCGAGATCCAGCGGCGCATCGGCTGCGACCCGCAGACGCTGCAGGCGGCCTGCGCGCTGGTGCGCGGGCTCGACCCTCGCCCCGGCAATCATTACGGCAGCACGCGGGGCGACTACGTGGTGCCCGACGTGATCGTGCGCCAGGTGCGCGACGACTGGATCGTGACGATCAACCCGGCCGTGCTGCCGCGCGCGCGGCTGCACGAACGCTATGCGACGCTGTTCGCGCAGTCGAGCGGCGAGCGCGATTCGCCGCTCGGCCAGCAGTTGCAGGAAGCGCGCTGGCTGATCCGCAACGTGCAGAAGCGCTTCGACACGATCCAGCGCGTCGGCGAGTGCATCGTCGCGCGACAGCGCGATTTCTTCCGCTATGGCGAGATCGCGATGAAGCCGCTCGTGCTGCGCGACATCGCCGAGGAACTTGACCTGCACGAATCGACCGTGTCGCGTGCGACGGGCAACAAGTACATGGCCACGCCGCACGGCACGTTCGAGTTCAAGCATTTCTTCCCGCGCAAGCTCGAGGCGGCCGGCAAGGGCGTGTGTTCGGCGGCGGCCGCGAAGGTCCTGATCCGCGACATGATCGCGGCCGAGCGGCACACCGATCCGCTGTCCGATGTCGCGCTCACGCACAACCTCGCGGGGCGCGGCATCCTGCTTGCGCGTCGCACGGTGACGAAGTATCGCCAGGCGATGAAGATTCCACCGGCCGACCTGCGCCGCCGCGATGCCGCATGACGGCTGCCCGGGCGAGCCCATCGCGTGCGCGTGGCGATCGTCGCGTCAACGCGCACGCCCACGACAGGAGCGCAACCATGCCAGCAAAATCGCAAGCTCAGCAGCGTGCCGCGGGGGCCGCGCTGTCGGCCAAACGCGGCAAGACGAAAATGAAGGACCTCGAGCCGCCGGCCAAATCGATGGCCAGGTCGATGAGCGAAAAGGAACTCGAAAAAATGGCGTCGACGCCGAGACGCGGCAAACCGGAGCACCAGCGCGATGCGTGAACGGCGACGACGTGTACTGACAACAGCAGCCATCCAGGAGGTCTCCATGCTTCGATATGCCGTCATCTTCTTCATCATCGCGATCGTGGCTGCCGTGTTCGGCTTCGGCGGTATCGCGGCCGGCGCGGCCGAGATCGCGAAGATCCTGTTCTACATCTTCGTCGTGGTCTTCCTGGTCACGCTGCTGCTGGGCGTCGTGCGACGATGAGCGGCGCGCCCGGCCGGTCGCAGCGCATCTCGGAACTCGAGCACGCGCTCGCGAACGGTTTCCCGTCGGAGTCGGCCGTCGTCGTGCAGGCGGACGACGCGTCCGGGCGGCTGACTATCCAGGTGTCGTGGGTGCGCGCGCCGGCCGACGCGCGTGCGCGCGAATGGCGTTGCGCGGTCGATCTGCGGTTCGATCCGGACGTGATCACGCGCCATGCCTCGCCTGGATATGCGGAGCGAAGATCGGCGTGGCGTTCATGGCGCGGGGCGCAGGGGCGGCGGTCGGTGACGCCGGTTCGCCGCAACGCACGTGCCTGCCGGGTGGATTCCCGTGCGGCGGGGCCTGCGCGCGATGCCGATGACAACGGACTGTCGTTTTTACACGATCGGGTAGCGCGCGGTCATCGCGGGCCGATGTCACGGTCGTCGTCGATGCGTCGCAACAGCGCATCGCAGCGTTCGCGCAGCGCGTGCAGCTCCGGCGAATCGGCGTCGAGCCGCTCGTGTTTGCCGCTGTCGGGATCGCGGTTCGCGACGGCGATGTCGTAGATTTCTTGCGCGATCGTCGTGGACGCCTCCGCGATCCTGACCCGCGCAAGCCATCCGCATTCGGCGTGATGGCACGCGAGCCAGGCGCGCTGCGCATCGACGATCTGATCGGTCGTGGGCCATGCGCCGGAACGCATGCGCGCGGCCAGCTGGCACGTCACGAGATAGGAGAGCAGATCGGTCGTTTGATTCACACGAGGCTCCTTGGCGAAGGGTCGGGACGTTCGATCCGCGAGCCGGGAAGGCGCCGGTGCGCCGATCGTCGTCCGGTCGCAGGGTCGTGAACCGCTTCGCCGGCTCGCGGCGCGTGCCGGCGGCGGTTCGACGCGCCATCGTCGCGCAAGCGGCGTGCCGGCTGGCGGGTACCGGGCACGGCGCATGCGCACCGGGCGGCCGGGCGCGCGGCGATTATACGGCGCGCATTTTTTGCGTCGTCAGCGCAGACAGGCACAGGAGGCCGCCGTGCAAAATCGACAGGATGCACAGATCCGCGATCCGTATCGCGGGCACGAGATACGCGTGTGGGCGCGGCGCAACGACAGCGGCGCGTGGCGCGACGAGGTGCAGGTGTATGTCGGCGACGAGCGCCGCGAGCTGCTCGTACCGGCGGCCGACGGCCCCGACTGGAAGACCGAGAGCGAAGCGCTGCGCGCGGGCGTCGAGCGCGGCCGCTATCTGGTCGACAAGCACATCGATGACGATTGAGCCGCGCGGCCGCCGCGCGCCGGTACGGCGGGGGCGCGGCCGGTCGTTCGCGGCCTGACGAAACCGACGGCGATCCGGCGCAAGAGCCGCCGGCGGAGCAGGCGTTTCAGGGCCGCGCCGCAATCTCGTCGAGATGCCACAGCAGATCGGCCGGATCGTCGTACACGCGCAGCGCGCCCGCGCGTTCGAGCTCATCACTGCCGTATCCGCCCGACAGCAGCCCGACGCCGAGCGAGCGGCAGCGGGCGGCGGCCAGCATGTCCCAGATGCTGTCGCCGACCACGACCGTGTGTTCGATCGGCACGTTCAGTTGCGCGGCGGCCGTCAGGAACAGGTCGGGGTCCGGCTTCGCATACTTGACCTGGTCGCGCGTGACCACGACGTGCTTCGCCGGATCGACGCCGAGCGCCGCGAGATTGATGGCGGCCGTTTCCATCCGCCCGCTGGTCGCGATCGCCCAGCGGATGCCCGCGCTCGACAGCGCGGCCAGCAGTTCGCGGGCGCCCGGCAACGGACGAACCTGTGCGCGCAGCCGCTGGTACGCGGCCGCATGCAGCCGGGCGAGCCGTTCGACGCGCTCGGCGTCGATATCGCCCGCCGTCTCGCGCAGCAGCTGGTTCAGGAACAGGCCGCCGCTCATCCCGATCTTGCGGTGGATGCGCCATACCGACAGTTCGATGCCTTCGGCATCGAGCGCTTCCTTCCACGCGAGCACGTGCTGATAGACGCTGTCGACGAGCGTACCGTCGAGATCGAACAGAAAAGACGTTTCAATGCGCATGGGAATCTCCTGGTTCGAAAGGGTTTGGGCGAACGGGTCGCGAGAAGCATGTCGGCACATTATCGGCGCACGGCCATGTCATGACCATGTCCCGCGGCCACCCCGCACCGCTTCGCGCCGCGCCGTGTCATGCGCCGCTGGTACAATCGCCGCGATCGCCGGGCCGGGTTCTCCGCGCCGCGCGCCCCCAACCCTCGTCTCGTCGATTCCAGGCATGGCCACACCGGACGCCGTCAGTTCCAAGCACTCGTGGTGTGGCGTACTGACCCTGGCACTCACCGCCTTCATCTTCAATACCACCGAGTTCGTGCCCGTCGCGCTGCTCAGCGCGATCGGCGACAGCCTGCACATGCAGCCGACCGACGTCGGCCTGATGCTGACGATCTACGCGTGGGCCGTGGCCGTCGTGTCGCTGCCGCTGACGCTGGCCACGCGCCATGTCGAGCGGCGCAAGCTGCTGATGGGGGCGCTGCTGGTGTTCATCGGCAGTCATGTGGTGACCGGCGTCGCGTGGAATTTCGCGGTGCTGATGGTCGGCCGGCTGGGCATCGCGTGCGCGCATGCGGTGTTCTGGTCGATTTCCGTGCCGCTGGCCGTGCGGCTCGCGCCGAGCGACCGGAAAAGCCGCGCGCTCAGCCTGCTGGCGATGGGCACGGCGATCGCGATGGTGGCCGGCATTCCGCTCGGGCGCGTGGTCGGCGAGACGTTCGGCTGGCGGGTCACGTTCCTGATCATCGCCGGCGCGGCGGGCGTCGCGTTGCTGCTGCTGCGCGCGACGTTGCCGGTATCGCCGAGCCAGGGCGCGGGGTCGCTCGGCAGCGTCGGCGTGTTCCTGCGCAAGCCCGCGCTGGTGGCGCTGTACGCGATCACCGTGCTCGTCGTGTCCGCGCATTTCACGTCGTACACGTACATCGAGCCCTTCGTCCAGCGCGTCAACCATGCGAGCAGCAACCGGATCACGTATGTGCTGATCCTGTTCGGCATCGCCGGCATACCGGCCGCGATCTGCTTCAACCGCGTCTATCCGCACCGGCCGGACGATTTCCTGCTCGGGTCGATCGTCGCGCTGGCGGGATGCCTGCTGATCCTGTTCCCGTGCGCGCTCAATATCGTCACGCTGTCCGTGCATACGCTGGTCTGGGGCGGGGCGATCGTCTGCTTCGGGCTGGCGATGCAGGCGTGGGTGCTGAAGCTGGCGCCGGAGGGAACCGACCTCGCGGTGTCGATCTTCTCCGGGCTGTACAACGTCGGCATCGGCGCCGGCGCGCTGATCGGCAACCATATCGCCAGCGACTTCGGGCTGGCGTGGGTCGGCACCTTCGGCGGCGTGGTCGGCGCGGTCGCGGTCGGGATCGCGTGGCTCGCGTTGCGGCTGCATGCGAGGCAGGCGATGGCGTAGCCGATGCCGGGTTGCGGCGTGCGGCATGTTGCATGTGGCGCAGGCAGCCACGGCCCGGCCTCGCGCGTCGCCGGTCATGCAACCGGGTAACTGCCGTCGGCGACGAGCGCATGCCCTGACACATAGCCGGGATCGTCCGACGCGAGGAACGCGACGATCGTTGGCCTCTCCTCGGCGGCGCCTCGGCGTCCTGCCGGTGTCGATGCGGGAAAGGCCGGTTGCGCGTCTTCCGACGGCCGGATGCCGCGAGGCGGGAACGGCGTTTCGATCCACCCCGGGCACAGTGCGTTCACGCGCACGCGTCGCTTGAACCGTTCGATCGAAGCGGTCTTCGAATCGCCGCAAGACACGCGGCAAGCCGACATAATGCGGCATCATCATGTTGCCGACGCACCCGCATTCGGTGCCCGATATTCGACTGGAGACCGTGTATGCCGATACCCCGGATTGAAACCCGCGACGCGATGGGCGACCCCGATGTGGTCTATCTCAACCCGGATCACGTGCTGTGGATGTCGCAACCGACCGCTGCGCAGCGGCGGCCGGGCGGCACGGCCATTCGCGTGGACGACCGCGTGAAGGGCGGTGCGTTGCTGATGGCCGACAATCCGCCGCCCGCTCGACTGCTGCAGGATCTCGGGCCGTTCGTGACGGTGACGCTGGCGAACCCGTCGTCCGACTATCCGGACGGTCTCGTTCACATACGTGCGCAGGCGATCGTCAAGATCGCGGCGGACGACCCCGACAAGCCGCTCGCCGAGCGCACGCTCGGCTGGGTTCACGTCCAGGACGGCTCGGCTTTCAAGGTCAGGGATTACGCCGGCGTGGCCGCGCAATGGCAGGCATCGATGACGGCTGCCGGCCGCTGAGCGGGCCTTCACGTCTGCGCCATGACGCAGTTGGCCAGCCGTGGTTCTTCCCGGGAAACCGGCTGCCGTGCCTCGTGCGCCGGAGCGAACTGCCCAGGTGTCGGCGGGCCGTGCCAAGCATGAGCCCGCTCGCTGTCGGATTCGATGCGAGATACGCGTTGCATCGATCTGCCGAGTAACATGGCGCATCGTGACGAACCCGTGCCCGCTCGGGCCTTCGTCGCGACAGCGCCCGTCGAAGCGCGCGATGCGGGTGTTCTCCAGCGGCTTACCGAGGAACCGTCCGTCATGAACCTTTCCGCGTCCGATATCACGCCGGAGGAACTCCGGCTGTTCGGCGACATCGTCGCCCGCCTGGAAGCGCTGGGGCCGATCGTCGACGTGAGGACGGTCGTGCTGCCCGCGATCACGCAGCTGCTGCGCGCCGATTTCGCCGCGTCGTTCGACTGCGACGAACAAACCGGCCTGTGGCGCAACGGGTTCTCGTACAACGTCGATCCGTTGCAGATCGCCCGGTACGAAGCGTGGTTCCAGCATATCGATCCGGTCACGTCGCAACTGTGCGCGCGCCGCGTGGCGACCTGCGTCGACGAGGTGGTGAGCCGGCGCGAGCTGGAGCAGACCGAGTTCTACAACGATTTCCTGTGCCGCGACGGCATGCACCACGGCATCAACGTCTACGCGTTCGACGGCTCGACCCACGTGGGCGACCTGCGGATCTGGCGGGCGCAGGGGCGGCCCGATTTCACCGAGCGCGACAAGCTGCTGCTGAACGGCATCGAGCCGTTTTTCCGGCGCGCGCTGCTGCGCCGGCGTCACGCGTGCGCGGGGCTGACCGAGCGCGAGAGCGACGTCGCGCGGCTCGTCGCCGCCGGCTATCCCGACAAGGACGTCGCGCGCACGCTCGGCATCGGGCTGTCGACGGTTCGCACGCATCTGCGGCGCGTGATGGCGAAGAAGGGCTTCGCCAACCGCGCGAGCCTGGCGGCCGCGCTGGCGTAAGCGGCAGCGTGGCCGCGCGGCCGTCGGCCGGGGTCATCCATTGTGATGATGGGCGTCAAAATCGGTTCGCCCTACCGTGTGTCGATCCCCCGTGACGAGGAACGACGACGATGCCCACCCTGGGAACCCTGACGCTCACCGAAGCCCGGAACGCGATGCTGCGCCGGGAGTTTTCCTGTGTCGAATACGCGTACGCCCTCATCGAGCGGCACGCACGCTGGCGCTACCTGAACGGCTTTACATGCGTCGACGACGCGCGGCTGCTCGCCGAAGCGGCCCGCTGCGATCGCGACCTCGCGACGTCGGCCGCCCCGCACGTGCTGCTGGGCCTGCCGATCGCGATCAAGGACAACATCGACACCGCCTGCCTGCCGACCGGCAACGGCACGCTGGCGCTGCACAACCGCGTGCCGCCGCAGCACGCGCCGGTCGTCGCGCGGCTGCTGGCGCACGGGGCGCTGATCGCGGGCAAGGCGAACCTGCACGAGCTGGCCTTCGGCGTATCGGGCAACAACCGCGTGACGGGCGCGGTACGCAACCCGTACGACTTCAACCGGATCCCGGGCGGCAGCAGCAGCGGCTCGGGCGCACTGGTCGGCGCGGGCGTGGTGCCTGCCGCACTCGGGACGGACACCGGCGGCTCGGTCCGGATTCCGGCGGCGCTGTGCGGCGCCGTCGGCCTTCGACCGACCGTGGGGCGCTACCCGTCGGCCGGCGTGGCGCCGATTTCGCGCACGCGCGACACCGTCGGGCCGATCGCGCGGTCGGTCGAGGACATCGCGCTGCTCGACGCGATTCTGTCGGGCACCGGCACCGGCGCGCCGACGGCGATGCCGACGCGCAGCGCGACGCGCCCGGTGCGCCTGGCGGTCCCGCGCACGACGTTCTGGCGCGGCCTCGCACCGGATGTCGACGCGGTGGCGAATGCCGCGGTGGCGAAGCTGGCGCAGGCGGGATTCGAGTGCGTCGACCTCGACCTGAACGACTATCCCGGGTTCTTCGACGATGAACCGGCCGTCATCGCGATGTATGAATTCCGTTCGTCGATGCACGCGTACCTGGTCGAGAACGGCTACGACCTGTCGGTCGACGATATCGTCGCGAACGTGGGGAGCCCGGACGTCGCGAAGATCGCCCGTCATGTCACCGGCCCGGACGGTATTGGCGAAGCGGCTTATCGCACCGCGCTCGACCGCCGGACGCGATCGCGTGCCGCGTATCGGCAGTGCCTCGCCGACAGCGGGGCCGATGCGCTGGTCTTTCCGACCACGATCGCCGCGGCCTGCCCGATTCCGTCGGGCGACGCGATGATCCTCAACGGCGCAACCGCTTCGGTGTTCTCGACCTACATCCGGAATACCGAGCCGGGCAGCAATGCCGGCGTACCGGGCATGACCGTGCCGGCCGGCCTGACGGCGGCCGGGCTGCCGGTCGGTCTCGCACTGGATGGGGCGGCCGGCGCCGATCGCGAACTCATCGCGGTCGCGCTGGAGGTCGAGCGGGTGCTCGGGCGGTTGCCGGCGCCGGACGACGGGTACGGGGTGGCGGGGCGGCTGGCCGGCTACCCGGGCGGCGACGGCGCGTCGTGACGCGTGATCGGCCAGGACGCTCGGCGAGTCGATCGCGACCGGATGCGATCGGCTCGGCTGTCGCGTTCGTGGCCGCGCGCGGGTGCGGCTGACGGGGCATCGACGGATATTGCATGTCCCAGTCGATTGCGGCTGCCGGGGCCACGTCGTCGTCATACCCGGCCGCGGTCGGCGCCTGCATTGTCGGATTGATCGCCATTTCGTCGGCAATGAAAATGGTCGCGGCCTGTTGCATCGCAATCGCAACGCTCGCGAAGCCGATGTAGCAGTGCTGCCATTTGGACCACCGCCCGGAAACCTTTGCGATCCATCAGGAAAACCCTGATACGGCCTGGCGAAGCCGCTCTTTCATGCCGTGACCGGCACTACGGCCGGCACTGTTCCTGCGTCCCACCCCTCGCGTCCCGAGCGGCCGCTTCCCCCTGATCCAGCATGGCTTCCAGACCATTCCGTCTGTCATTGAGGGTATGGCACATCCCTCAAGGACGGCATTAATCCATGGTTTCAATACCTGTCAGGTATTGAAAAGCCCGCCTAAAAGTATTGGACGCTCGATCCGGCCGAGACGTATAAATCGCCTCAAGAACTTCACCCCCACGGCGTGCCCCATGTCCTCCGTCACCATCGAACGCATCGAAACCCGCCTCGTCGACCTGCCGACGATCCGCCCGCACAAGCTGTCGGTGGCCACGATGCACGGCCAGACGCTGATGCTCGTGAAGGTGTTCTGCAGCGATGGCGTGACGGGGCTCGGCGAAGGCACGACGATCGCCGGCATGGCGTACGGCCCGGAAAGCCCCGAGGCGATGAAACTGGCGATCGACACGTATCTCGCGCCGGCAATCGTCGGCAAGGACGCGACGCGCATCCAGACGCTGATGGCGTTCCTCGGCAAGCTCGCGAAGGTCAACCACTTCGCGAAGAGCGCGCTCGAAACCGCGCTGCTCGACGCGCACGGCAAGCGGCTCGGCGTGCCGGTGAGCGAGCTGCTCGGCGGCCGCCGCCGCGACCGCCTGCCGGTTGCGTGGACGCTCGCGTCGGGCGACACGGCCACCGACATCGCCGAAGCCGAGCGGATGCTCGACCAGCGTCGCCACAACGTGTTCAAGCTGAAGATCGGCGCGAAGGCGCCCGATACGGATATCCGCCACGTAGCCGAGATCAAGAAGGCCGTCGGCGATCGCGCCTCGGTGCGCGTCGACGTGAACATGGCGTGGAGCGAAACGCAGGCCGCGCGTGCGATTCCGGCGCTGGCCGATGCCGGCTGCGAACTGGTCGAGCAGCCGGTGGCCTCGGCCGCGGCGCTGGCGCGCCTGATGCGCCGCTTCCCGGTCGCGCTGATGGCCGATGAAATCCTGCAGGGCCCCGACAGCGCATTCGATATCGCGAAGCATCACGGCGCGGACGTGTTCGCGATCAAGATCGAACAGAGCGGTGGCCTGTTCGCCGCGCAGCGTGTCGCTGCGATCGCGGATGCGGCCGGCATCGAGCTGTACGGCGGCACGATGCTCGAAGGCGCGTTCGGCACGGTGGCTTCCGCGCACCTGTTCGCGAGTTTCGCGAACCTGCAGTGGGGCACCGAACTGTTCGGGCCGCTGCTGATCACCGAAGAGATCCTGACGCAGCCGCTCGATTACAGCGACTTCGAACTGACCGTGCCGGACGGCCCTGGCCTCGGCATCGAACTCGACGAGGACAAGGTCAGGCGTTTCACCCGCGACGGGCTGACGAAAGTCGCGCGATAGATAACCCGAGCCAGGCAAAGGCCGTCGTTCCCCCTAATACACGTGGAGACACCATCATGAGCGTCAAAGTTTTCGATACCCGGGAAGTGCAGGATCTGCTGAAGGCCGCGTCGAACGCGGGCGCGAACGGCGCGAAGGGCGGCAACGCGCGCACGCAGCAGGTCGTGCTGCGGCTGCTCGGCGACCTGTTCAAGGCGATCGACGATCTCGACATCACGCCCGACGAAGTGTGGGCCGGTGTCAACTACCTGAACAAGCTCGGCCAGGACGGCGAGGCAGCGCTGCTCGCGGCCGGCCTCGGCCTCGAGAAGTATCTCGACATCCGGATGGACGCCGCAGACAAGGCGGCCGGCCTCGACGGCGGCACGCCGCGCACGATCGAAGGGCCGCTGTATGTCGCGGGCGCACCGGTGCGCGACGGCGTGTCGAAGATCGACCTCGACGCGGACGACGGCGCAGGCCCGCTCGTGATCCACGGCACGGTGACGGGCCTCGACGGCAAGCCGATCGCGGGCGCGGTGGTCGAATGCTGGCACGCGAACTCGCACGGCTTCTATTCGCACTTCGACCCGACCGGCAAGCAGAGCGATTTCAACCTGCGTGGTGCGGTGAAGACGGGCGCCGACGGCAAGTACGAATTCCGCACGCTGATGCCGGTCGGCTACGGCTGCCCGCCGCAAGGCGCGACGCAACAACTGCTGAACGGCCTCGGCCGCCACGGCAACCGCCCGGCGCACGTGCACTTCTTCGTCGACAGCCGCGACCACCGCAAGCTGACGACGCAGTTCAACATCGCCGGCGATCCGCTGATCTGGGATGACTTTGCGTACGCGACGCGCGAGGAGCTGATCCCGCCCGTGGTCGACAAGACCGGCGGCACGGCGCTCGGCTTGAAGGCCGACGCGTACCAGGACATCGAGTTCAACTTCGTGCTGACGCCGCTGGTGCAGGGCAAGGACAACCAGATCGTCCACCGCCCGCGCGCAGCCGCGACGGCGTAACCGCCCGCCGGCGCGACGCGGATGCGCCGCCGCCGGCCGGGTTCCCCCGAGATTCAACCGATTACCGATGCGAGCGTGCTTGCAGGACGCGGCACGCGCATGGGAGGAGCCAACATGTCCGCCACGATCGACCAGCCCACCGACCTGGATCACCTGCTCGCCACCGCCGTGCAGGACGACAAGGAAGCCGGCGTATTCCGCTGCCGCCGCGACATCTTCACGAACGCCGAGCTGTACGAACTCGAGATGAAGCGCATCTTCGAGGGCAACTGGGTGTACCTGGCGCACGAAAGCCAGATCCCGGACAACAACGATTACTACACGACGTGGATCGGCCGCCAGCCGATCGTGATCACGCGCGACAAGACCGGCGAGCTGCACGCGGTGATCAATGCCTGCGCGCACAAGGGCGCGATGCTGTGCCGCCGCAAGCACGGCAACAAGGGCAGCTTCACGTGCCCGTTCCACGGCTGGACCTTCTCGAACACCGGCAAGCTGCTGAAGGTGAAGGACGAGAAGACGACCGAATATCCGGTGCAGTTCAACACGCACGGCTCGCACGACCTGAAGAAGGTCGCGCGCTTCGCGAACTATCGCGGCTTCCTGTTCGGCAGCCTCAGCGCCGACGTGCTGCCGCTCGAGGACTACCTCGGCGAAGCGCGCGTGATCATCGACCAGATCGTCGACCAGGCGCCGAACGGGCTCGAAGTGCTACGCGGCAACTCGTCCTACATCTACGAAGGCAACTGGAAGATGCAGATGGAGAACGGCTGCGACGGCTACCACGTCAGCACCGTGCACTGGAACTACGCGGCGACGATGGGCCGCCGCAAGGAGGACGGCACCAAGGCCGTCGATGCGAACAGCTGGAGCAAGTCGGTCGCGGGCGTGTACGGCTTCGACAACGGCCACATCCTGCTGTGGACGCAGACGATGAACCCGGAAGTGCGGCCGGTGTATCGGCACCGTGAAGAGATCAAGGCGCGCGTCGGCGACGTGCAGGCCGACTTCATCGTCAACCAGACCCGCAACCTGTGCGTGTACCCGAACGTGTTCCTGATGGACCAGTTCAGCACGCAGATCCGCGTGGTGCGGCCGCTCGGCGTCGACAAGACCGAAGTCACGATCTTCTGCTTCGCGCCGAAGGGCGAGAGCGAGGCCGACCGCACGACGCGCATTCGCCAGTACGAGGATTTCTTCAACGTCACGGGCATGGGCACCGCCGACGACCTCGAGGAGTTCCGCGCGTGCCAGGCCGGCTATGCGGGCATCACGGCGATGTGGAACGACCTGTCGCGCGGCGCGCCGCTGTGGGTCCACGGGCCGGACGAGAACGCGAGGAAGATGGGGCTGAACCCGCGCATTTCCGGCGAGCGCAGCGAGGACGAAGGGCTGTTCGTGTGCCAGCACGAACACTGGGTGAACGTGATGCGCGATGCGCTGAAGAAGGAACGCGGGGAGGTGGCGGCATGAGCTTCGATTACCGGACCATTTGCGCGGCGCTGTATCGCGAAGCGCGCCTGCTCGACGATCGCCAGTGGGACGAGTGGCTGACCTGCTACACGGAAGACGTCACGTACTGGATGCCCGCGTGGGACGACGACGATCGGCTGACCGAGGATCACCAGAGCCAGATCTCGCTGATGTACTACCCGGACCGCAGCGGCCTCGAGGATCGCGTGTTCCGGATCAAGACCGAGCGCAGCGGCGCATCGACGCCCGAGCCGCGTACCAGCCACAACGTGACGAACGTCGAGGTGCTGGCCGAACGCGACGACGAGGTGGACGTGCGCTACAACTTTCACACGCTGAACCACCGCTACCGCGTGACCGATCACTTCTTCGGCACGATGTTCGTCACGTTGCGCCGTGCGGGCGACGAACTGCTGATCTCGTACAAGAAGATCGTGCTGAAGAACGACTACATCCGGCAGGTGCTCGACGTCTATCACGTCTGACACCCGTTGCTTTGTCATGAAAGGAAGGGGAGGTGACACCATGTCCAGCTACAAGATTGCACTGAACTTCGAGGACGGGGTAACCCGCTTCATCGACTGCAAGGCCGGCGAGAAGGTGCTCGACGCGGCCTTCCGCGCGAAGATCAACCTGCCGATGGATTGCTCCGACGGTGTATGCGGCACCTGCAAGTGCCGCGCCGAAAGCGGCCGCTACGATCTCGGCGACGATTACTTCGACGATGCGCTCACCGAAGACGAAAGGAACAGCGGCCTCGTGCTGACCTGCCAGATGGTGCCGCAGGGCGATTGCGTGATCGCGGTGCCGACGTCGTCGGTCGCATGCAAGACGGGGCAGAGCGGCTTTGCCGCCACGGTGACGAAGGTCGAGCAGCACAACGACGCGGCCGTCGTGCTCGAACTCGACGTCGGCGCGGCCGCACCGGTCTTCCTGCCGGGCCAGTACGTGAACATCGTCGTGCCCGCGAGCGGGCAGCACCGGTCCTACTCGTTCTCGTCGGCGCCGGCCGACGCGAAGGTCAGCTTCCTGATCAAGAAGATCCCCGGCGGCGTGATGAGCACGTGGCTCGAATCGGCGCAGCCCGGCGACAAGCTGGAACTGCACGGGCCGCTCGGCAGTTTCTACCTGCGCGACGTGCAGCGGCCGCTGCTGTTCCTCGCGGGCGGCACGGGCCTCGCGCCATTCCTGTCGATGCTCGAGGTGCTGGCGCGCACCGGGTCGCGGCAGAAGGTGCACCTGATCTACGGCGTGACGCGCGATCTCGACCTGGTGCTGGTCGATGCGATCGAAGCCTACGCGGCGAAGCTGCCGAACTTCAGCTTCGCGACGGTCGTCGCGGATGCGGCGTCGAGCCATGCGCGCAAGGGCTGGGTCACGCAGCACATCCCGGCCGATGCGCTGAACGACGGCGACGTCGACGTGTATCTGTGCGGTCCGCCGCCGATGGTCGACGCGGTGCGCAAGTACTTCGACGACGAAGGCGTGAAGCCGCGCAGCTTCCACTACGAGAAGTTCACCCCCAACGTCACGGCAAAGGCGGCGTGATCATGCAACGATTCTCTGGCAAGGTCATCGTCGTCACGGGCGCCGCGCAGGGCATCGGCCGCGGCGTCGCGCTGCGCGCGGCGGCCGAAGGCGGCAGGGTGCTGTTCGTCGATCGCGCGGATTTCGTCGCCGAGGTCGCGGCCGAAGCGATCGGTGGCGAGACGGCCGGCTTCGTCGCCGATCTCGAAACGTATGACGGGGCGCATGCGGCGATCGCGCACGCCGTGCAGACGTTCGGCGGCATCGACATCCTGATCAACGGCGTCGGCGGTGCGATTCGCATGCGCCCGTTCGCCGAATTCGAGCCCGCGCAGATCGATGCGGAAATCCGCCGTTCGCTGATGCCGACGCTCTATACGTGTCACGCGGTGCTGCCGCATCTGCTCGCGCGCGGTGGCGGCACGATCGTCAACATCTCGTCGAACGCGACGCGCGGCATCCGCCGCGTGCCGTACTCGGCGGCGAAGGGCGGCGTCAATGCGCTGACGGCGGCGCTCGCGATGGAATACGCGGCGCACAACATCCGGGTCGTGGCCACCGCGCCGGGCGGCACCAGCGCGCCGCCGCGCCGCGTGCCGCGCAACGCGGCCGGCGACAGCGAGCAGGAACAGGCATGGATGGGCGAGGCCGTGCGCCAGGTCACGGAATCGACGTTTTTCAAGCGCTACGGCAGCCTCGACGAGCAGATCGCACCGATCCTGTTCCTCGCATCCGACGAGGCGAGCTACATCACCGGCACGGTGCTGCCGGTCGCGGGCGGCGATACGGGTTGAGCGACGTGTCGTGACGGCGCTTGCACGTGTTCAACCTGTGTTCATCGACAACCCACCGGCCGGCGCGAAGACGCCGGCCACGGAGACCTCCATGCGTGATTGCAAAGCCGTCGTTCCGGCGGGAATGGAAGCCGTGTACGAGACAATCGGCTATGCACCGGGCCTGAAAGTCGGCGATACGCTGTACATATCCGGCCAGATCGGCCGCGATGCGGCGATGCAACTCGTCGAAGGCCGTGAAGCCCAGATCGTGCAGGCATTCGAAAATTTGAAGCACGTGCTGGAAGCCGCCGGCGCATCGTTCGACGACGTGGTCGACCTGACGACCTTCCATACCGACATGCGCGACCTGCCGTTGTTCATGCAGGTGCGCGACCGCTACCTCCATGCGCACCCGAAGCCGGCGTGGACGGCGGTCGGTGCGCACATGCTGGGCGGCGCGCCTGGCTATATCGTCGAGATCAAGGCGGTGGCCGTGTTGCCGGCGTGATGTGTGTCGACGGAAGGTTGGCGCGAGGCGCCGCAGCCCGTGCATCGAATCGGCTCGTCGTGTGCCGGCACGGCGCGAGAGGCTTCGCGACGCAAGACGGAATCCTGACGAATTGCTTTCGCGTGAGCTTCGGCGCGAATCGTTGCGCGGTGTCAGCGACAAGCCGGGCGAGTTCGTTTATGGTGCGAGGGAACGCCGCGTCGTTTCTTTCCTTCCGTCGGGAATCCGCGATGAAATGCCTGCCACGCACCATCTTCGCCGCCCTCGCTTTCACCGTTGCGCAAGCCGCGCTCGCTCAGGCGCCGGGAACGGTGCAACTCGAAGACATGACCTGGACCGAGCTGCGCGACAGCGTCCGGGCCGGCAGGACCACCATCCTGATTCCGATCGGCGGGACCGAGCAAAGCGGCCCGTACGTCGCGCTCGGCAAGCACAACGCGCGGGTCAGGGTACTGTCCGAGCGGATCGCGGAAGGCCTCGGCAACGCGATCGTCGCGCCCGTCATCGCGTATGTGCCCGAGGGCGGCTATACGCCGCCGACGTCGCACATGCGCTTCCCCGGCACGATCACCGTGCCTGACGACGTCTTCGAAAAGACCCTCGAATCCGCAGCCAACAGTTTCCGCGTCCATGGCTTCACGAACGTCGTGTTTCTCGGCGACCACGGCGGCTACCAGAATGACATCCGGCAGACCGTAGCCCGGCTCAACAAGTCGTGGGCCGGCACGGGCGCGCGTGCGTTCGTGCCGGCCGAGTACTACGGCACCAGTTCCGACGGTTATGACCAGATCCTGCGCGAGCACGGCGTGCCGGCCACGGATATCGGCACGCATGCGGGGCTGGCCGACACGTCGTTGCTGCTGGCGGTCGCACCGCGCATGGTCAGGGTCGACAAGCTGCGCAACGCCGCGAAGCCCGGCGCCGTCGACGGCGTCTACGGCGGCGATCCGCGTCATGCGAGCGTCGAACTCGGCCGGCTCGGCACCGACGCCATCGTGTCGCGCACCGTCGATGCGATCAGAAAGGAAATCGCCGGCCGCTGACGCAGCCGCGCCGTCGCGCTACCTTTGTCGTCGTTCCATTCAATCGGACAGGGACATCGCCATGCAGCCGTGCTTTCGTCGTCACATCCGCTTCTCCCGTTCCGCGATCGTCATCATGGCAGCGCTGGCCGGCTTCGGTGCCCACGGTGCGATGGCGGCGTCGGCCATCGCGGTCGTACCCGGCATGCCGCCCGTCATCCACCCCGACAACCTGTACAGCGAGGCGCAGGCCGGCCGCATGAGCGCGGCGGTAGCGGGCGCGTTGCCGCGCATCTATGTGCCGAACCTGAGATCGAACGACGTCTACGTGATCGACCCGGCCACGTACAAGGTCGTCGACCGGTTCGCGGTCGGCCGCAGTCCGCAGCACGTCGTGCCGGCATGGGACCTGCAGACGCTGTGGGTCGCGAACAATGCGGAAGGGCGAACCGACGGCAGCCTGACGCCGATCGATCCGAAGACGGGCAAGCCGGGCCAGGAAGTGAGTGTCGACGACCCGTACAACATGTATTTCATGCCCGACGGCAAGGCGGCGATCGTGGTGGCCGAGGCGCATGCGCGGCTCGACTTCCGCGACCCGAAGACGATGGCGCTGAAGTCGAGCCTCGATGTGCCGCAATGCAAGGGCATCAACCACGCCGACTTTTCGATCGACGGCCGGTATGCGCTCTTCACGTGCGAGTTCGGCGGCAAGCTCGCGAAGATCGACCTGGTGAATCGCAAGGTGATCGGCTACCTTGAACTCGACCGGAAGGGGATGCCGCAGGACATCCGCGTGTCGCCGGACGGCAAGGTGTTCTATGTCGCCGACATGATGGCGGACGGCGTCTACGTCGTCGATGGCGACCGCTTCACGAAGATCGGTTTCATCCCGACCGGCGTCGGAACGCACGGGCTGTATCCGAGCCGCGACGGCACGAAGCTCTATATCGCGAATCGCGGCTCCAATCTCGTCCACGGGCCGCGGCACGGCAAGGGCAGCGTATCGGTGCTCGATTTCGCGACCCGCAAGGTGGTCGCAACCTGGCCGATTCCCGGTGGCGGCAGCCCCGACATGGGCAACGTCAGCGCGGACGGCAAGACGCTGTGGCTGTCGGGCCGCTTCGATGATGTCGTCTATGCGATCGACACCGCGAGCGGCGCGGTCCGGTCGATTCCCGTCGGCATGGAGCCGCACGGCCTGACGGTGTGGCCGCAGCCGGGGCGTTATTCGCTGGGCCACACGGGGAACATGCGGTAGGGCGGCGGCCGGTCGGTGCGTACCGGCCCGGCGAGCAGGCGAAGGGCACGTGACTGCCCCCGTCACTCCCACGCGTGCTTGCTGAACTGATAGCCCTTGCAGCGGATCGTCTTGATTCGCTTCGGCTCCGTCAGGTCGTCGCGCAGCTTGCGGCGCAGCTTCGAGATGCGGCCGTCGATCGAGCGGTCGAAGCCGTCGAACTCGATGCCGCGTAGCAGTTGCGTCAGGTCTTCCCGGCTGACCACTTCGCCGGCGCGGCAGACGAGGGCCCACAGCAGGTCGAATTCGGTCGAAGTCAGGCGAGGCGCGCTCCCGTCCGGAAGGCGAACCTTGCGATCCGCCCGGTCGATCGAAAACTTGCCGAACTCGAATCGATGAGGCGACGCCGGCGCGGCGCCGTCCGGGCGCATGCGTATCCGTCTCAGGTGGGCCTTGATCCGCGCGAGCAGAATGCGCGGCTCGACCGGCTTGTGGAGAAAGTCGTCCGCGCCGAATTCCAGGCCGAGCAACTCGTCGAACTGGTCGTCGCGGGCCGTCATCATGATGACGATGCCGTCATACCGCATGCGTGCCTCGCGGCAAATCTCGAAGCCGTCCTTGCCCGGCAGGTTGATGTCGAGAAGCACCACGTCGGGGTGCCGCGAGACGATGGCGGATACGGCGTCGGTGCCGTCGAACAGTGTGTCCACCTCGTACTGATGCATGCGCAGATAGTCTGCGATCAGCGCGGACAGGTGGACGTCGTCTTCGACGAGCAGGATTCGGATGGGCATCGCTAAACGAAGGGGTGAAACGGGAAAGTGGCGAGCGCTCAGGCCCATTCCGAACAGGGGGGAGCCGAAGAGAGGCGCATGATACTGCGTAACATTCCGGCGGAATGTGGCGAAATCTGAATCGTTCGGCCACGCCTTTGCGCGCCAATCATCGCCGCTGTGAACAGGCGAACGTGTGGAATCGTGTCGTCGCCGAACGGGACGATGTCCGGACGAAAGGGGACGGCGTAACGTCCGGTGCGCCGCCGGCATGGACGCCGGACGAGGTGTCATTCGCAAGAAAACGTTTGCGAAACATGGCCGCGCGTACGAAGGACCCACGCCCGGATCGAATCCCGGTAAAGATTGCTCGACATATCATTACAAAATATTACGAACCGGGTGCAATGCGGCTCCTTACAATCGTGGCAATTCGGTGGCGGGCATGACCCACACCCGCTTCCGGTTGGTCGCCAAAGAGCATGCAAGTGCGAAGGCGATGATCGATAGCGTGTCGTGGCTCCGTTGATTGCGTGCCTTCGGCGAGCCGCAGCCGGTGCTCGACCCAGGCGGATCGGCGTCGGCGTCTGTCTGGCCTTCGGCGGGCAAACGTACGGCCACCACGATGTTCTGATAGGAATGCGAAATGACGCCGCTTCAAATCATCCGGAGTCTCGATTCACTGACGAACGCGATCGAAGTCGCGGTCGCCCGCGCCGACTGGAACGAGGCCGTCCGGGCCGCCGAAACACGTTCGATGTTCCTGATGACGCTTGCGCCCGATCAACCCGACGAGGTTCACGCGGCGATCGGGAGAATGCGGGAGATCGATATCCGTATCTCCATTGCTGCACGGGAAACGCTGGAATCCCTCGTCACCGAGGGCCGGAAGGCGCTGCAAGAAGTCCGGCTGGCGACGCAGGCATTGACGGCGCAGCCGCTGTCGCCCGGGGCGGATGCCATGGCCTCCCGACTCCCTTCGTGACGCCCGTGAGTTTCACGGCCCCTCGCGACGCACATGCTCAATCCGCGGAAAGCTCTTTGGACAGGCCCGTCAGGTCTCAACGTTTCGGTGGCGGTATGCGATTTCGAAAACGCATCAGTTATGTCGATGCAACTCGGTGGTTCGTCGATGGCGACCACGATCGGGTGGAAACCCGTGACGGCGGCCGGGCGGTCGCCACGCCGGAAGGCTGGCGTGCGGTGAAGCCGGGTGACTGGATATTGCTCGACGAGCGCGGCAACTGTTGGCCGATGGACAACGGGCTCTTTACGAGTCTTTATGAACCGGCGGTGGGGTGAGCGCCGAGCGCACGCCGACGCCGCAAGCTCCCGCGACGAGCCTGCGATAGCCGGTACGCCATCCGGCTTACCGGCACGCGCGCGAAAACAGCAATGAGTCGGCGTCGTTGAACCGGATCCGGATCGGCTCGCCGTAACCGGCTTTTTCCGCCACGCGGATCGACGCGACGTTGGTCGGCGCGATCACGCACACGCTGCGCTCGAACCGCTGTTGCCCGTCGAGCCATCCAAGCGCGGCCGCGAGCGCCTCGGTTGCGTAACCCTTGCCGTGCGCCCACGTCGCCAGTGCCCAGCCGGCTTCCGGCACGCCGCGAATCGACGGCTCGATGAGCCGGTGGAAATCGGCGAAGCCGAGATCGCCGACATAGCGGCCCGATGCCTTCTCGCGAATTGCCCAGTAGCCATAGCCGAGCAGCGGCCACAGCCCGCGATACGCGAGCATGCGCATCCACGAGTCACGCGGCGCCGACGGCGCGCCGTTGAAGATGTGTTCGACGACCTCGGGCTCGGTCCACATCGCGGCGAGCGCATCGAAGTCGCCGAGCGGATGGCCTTCGAGGATGAGGCGCGGCGTGTCGAGAACGGGCGGGGAGGAGACGGGCGGCATCGTGGTTTCCGGATACGAGGGGCGCATGGGACGGCCTGGCCGTCAGCACGTCGATGCCGCGCTGGTTGGGTCCCGTTCACGCGCCCGCTGGCAGATCGGGCGGCGATGTTGCTTGGCGAGCGGCGGCGTACGATCGACGGCTGGCGACGGCGGCACTCTGCGAGCGGGCATGTCCATTTCGGCAAGACAGGGAGCCGGAATGATAGCAAACCCCTTGCGCGCGTTGGCGACGCGGCGGCTGGCCGGAGGTGGCGTCGCCGCATCGACGATAGAAGCGCGCAACGATCCTCAAAAGGCGCAAAATCGCCAAATTGATGCTCGAAAGGATCAATGTGATGCGCCGCCGCCGACGATCTACTTCCGGCTTTTCAGGAAGGTTCGCCCTTCGGCCGTGATCGACGCGCCCGAGCGGCCGTGTGCGGAATGGCTGACGAAGCCGGCGCTGACGAGTTCCCTGGCGATCGACCAGCCGAGCGCCGGCGCGTCGCGCCCGTAGCGGACATCGGCGAGGCGCTCGAGCGCCCAGATGGCGGAGGCCGACAGGTTCGGGGTGTTGGGCGTGAAGTTGTCGCTCATCGCTTCCTCGTGAAAAGGGGATTCGGGGTGGGCGGGATGCCGTGACATCGGGTGGTGCGCGGGTCAGCGCGCTTGCAGCGCAGGCAGCAGCGCCTGGAGTGCCGCTTCCTCGTCGGGGCCGGTGGCCAGCACTTGCGCGGACGTGCCGCCGTGCACCCGCAGCGCCGCGATGGCGGCGCTGTCTTTCGCGTTGCCGCTGATCCCGTTCGCGATCAGCAGGATGTCGCTTTCGAAGCCGCGCGCTGTCGCGACGGCTGCTTCGCGTGCACACCCGCCGCGGTTGCGGTTCCACGCGGGGCCGATTTCAACGTACACAACGGTTGCCACGATGTCGGAAAGCCTCTGGACGGAACGTCGGAATCGGTGTGCGGCGCCGGGCCGGCGGTGCGCCAGGCACGCGTGAAACGGGCTTTCCCGGACGACCCGGGGAAGCCGGCAGCGCAACCGGGATGTGGCATCCTGCGTAGATGTGCAGGCATTCTCGGTGAAACGGGCCGCAAATCCGGCGAACGGCGCGAGAACGTTGATTATAATACAGCAATCAAGACATGTGTATTGCATTATAATATCGTGTGCGCTAAAGGCGGCCCGCCGACCCGTCGGCCGGCACCTGCAGGCCCACCGGGCGACGCTGCCAGCGCGCCCGATATTTTTTTGACGACTCCCCCTGAATGGAAGCTGCAATGAACGCCGCCCCCGCCTGCCCGCAATGCGCGATGGAAAACACTTACCCGGACGGCACGCTGACCGTATGCGCGGACTGCGGCCATGAATGGTCGGCCGACGCCGGCGCCGACACGGGCGACGAGCCGGCGGGCGACGTCGTCAAGGACGCCAACGGCAACGTGCTGTCGGATGGCGATTCGGTCGTACTGATCAAGGACTTGCGCGTGAAGGGTTCGTCGATCACGCTGAAGATGGGCACCAAGGTCAAGAGCATCCGGCTCGTCGGCGGCGATCACGAGGTCGACTGCAAGACCGACATGGGCGGCTTCATGCTGAAGGCCTGTTACCTGAAGAAAGTCTGAGCGCGCACGCTCCAATCGACCGTTTGCAATCGACTGCCCGTTCATGGCCGAAGATCGAATTTCCTACGACGCGTTCATCAAGTTCCTGGCGACGCCGCTGAACGACGGCCGGCCGTTCGTGCTGGAGACGGAGCACGCGCTTTCGCTGCACTTCGACCATTTCGGCACGCAGAGCTTCATGTCGCGCCGGGATCCGGGCCGGCTCGAGCTTGGCTATACGCGCGTGATGATGGGCTTTCTGCTGCTGCAGCCCGAGCCCGCGCACATCTGCATGCTAGGGCTCGGCGGCGGTTCGCTCGCGAAGTACTGCTACCGGCACTTGCCCGGCACGGCGATCGACGCGGTCGAGATCGATCCGAACGTGATCGCGCTGCGAGATGTATTCAGGATTCCTGCTGATGACGGCCGGTTCACGGTGGTGTGCGCCGACGGCGCGGATCATCTGGAAAGGGCGGATGTCAAAACGGACGTGATCCTGCACGATGCGTTCGTCGCCGACGGCCTGCGGGGCCGGTGTACGGGCGCGGCATTCCTCGCTGCATGCCGCGAGCGCCTGAGCGAAACCGGCGTGCTGGCGATCAACTTCATGGACGACGATCCGGCGCTGCCGGAGCATCTCGAGCACCTGCGGGCCGTGTTCGGTGCGTCGTATACGCTGGTGCCGTGCGGCGACGACAACAACTTCATCGCGTTCGCGTGGAAGGGCGGCAACCGGCTGCCGTCGCTGCGTATCCTGCTTGAACGCGCACTCGCGTGTGCGCGGGCCGGCGAGCTCAAGCTGGCGGCCACGGCGAGGCGCATGAAGGCTGGAGAGCGTGTCGACCCGCAACGGCTGGTGATGCGTGCGCAGCCGCACGGGCGCTGGGAAATCGGCGAGTAGGCGCGCTGCCCGCGCGGCCTGTACGGCCGCGCTTACTTCACGCGCTTGCCGAGCGCGCTCTTGGTCTTGTACGTCACGCCGTGGCGGTCGAGATACTCGCGGATCAGTTGCCGCACGACTTGCGAAGGCGTGAGATCCTGCTCCGCACAGAGCATCTCGAAGGCTTCCTTCTTCGCGGGGTCGATCAGGACGGTCAGGCGGGCGGTTTTTGTTTCCATTGCAGGGCGAGGGTGGTCGGTATGTTAATCAAATTATAATCGATCCGCCTTCGGCGCCACCGCCGAAAGCGCGCTCCCGATGCGCGATCAGCGGCTGCTGCGGAGCAACGCGAGCAGGTCGTCGATCACCGGGACGATCGCGAGCGTGACGAGCACCGCGGCAAGCGGCACGGTCGATACGTAGCCGACATGCTTGAAGCCGATCGCGCCGGCCAGGCCGCCGATGAAGAACGACGTGAGCATCGTCGCGTGAATCCGCAGTTTCGAACGGTTGGCGATGACCGCATGCGCGTCGACGTCGACCGCCGAGCGGTTCCAGTAGAACAGCTTACCGAGCTCGATGCCGAGGTCGGTCACGATGCCGGTCATGTGCGTCGTGCGGATCTCCGCGCCCGACAGCTTCGTGATGGTCGCGTTCTGCAGCCCCATGATGAAGCACAGCAGCGTCACGGTCACGGGCACGAAGAAGGTCTCCCACAGCGCGAGGTGGCTGCCGAGCAGGCCGAACAGGAGCAGCAGCGCGGCCTCGAGCAGCAGCGGCAGCATGAACTGGCTGTGCAGGCCGCGGCGGCGGCCCCAGTTGACGAGGATCGCCGAGCAACTGGCGCCGATCAGGAACGACCCGAGCGAGCTGATGCCGGCCAGCGCGAGCCGCACGTCGCCGAGCGCCGTCTGGTCGGCGATCGCCGACACGATGCCGCTCATGTGCGACGTGTATTGCTTGACCGCGAGGAAGCCGCCGGCATTGGCCGCGCCGGCGACGAACGCCAGCGAAAACCCGAGCTGACGGTTCGCGGTCGCGCTGCGGTGTTTTCCGGTCAGGTTTCGAAAGTACTGCGCTGGCATAGGGGTTCGGGGCTGGGGCTTCGCTCAATCGCCGCGGATCGCGGGCACGGACTGTAAGACGGGCGCCGGACGGCAGGGCGGGCAAGCCGCCTGCGCACGGGTACCGTATCTCTCGAATCATGTGACGAACATGATAATGACATTATCATACTCTGTTAGTCTCATGGGGCTGGCAGTACAATGTCGTCCGGTGCGGCCTGACTGCGGCTCCGCTGCCGCATGGCCGCGCCGCCCGCCTTCGCGATCACTTCTGCCTACCGCTTCATGACCCCGATCAAGTTCATTCTTCGCTACACGGCGATCCCGTTCACGGCCATCGTGGCCGTGGTGATCTGGACTGTCATACCATCGTCGAAAGAGATCGATGCGAGACAATATGCGGCGCTGTCGCGCGCGTACGCGAGTTTTCCGCTGCCGTTCCGGCGCGAGATCTCCGAAACGATGGACCACGGCCGGATCAACGACCGCCGCTACCAGGCGCTCGTGCGCGATTCGCTGGGCAATGGCGTCGCGCTGGACTGGCCGGCGTCGGGCGTCGGCGAACTCGCCGACGAGCGGCAAAAACTGGCCGAACTGATTCAGGCCGATTCCGATCTTCAAGGGCATCACCAATGAAAACTCTGCTGGTTTCCGTGGCATTCGCGATGATCATCGCGAGCCTGATCTTCGCGCTGTATTTCATGAATCACGATCGCGGCAAGTCCAAGCGGATGGCATGGTCGCTCGCGGCACGCGTCGGGTTGTCGGTCACGCTGTTCCTGTCGCTGCTGATCGCGTACAAGCTGGGCTGGATCGAGCCGACCGGGTTGCCGATCGGTCGCTGAACGATGGACGCCCCGTGGCATGCGGGGCGTTCGCAAGAATGCGAGTTTGATTATTAAATCGTGCTATTGTGATAATTATACTTATCCTGATGGCCGTGATCGAAATGAATCCTGTCGAGGAATGGCAGCATCGCGTGCGTAACTGAAACGGGTTTGGCGCGCCAACAGAAGCGGTAGCGTCCCGAGGATGACGCTAATCGCCCGATTCGCTCGCGAAGTCATGGCGATACGCGCGGGGCGAGCAACCCACGATGCGCTTGAACGCGTGTCCGAAAGCGCTATCCGAGTCGTAGCCAAGCATCTGCGCGATCGCCGATATCGACGCGTTCGAGCGTCGTAGTTCCCGCATCGCGAGCTGCACGCGCCAGCGCAGTACGTACTCGAGCGGCCCGAACCCCAGCCGCCGCTTGAAATGCAGCGCGAACGTCGAACGCGATACGTGGCAGCAGGTCGCGAGTTCATCGACCGTCCAGCGTCGCGCGGGCTCCGCATGAATGGCGACGAGTGCCGTGCTCACCCGGGAATCCGCGAACCCGGCAAGCCACCCGACATCGCTGTTCGCGCCGTCGTCCACATAGCGCCGCAGGATCTCGACCAGCATCATGTGACCGAGATGTCGAACCATCAGCGACGCCCCCGGCGATGGCTTGCCGAATTCATGCGCGAGCCGCTGCAGCGCCCAGCGCAACACCGCCGCCTGCTCGGAGTCGCCGCTCACGATGACTACCGGCGGCAGGCTGCCCAGCAGCAGCGGCATGCCTTCCTCGTACGAGAAGCGGCCACCGATCAGAAAGCAGTTCACCGGTTCGCCATACTGCGCGATACCGCGCTCGACGTTCAGGTACACGCTGGCGGCAGGCACCGGCGTAACCGAGGGATCGCTCGCCAGCGAAAATGCCCGCGGCGATGCGAGCAGGAAACAGTCTCCCGCGTGCAGCCGGATCGGCGATCCGGCGCCGTCGACGGTCAGCCAGCAACTTCCTTCGACAATCGCGTTGAACTTGATTCCGTCGGGGGGCGGAATCGCCACCGCCCACTCGCCGCCTGCTCTCAGGCCGGTGAAATACGAGTCGCGGGTTTCCAGCAGCGACAGCACTTCCGATAGGGGATCCACGCTCAAGCTCCGGACGATCTCGACGAAAAACCGGATTCTATTGCATTCACAGTCCGGGAGCGTCGCCGGAGAATGACCTCGTGCAGTGACGCGGCCGACAGGCGGGCGCGTGCTTCACGCATCGTTCCAGGAGCCTTCAATGACGAGCAGGCAACACCCCCTTCATTCCGGATTCGGCGCCGCATCGACGGCAGGCGACGTACTGGCCGATCTCGACCTTCACGGCAAGACCGCGATCGTGACGGGCGGCCATTCGGGTCTCGGCCTGGAAACGACGCGCGCGCTGGCGGAAGCCGGTGCGATGGTCGTTGTCGGCGCGCGAAGCGCCGATGCCGCGCGCGACGCAACGCGCGGCATCGACGGTGTGGAGATTGCGGCGCTCGACCTCGCCGATCTCGCGAGCGTGGCGGCATTCGCGGCGCGGTTCGTCGCGGCGCGCCGCGACGTGGACATCGTCATCAACAGCGCGGGCATCATGGCGTGCCCGGAGACGCGCGTCGGCGACGGCCGGGAAGCGCAGATGGCGGTCAATCATCTTGGCCATTATGCGCTCGTCAATGGGCTGTGGCCCGTTCTCGCGCAGGGCGACGGCGCCCGCGTGGTCGCGGTGTCGTCGCTTGGGCACCGGCTGTCGCCGATTCGTTGGGATGATATCCAGTTCGCACAGGGCTACGACAAATGGCTGGCGTACGGGCAGTCGAAGACCGCCAACGCGCTGTTCGCGGTGCAGCTCGACAGGCTCGGCGCCCCGTTCGGTGTCCGCGCCTATTCGCTGCATCCGGGCAAGATCGCGACACCGCTGCAGCGTCATCTGACACGCGAAGAGATGATGGCGCAAGGGTGGGTGGACGAACACGGCCGGCCGATCGATCCGACCTTCAAGACGCCTGCCCAGGGCGCGGCAACCCAGGTATGGGCGGCGACGTCGCCGCGCCTGGCCGGGATCGGCGGTGTCTATTGCGAGGATTGCGACATCGCGGTTGTCACGTCCGGAAGCGAGGAATCGGGCGTGCGGCCGCATGCGATCGATCCAGAGGACGCGGCGCGTCTGTGGGCGTGGTCCGCAGCGCTGGCAGGAATCGACGCCTTTGCGGCGCGCCGTTGACACCCGAGTGCGCATGGCGGATGCACCGGCAGCGACAGGGTCATGCGGCCAGTGCGCTACATGCGCCCGCATATCGATTCCGCAAAACGTTGGTAGGGCCGCGCGACGCATGACGGTAGAGTCGGACATCCGGCCTCGGGCCGGCATGCTTCGGGAACGGAAGGGCGCGCAAGTGTGCGTTTGTCCCGGCTGAACAACGAACACGGGAGCCGTTTGTCATGAGTCGCGATGTGCTGTTTCTGCTGGAACCGGGCTTTGCCGATCCGAAGCATCCGGGCCAGCGTTTCGTCTGCCCGCATGGACTGTCGATCGAGGGGCTGCTGGCAGCGCGCCCGATCGTGCGGGTCGAATCGACGTGAAACGCGTCGGCTTCGAGCGGCCGCGACACGCGGTGATCGACGCGCTCGACGATGCGCACCAGGGGCTGCCGGTGCTCGTGCTCGGTCGCGACCAGCCAGCGCCGGACGACGCACTGGCGCTCGGCGACGTGCGCTTCGTCACCGACGCACGCCGCATCCTCGAACTGCTGGCCGAGCGCCACGGATTTCCGGTGCTGCATTGACGCGGCGGTTTTCACTGCCCGGTTGATCGACCGACAGGAGCATCCGATGTCGTCAATCTCGGCGGCGCGTCGCCGTTTGCTGCTCGCCGGCGTCGGCGCCGTGGCCGCGGCGGCGCCATGGGCCAAGAACGCAGCGTTCGCCGCCCCCGCTGTCAGCACCGATTTCACCGGCACCACGTTGCGCGTCGCGACCTACAAGGGCGGCTGGTGGGCGCTGTTGCAGGCGGCCGGGCTGGCCGACACGCCGTACCGGATCGACTGGCGCGAGCTGAACAACGGCGTGCTGCACATCGAGGCGCTCAACGCGGACGCGCTCGACATCGGCTCGGGCAGCGAAATCCCGGCCGTGTTCGCCGCGCGGCAGAAGGCCAACGTGCGGCTCATCACCCGCGTGCGCGAAGACCTGAACAACCAGGTCACGCTCGCGCGCAAGGACACGCCGATCCGCCGCATCGCGGACCTGAAGGGCAAGCGCGTCGGGTACGTACGTGCGACGACGTCGCACTACTTCCTGTATCGCCAGCTCACGGAGGCGGGCCTGGGCTTCGACGACATCCAGCCGATCAACCTGTCGCCGACCGATGGCTTGTCTGCATACGATCGCGGTGACATCGACGCGTGGGCGATCTACGGCTACAACGGCCAGTTCGCGCGCAATCGCTACGGCGCGCGCGTGCTGAAGACGGGGAAGGGCTATCTGTCGGGCAACTTTCCGGTCTATGCGAACCCGCGCACGCTCGACGATGCGCGCCGTCGCGCGGCGACGGGTGATCTGCTGCTGCGATTCCGGCGCGCGTATGCGTGGGCGAACGGGCATTTACGCGACTATGCGCTCGCGCAGAACCGCGAGACGCGCGTGCCGGTTGCGGACCTCGTCGCGATGTTCGACCGGCGCAGCGAAGACTATGCGCTGCTGCCGGTGACGCCCGAGGTGGTGGCGCAGCATCAGCAGGTCGCGGATGTGTTCGCGCGGATCGGTGGGCTGGACGGGCCAGCCAATGTTGCGTCGCTCTGGGATACGTCGTTCAACGCGCTGGTCGCGGCGACGTGATCGGAAGCAACGAGAAGGCGCCCGAGTGATGGGGGATTCGGGCGAACACGCGCTTTCGAAAGCGCTGTTTTCCATGCGTGAACCAGGCATCACGCCAGCCGCGGATCTCGTCGGGCGATCCTGTGTGAGCGGATCAGGCGAACGTCGTCGCGACCATGATGCCGAACACGACGCCGATTGCAATCCCGCAGAGCCGGCCGTAAATCGAGGCGCGCACATTGTCGTCGAGCAGGAACGGCGAGCGTTTGTGCTTCCATACCGTGCTGAGTGCGACCGGGCGGGTCAGCAGGGCGATGCATGCGATCAGCACCGGCGTGGCGATGAGCATCGCGATGCGCTGTCCGTTCCAGTCGACGCCGTGCATCGCCAGCGAAACGATCGCGGCAAGCGGAACCTCGACGCACAAGCCCAGCAATGAACCGTTGACGAATGAATCTCCGGGGGACTGAAACATGATCGGTCCTGGCGTTCGAATGAAATCGGTGCCCGGCTCGAGCGCCCGAAGATGAAAAACCACGGCCGTTGCCCACGGTTGGTCGACCGCGTTCGACATTGGCCAGAATGACGGCCGGATGGTACGGCAAATCATTGGCCCGTTGGCGGTCATTCAAGCTATTTAACAAATGTCCCGGGTGGGACTGCATTTTTATGCTGCATCGGGATATCGAGCCGTGATAAAAATCGGGCACCTTGCCGATCTCGGCAGCGAGTCGAAGCTGCGCGACCGGCATGGTTGCATGCCTTGCCGTTCCGGCACGAAATATGACCCTAGTCGGTTTCCGGGCCTGCCGGGCGGGTTCCGGAGCGGGGCACGGGTTTGATGAACCGATGGCAATGGCGACGCGTCACCCATCGAATCGAACATGAGCGAACACAACGTGACGGGCTGTGACGCACAACGCGTCGGCGCGGCAAACGCGGAATTTTCAGCAGGTGTCGCCGCGCATCACGCCGGGCGGGCGTCGGATGCCGCGCGGCATTATCGGGCGGCGATTTCGCTCTGCCCCGATTACACCGAGGCGCTGAACAATCTCGGTATTCTGCTCGAAGCGGAAGGCAATGCAGACGAGGCGGAACATTGCTACCGACGGGCCCTCGAGATTCGTCCCGACAATGTGGACGCCTGTTTCAATCTCGGCCTGCTGCTTCACGACGGACAACGCCTCGATGAGGCGGAGGCGTGCTACCGCAGCGTATTGGCGTCGAATCCCGGGCATGGTCCGGCGCTGCGCAGGCTCGGCCTGCTGCTGCGGTTCACGGGCCGCGACGCCGAAGCCGAACGCACCTTGCGCGATGCCGTGATCGCTCGCCCGGGCGATCCAGTGGTTCATGCCGATCTGGCCATGCTGCTTCAGGCGCTCGGGCGATCCGACGAAGCGGAGCAGCAGTATCGGGAATCGCTTGCGCAAGAACCGAACGACGCAGCAACGCTCAATAGTTTCGGTGCGTTGCTTCACCAGCTCGAACGGTTGCCGGAGGCCGAGACTTGTTTCCGGCGCGCGGTTTCGCTGCAACACGGCTCCCGCGAAGCGCGAGGCAATCTCGGCAACGTGCTGTTCGCGCAGCGGCGATACGCTGAAGCCGAATCGTGTTACCGCGAAGCGCTCGTATACGATCCGTCGTTCGCGGAGGTGTGGAACAACCTGGGCCGTCTGCTGCATGAGGCCGGCAGGCTGGATGAGGCCGCCGCCACGTTGAGACACGCACTGACGCTCGATCATGACCGCGTGCCGACGACGTTCAACCTGAGCCTGGTGTTGCTCGCGATGGGGCAGTACGAAGAAGGATGGCGCCACTACGAAGCGCGTTTTCAGCCTTCCTCGCACTGGGGCGACGCTTCGTCGAATCGCGTTCTGGCAAGCTTGCCCGCGCCGCTCTGGCGGGGCGAACCGCTCGACGGGAAATCGCTTGTCGTCTGGCCCGAGCAGGGGCTCGGCGATGTCGTGCAGTTCGCGCGCTATCTGCCGCTGCTCAAGCAGCGCGGATTGTCGACGCTGACGGTGGTGTGTCCGGCCGCATTGACGCGCCTGATCGCAACGGCTGACGGCGTGGATCGTTGTGTCGCGCTTGACGAGGCGGCGGCGCTTCCCGCACACGATTACGCGGTCACGATCATGAGTCTGCCGTTGCACTGCGGAACGACGCTCGACACGATACCCGCGACGGTGCCCTATCTGCATGTGCCGGCATCGCTCGTCGAGCGCTGGCGGAGCAGCGTGCCGGCAGCCGGCTTGAAGGTCGGGTTGGTCTGGGCCGGCGATCCGCGCCCCGACCAGGCGCAGGCACACGCGACGGACCGCCGTCGCTCGCTTCCGGCAAGCGCGTATCTGCCCCTGCTGCGGATTCCGGGCGTGAGTTTCGTGAGCTTGCAGAAGGGCGAAACGACCCGTCGGCAGATCGACACGATTCCGTCGCCGCTTCGCCCTGTCGACCCGATGGAGCATGTGCGCGACTTCGCGGACACGGCGGCGATCATCGCCCATCTGGATCTCGTGATTACCGTCGATACGTCGGTCGCACATGTGGCCGGTGCATTGGGCAAGCCGGTCTGGATCCTGTCGCGCTTCGACGGCTGCTGGCGCTGGCTGGCGGATCGGGACGATTCGCCGTGGTATCCGCGGGCGCGGCTGTTCCGCCAATCGGAGCCGGGGCGGTGGAGCGATGTCGTCGAGCGTGTCGCGGGTGCCCTCGAGCACCTTTGTGCCGAACGAGATGCGTTGCACGTATCCGCGGTACCTCGGGAAGACCTGGACCGGCGGCTCTAGGCGGACCTGCGGTTGTTGCGGCAGCGCCGTTCGGCGGAGGCCGCCGCATTCCATGACGAAGCGCTCTCGACCGCGGCGGACCCGTCTGTTCGAGCGTACCTGCTGGACTATCGGGCGCAGCCGCTCAGCGGTCCTGGCCGGCCAGAGCACGCCAATCGTGAAGACGGCGCGTCATGCCGTCCACACGATCGAAGGCTATTGCAATCGACAGCGCATGTGCACGTCGATCGACTGCGCACGCCCTCGAATACGAAACCCTACGCGCCACTGCAAGACATGCTGCAGGTGAAAACGAGGGGGCAACCGTCCCGAGTCGCCTGCCGTATTTTGACAGTTCTTGACAGCTCGAAACAAGTGGAGAGCTATGATCTAGCTCTTTATTGAATGTGCATACTGGAGACCCCCCATGAGTTCGGCACGCTCACTCAGTATCGGCATTACAATCGGCCTTCATCACGCGGCAGAGAGTCTTTGGGTCAACGGCATCAAGCAGAACGCCTTGTATCTAATGAAGCTCTTTCAACACTCGCCTCTTGGCCATCAGGTAACCCTCGTCAACACGACGAACGTCAAGATCACGTCGGAACTTCCATGGGATACGAGGCAGTTTCCAATACGCTCGTTCGACGATGCGAAAGACGCGCTCGATGTGCTGATCGAACTCGGTGGGCAGATTGATTCGACGCAAACCGCGTATCTGCAGGCGCGCGGTGCGAAAGTTGTGAGCTACTGTTGCGGCCCGGAATACGTGCACATGATGCAAGCCATGATTTTTGGCAGACGGCATGCGGAAACGGTATTCATCAATCAACGTTATGATCAAGTATGGATCATCCCGCAAGTTGTCGAGACCAGCGCAAGCTTCTTCAGCGTATTGCGACGCCAGCCCGTTCGCGAGGTGCCGTTCGTTTGGGATCCGATGTGCGTCGAAGAGCGATCGGCCGCTCTCCCGCATCGCGGCGAATATCGTCCAACCGGGCAACCCAAAAGGCTATCCATCATGGAGCCGAATATCGACGTTACCAAGTTTTGCCTCTATCCACTCTTGATCGCCGAATTGGGATATCGGAAATGTGGCGCACAGATATCCTATGTGCATGCAACGAACACGGAACATCTTGCAAATGGCAGTCCGGAATTTATTGGAATTGCGCACCACCTGGATCTTGTTAAGGATTCGAAAATAAGTTTTGTCGGATATTACAATACCCCTCAATTTCTTTCTGAATTTACCGATATTGTGATATCCCATCAATGGGGGCTTGCGCTGAATTATTTCTATTTCGATGTTTGCTGGAATGGTTATGCGCTAGTCCATAACGCAGGCCTCTGCCGCGAGCTTGGTTATTTTTATAATGGAAATGACGTGGAAGAGGGTGGCCTTCGACTCGTGCAGGCGATAGAGCTTCACGATGAAAATTGGCAGGATTATATGAATCGGCAACGTGAAGTGATCGGGAGATTTTTATCAACAAATTCGAAGCAAGTCGAGGCGTATGACAGGTTGCTCATCGGTCTTTTTGAATGAAATAAATGGGTTGTCACGGAGGAATGAGTTCGTCGTTGATTGACACGAATGGATTGCGACGCATGCACGCTGGCCGAAGCGTTGGCGCAGGCGGCGATCCTGAGCGTTGTTCAACCGACGATCGCGTTCCAGTTGTAGCAGGTCGCATGCCTTGCGGCACGGCACCGCCGGCCTCAGTTCAGTCTCGGCTGCCTTCAAGAAGCCGATGATCCGTTCTTCGGTGAATCAGCAGCTCCTGTTTGCGTGGGACGAGTGGTTTGGGCGCCGGACGCCTCCGGCTGCAGGACTCACTGACATCACGTCCGCACCATTGGACGATCCCAAGGAGATTGATCCGCGCAGGCGGCTGCACGCAAGCCCGCGACCTTCACGACAGCCTTCCGGTTCGCGCCCATCCATCGAGTATCCACCGTGCGTCGGCGACCGTTGCATCCCAGGCGCCGATGACGGGTTGCCGAACGACGCGGATTCCCGGGTACCACGGCGTCGAGGTCGGGGATCGTTCAAAGCGCCAGTCTCCGTGGAGCGGCGACAGCAGGACGGTCGGCAAGTCGAGGCTGGCGGCGAGATGCAGCGGACCGCTGTCGACGCTGATGACCAGATCCGCCGCAGCGGACAGCAGCGCTGCAAGCGCACGCAGGTCGGTCGTCGCGTCGAGGTTGGTGGTCGTGCGGGACAGGTCGTCGGCGAGCCATCGCTGCATTTCGAGACCGCGTTGGAATACGATCCAGTGGACATCCTGGTTTTCCAGCAGCGGACGTATCTGCTGCAGGCGCAAGCTCCGCCACGCGAAATCCCCGTGAGCGGATTCGTTCGACGACCAGAACAACGCGCAGCATGGGCGTCCGCGCGCGGCGCGGCGAATGCGCGCCACCTGTTCGGACATCTCGGGCGCGGGCGCTGCGTCATACATTGCCCGGCGCGCCGGCAGGTAGCCGGCCAGCGGGAACATCGCGCTGAACAGGGAGAACGGTGTTGCCCACATTGCATCGAACGGAGCGCTGCCGGCGAACGGTGCCAGCAGTTGGTCGGCACGGATGTCGCGATAGTCGTTCAACCAGGCCTGATTGACATCCGGACACGGCCAGGGCTCGTGACAGACGAGTTCGGTGCCGGCCTGAGCGAGCAGGGTGCGATAGCGGATGAACTGGAGCCAGTCGCCGAAACCGCCGCCACGGACGTAGCGCAGCACGCGCGGTAATGGCGTGTCGCCACACCAGTAGCCGGGATCCTTGATTCCATATATCTCCGCCACGGCCGATCGGCTCGTATAAGCCGACGCGTATTCGCCAATTCCCGCGGCGATGCCGTGAGCCCGCATCAGCGAGGTGCTGCGGATTTTTCTCAACTGGATCCCGGTCGCATGCGGAATCGCGCCAGCGTGGTGCGCGGCCTCGTACGACACGGATCGCGCGATGATGTCGTCGTCGCGGCCGAACAGATACAGGATTTCGAGCTGTACCTGCTCGCGTTCCCATTCATTGAGGCCGTGTACGAGTGTTTCGAATTGCGCGTCGAGAACGTCCAGCCTGCCGAGATGGGCGCACGCATGGAAAAAGATGGAACGATGGTTCGTATAGCCTGGCTCGCGCTGCGTCAGTTCGACGGACAGGTCGATTGCGCGTTCGAATTCCCCAAGGAAATAATGGTACTGAACGCATGCATGGAGGTATCGTGCGGTACCGCCGTCGGTTGCCTTCAGGTCGTCGAGCAAACGTCGAGCATCATCAATAGCACCGCGCTGTACGAGTTGCTGCACAACGGAAACCGGATTGTCTTGGGTCATTGGCTGGCTACGGTGAGAAGCTTCAAGGTGTCCGAGTCGTGGCGTCGCGCGGACGGTCCTGCTTGCATGCGATGAAAGTCGACAGCCGATCATTCCGGAGCGTTTTGCTCAACGGACGCGGTACGCCTTTCGGCATCGCAGCGCCGGCCGGTGTCGCGCCGGCGGTGCCGGGCTGCGCACGCGCCTTCCGGTCGAGCTCGCCGAGCGAGTATCTCGGTGAGCTAATCGAACATGGTGCGGGAATTCATCGCGATGCGAAGGCCTGTCAGCGGTGCGCGGCGGGCACGGAATCGATTTCCGGAATATACCCGTCTTTTCGGACGGCGCGGGACCGCCCCACGAAGAACGCATGATGGCTTCGATATGCGGGGCGCCTTCGATTGCCGCGCGTTTTTCCGGTTAGACGCATTTGGGTCTGGAGACTCGCCCCTGCGCCCCCAAATAATTGCTCCGACAAAACAATGGGGCAGTTTCTACGAGTTGCCGACGAGGCAGAGGACGTCTTCGGACGTGGCTGCATCGAAGGCAAGTGTTACCGCGATTGGCAGTGTCAGTTCACCCCGTCGATCGATTCGTCGATCTTTGCGCGTTGCCGAAGGCGATGCATCGCGCCGAATTCTCATATCGATGCGCCTCGGCCTCGATCGGGCGGTTGCCGCGCCAAGCAGATATTCATTCATTCGAAAGTAGTTGTAGAACGCCCCTTGCGAGGCGCCCGCGGCAGCGATGACGTCTTGAATGACGTTCGCTGCGCCCCCTTCTCGGCGAATAGCTGTTTCATCGCAAGCCGTGCGTTGCGTCGTCGCGTCCTCATGCCTCGAACAGCGCGGCGCCGATGTACGAACCCGGTTGCGCGCCCGGCGGGCACGCGAAGATCGCGCTGCCGACGTGCGTGGTGAACTGGTTCATGATGTCCATTTTCGAGAGCTTCTCGTTGATCGGAATGAAGCCCTTGCGCGGGTCGCGCTGGTGCGCGACGAACATCAGCCCCGCGTCGTACTCCGTCTGCTGGCGCCACGGCGGCCAGCGCTCGATGTAGAAGTTCGTGCTGTCGTTGTACGAGTACGCGCGGCGCAGGATCTGCGCGCCGTTGTTCAACTGCGGCGACGCGAGGCGCGCGTGCGAGTTGTCGGGGATCACCGGGTTGCCGTCCTTGTCGGTCGCATCGAGATCGAGCGCTTCGAACTCGTTCTTCTGGCCGAGCGGCGCACCGCTGTACTTGTGACGGCCGACCACCTGCTCCTGGAAGCCGAGCTCCGTGCTGTCCCAGTGCTCGAGCGTGATGCGGATCCGGCGCACGACCGTGTAGGTGCCGCCGTTCATCCATGCCGGGCCTTCGCTGCCGGCCCACACGAATTCGTTCATCGCGGCCGGATCGGACATCGGCGGGTTCATCGTGCCGTCCTTGAAGCCCATCAGGTTGCGCGGCGTCTCGCCGGGCTTGCCCGACGTGAAGCCGGCCTGGCCCCAGCGGATCTGCGTCGCCTTCGCGCCGAGGCGCACGAGCTGGCGCACCGCGTGGAACGCGACCTGCGCGTCGTCCGCGCACGCCTGGATGAACAGGTCGCCGCCGGTCTTCTCGGGCAGCAACTGGTCGCCGTTGAAACGCGGCAGGTCGACGAGCGCGGCGGGGCGATGCTTCGCGAGGCCGTAGCGGTCCTTGCCGGCGAGCGCGAACAGGCCGGGGCCGAAGCCGAACGTCAGCGTCAGGCGCGCCGGGCCGAGGCCGAGCGCGTCGCCCCCGTCGGCCGGCGCGATTTCATCGCCGCCCGTCGCGGCGAGCGGCAGCGCGGTGTCGCCGCGCGTCATCCGCGCGGCGGCGTCGGTCCAGGTCTTCAGCAGCGCGATGACGTCCGCGCGCTGGGCCGTCGTCAGGTCGAGCGCCGCGAAATACGCGTGGCGCTGCTGCGGCGTCGCGATGCCGCTCTGGTGCCGGCCGTAGAACGGCTCGACGCCGTCATGCGCGGAAGCGGGTGCGGTGGCGGGCGCATCCGCGGCCTTCGCGGCCGGGATCGACGCCGCCGCGAGGCCGGCGGCCACCGCGGCGCCGCCCGCCTTCAGGAAGCCGCGCCGCGCGGGGCGGGGCGGCTGGTTGGAATCGTCTGCCATGATTGGCTCCATTACTTCGCGAGCAACAGCGTGTTGACGTCGTCCGCGACGTAGTAGAAGCCGTCGCCTTCAGGCGTCATCGCGATGCCGAACAGGTTGCCGTTGCCGGGGGGCGTCTGCGCCTTGTCGGTATTGATCCAGCGCGCGTAGATCTGCTTGCCGGCGACCGGGTCGATCTCCACGACCTGGCCGTTCTGCGCGTTGGTCGCGAGCAGGTGGCCGTTCGGTGCGGTCGCGAGCGCGAGCGGGCGGCGCAGGAAGCCGTCGGCGGTCACCTGGCGGCCGACGCCCGCGCTGGTGTCGCGCGTGAGCGGGTCGTCGATCTCGACGATGCGGTTGCCGATCGCGTCCGACACGTACAGCTTCTTCTGGTCGCCGGACAGCGCGAGGCCGGTCGGGCCGACCAGGAACACGCCCTTGTCGGCCTGCGCGCCGAGGCCGCTCGCGACGACCGTTTCCTGCTTGATCACGGGCGGCTTGCCCGCCGGCACGTCGAGGTCGAGACGCAGCACGGTCGCCTGCTTGTAGACGGGCGGATTGCCGTCCGCGCCGCCGACGCCGAAGCCGGCCATGCTGACGAACAGCGTCGCGCTGTCGCCGCGGTCGACCACGGCCATGTTGCCCCACGGGTCGTTGATGTTCGGCGTCGACCACGTCGAGGCGATCTTGCCTTGCGGATCGAGCACGATCAGGCAGCCGGCGCCCTTGGTGTTGGTCGTGCCGTCGTTGCTCGGCGTGCTGCCGACGATCACCCAGCCGGATTTCAGCATCGTCATCGCCGTCGACAGGCCGACGCCGCCCGGGCACGCCTTCAGGTCGCGCGGGATCGACGCGAACAGGCTCATCTGCTTCGTCGACGGGCGGTAGTTGACGATCGTGCTGCCGGTGCCTTGCAGGTTCGCCGCGTTGTTGAAGTTGTCGACGAGCACGTCGCCCGCCTGGATCGTGCCGGCCGACACCGGCGCGACCGCGATCGCGTAGGGGTTCTGGTCGCCGTTGTCCGGCACCGTGTTGACGAGCGTGATGTGGCGATGCAGCGTTTCGAGGAAACCTTGCGGCTCGGCCAGCGCGCCGGCGGCGGCCGTCAGTGCGGCGGCGGCCAGTGCGCCCGTCGCGAGGCGGCGAAGCGGGGCGGATGGATTCATGTGAGTCTCCTGGGGAGCGCGCCGTGCGGGCGGCGCGCGAAAAATGGGCAGCGTGGGCGCGTCGCTCAGAACGTGATCGTCGTACGCGCGCCGAGCACGAACGTGTTGCGCAGCGGCTGGGTCGCGTCGCTCGGGTTCTGGCCGGCGCCGGCGTTGAACGTGTACTGCGCGTCGGCCTGGACGATCCACCATGGGTTGACCTGGTACTGGTAGGTCGCCTCGAGCGTCGTCTCGCGGGTGCGCACGCCGTACGGGCCGGTCGCGAACATCCGCGCGGTCTGGTCGAGGTCGGTCACGTGGCTGCCGACCTGGATGTACGTGACGCCGAGGCCGACGCTGTCGTTGTCACGGCCTTCGAACGGCGCCTTCAGCACGATCCCCGCGTTGGCCGACAGGCTCACCAGGTTGCGGTCGCCGGGCGCCCCCATCACGCGTGCGAACACGCCGAGGCTTTTCGCGCCGCTCGGGTCGGGGCGCCAGATCATCTGGTCGGCCACCGCGTAGAAGCTGTAGTTGCCGTGATGCTGCTGCGCGTCGCCGTTCGATGCGGGATCCGAGAGCGACAGCCCGTCGGTGCCCACGTTCTGGTCCGCGAAGCGGCCGTTGTGATACCAGACGCCGATCTTGTAGGTGCCCGGCAGCCCGTTCGAGTGGCCGGTGTCCATTTCGCCGTCGGCCGGCTGGTTCAGCGCGTACTGCAGCTCGCCGATGTAGAGCGCGCCGTTGTGCAGGTTGAAGTTGGTGCCGCTCAGGTTGCTCGGGTTGTTGCCGAGCGGATCGCCGTCGAACACGCCCGCGAGCGCGGTGAGCTTCGGCGTGATCTGCGCGCGCACGCGCACGCCGAGGCCCGCGAGCGGGTACGCGGGGCCGCCGTTGGGCAGGTCGTACGAAGGCAGCGCGGGCCAGCCGAACATCGTGTTGACGAACGTGTTCGCATACGTGCTGACCATGAATTCCTGGTCCAGGCTCTGCTGGCCGATCTTCACGTCGACGCGCTTGTCGAGGAACGACTGCTGGTACCACAGCTCCCACAGGCGCGTCGTGTCCTGCGCCTCGATGCCGCTCGCGGTGTTGAGCGTGCCGAGGTTCCGTGCACTCAGGTTGGTGCCGTGGATCTGCAGCGCGCTGACGTTGAAGGTGCCGCCGGCCAGGCCGATCGCTTTCTGCGTGTCGACCGTCAAGGTGGCCGTCGTCAGTCCGTCGTAGGTGCCGCCGCGGTTCAGGCCGCCGCGCAGGTTCGCGAGGTATTCGCTGGTTTCGGTGATCTGCAGCGTCGCGCCGTACTTGCCGAGCCACGGGCGGATGCCGCCCATGTCGCCGAGCAGGTTCTGGCGGGTCCAGACGCCGGTCCACATGTTGGTCGGCTGCGCCTGGATCGCCAGGTCGGCCTCGGGTGCTTCGGGTTGCGCGTCGACCGGCACATCGGCATACGCACCGGCGCAGGCGAGCGTCGCGCCGGCGAGGATGGCCGCACAGGCGGCGGGGCGCATCCGGGCGCGGAGGCGGGCTCCATGGCGCGACGCAAACTTCATATCGACCCCTTGGTTTTATTTAATCTGTAATCCTGCATTTAAATCGCGATCCGAGCACTCGACACCCATTGAACTGGCAAGCAGGATCTGGTGTACAAGGCAGCCTGTTTATGGGCGTCGAAATGGCAATTCGGCGGTGACACGTGGATTCATCGACCGAATTCACGCTGTCTGGCAGGCCCGAAGGTACGATGCCAGATTCGTGCCAATGTACGCATCCTAAGGAAAAGCCAGGTGTCGATGTCGTGTGAAACACCCGACGGGCCTGTCTTGTTTCATCCCTGCAACCTGCTCCGGCAAGCGTTGATGCAAGGAGGCTACTGACTGAAGGGGGCGGCGACTCTTCAAGGCCAGCCAGCGACCGGCCCGAAAGGTCACTTGATCTGTCCGACAGGTCTCGCACGGATGCACCACGAGCACCGCGACGCGGCCAGCAGGGCTCGATGTTTCAACGCTGAAACGTCAGTGGTTTTATCCGGGTGACTACGAGTGTCGGGAATCTCCGGACTCGGAGCAACCGCCGACGGGTTTCGGCGAAAGATACGATCAACGGTTGTAGATGCCGGACAGGAGACCAAGAAAGCTCGCTCGACGCGGGGTCAAAGTACTGGGGAGGTGCATGGGTGAGACACAGGATTGCAGCGTAGCCGCTTTGATAGCGAGCTTGTATTGCGCACGCCAGATTGTGCCGATTGATGGCCGTGCTCGACGAAGGTCATTTTGCAGCGGGGAAAGGCGTTTCCGGTCCGTTGACGGAGCGATGAGGCGGGGTATCGGTGCTCGCGCTCAAGGACGTTGCGAAAGGCCGGGCGGAAACATCCGCCCGGCGTTGTCCGGTTAGGTTCGCGGGTTTAACAACTCTTCGTCAAAGCGCTTCACACGATAGATCACGATCGATGCAATCCAGCTGACGGCGAAGATGCCGATGATGATGTAACCGAGTATGCCGAAGTTGTCATTGAGGGTGCCGACCCCGTCCCACACCGCGCCCTTCAGACCCAACTGATCGGCGAGCAGGCCGAGCGCCTCGATGCCGCCGATGACGAGTGCCACCACGATCGACACGAGGGTGATCGTCATGTTGTAGTAGATCTTGCGCAGCGGTTTCTGGTAAGCCCAGCCGTAAGCGCCCAGCATCAGGTGGCCGTCGAGCGTATCGACGAGCGACATCCCCGCGCTGAACAGCACCGGAAAAACCATGATGGCCCACGGCGACAGGCCCTTCGCCGCCTGTGTCGCGGCGATCCCGAGCAGGCTGATCTCGGTCGCCGTGTCGAAACCGAGGCCGAACAGGAAGCCGATCGGGTACATGTGCCAGCTCCGCGTCACGAGCCGGAACAGCGGGCGGAACAACCGCGCGAGAAAGCCGCGATCGGCGAGGAGCATGTCGAAATCGTCGTCGACGTATGCGCCGCCACTGCGGACGTGACGCCAGGCACGGTAGATGCCGCGCAGGATCATGAAGTTCATCAGCGCGAGCGCGAACAGGAAAAACGCTGAAACGGCCGTGCCGATGATGCCGCCGATCGCCTTGAAGTTGTCGAACCGGCTCTGGATCGCCGTGGTCGCGAGTGCGACCGCGATCGATGCGAGTACGACGACGGTCGAATGGCCAAGCGAGAAGAAGAACCCGACCGCGACCGGCCGCTTCTTTTCCTGCATCAGCTTGCGCGTGACGTTGTCGATCGCGGCGATATGGTCGGCGTCGACCGCATGTCGGAGCCCAAAGCCGTATGCGAGCATCGCGGTGCCAAGCAGGACCGGATAGGCATGGAACGCCACCAGGGCCCATACCCACGCAAGCACGTTGATGGCGATCAGCACGCCATAGATGCCCAGCAACTTCCGCCGTACGCTGAGATTCGAGTCGTTGAAAATCTGGGTGAATCGGTCAAGCATCGAAAATCTCCCGGAAAGCACGCGTTCCGAATAGTGAAGGGGCAGGTGCATAACGAGGTCTGGCTTCGGGACCGACTGCGATTTCAAATCGCTGTCCCGACACAGTGGCGCGACCGTACCGGAATCTCACCGGTTTCCCGTTGTGTCTGCTTCAAGATAAATCAGCACCGCTTATACCTCGAAGAAACGGAAAAGTCGATTTCATTCGCGAAGGTGCCCGACCCGCATTCTTTCAAATTACATTCAGAAATATCGCATTCGTTTACCGAAATATTTCAAGAGCTTGATCCTGATTTCAGCATGGCATAATCGCCGTCCTTCACATCTCACGTCATCGTCTCCGCGCGTCATGTACGTCGCCCGTTTCCGCAAACCCGGCAGCCTGATCGGATTGATCGCAATCCTGATGATGGCGCTCGCCCCTGCGGTTTCGCAGATGATGATGTCGCGCCACCGGCTGGTCGACGCACTCACCGTCTATTGCTCGGCCAGCGTCGACGAGGTGTCGGCCGCGCATGACGGCAAGCCTTCGCACGTGGCAAAGGCGCACTGGCAGGCTTGCCCGTATTGCAGTTTCGTCGCTCACGCGACTGCCTTGCCGGGGCATGCCGTCGCGCTCGCAGCTCTGCGTCCCGGCTCGCAGAGGCCGGTCGTAGCGGCCTCGAATCCGGCACGCATCAGCCTCGTCCACACGGTCGCGCAATCGCGCGCGCCTCCCGCGTTCTCCTGAGCTCGTCTGATTTTTCTGCCTGACAAGCCGCCGCTTCGCGACTGGAGCGAGCGGCCGTGCGTCGCGCACGTGCGCGACGGCATCGAACGACAACCGGAGAACACCCAACATGCCCCGCTTGAACGAACGGCACGCGCCCCGCGCATGTGCCGTGCTGCTGGCCGCCATCGCCGGCCTTTCCCATGCTTCCTTCGCCAATGCGCACGCCGTGGTCGGCGACCGCGTCTTTCCTGCCACGTTGACCGTGGACGACCCCGGTGTCGGCGACGAGTTCGACATGCAGTTCGGCCATATCAAGTCGCCGGACGACAATGGCGACAACATGAACGTCAATACCGTGTCGTACGAGTGGGACAAGCTGATCACGAAGAACCTCGCATTCAGCGTCGCCAGCCAGTACGTGTCGCAGAACGACCCGAACGGCGGCTCCGCGAAGGGGTGGGACAACGTCACGCTTGGCGTGAAGTACCTCGTCTACACGAATGCCGCGCACGAGTTCATGGCGTCGGTCGGCCTGGAAACCGAAATCGGCGGCACCGGCGCGAAGTCGATCGCGAACCCGTACTCGACGTTCACGCCGACCGTCTACCTCGGCAAGGGCTTCGGCGACCTGCCGGCGTCGCTCGGCTACCTGCGCCCGCTCGCGCTGACGGCCGAACTCGGGCCGAACCTGACCACCGCGTCGTCCGACCAGGGGCCGAATTCGTTCGGCTGGGGCCTGACGCTGCAGTACAGCATCCCGTACCTGCAGCAGCAGGTGAAGAACCTCGGCCTGCCGCAGCCGCTCAGCAACATGGTGTTCGTCGTCGAGGCGCCGATGAGCACCTGCACCGCGGGCGCGTGTTCGGGCCAGACGACCGGGACGATCAATCCGGGGGTACTATGGCTCAATCGTTACGGGCAGTTCGGCGTCGAGGCGCAGATTCCGGTCAATCGCGCGAGCGGCAATCACGTCGGCGTGATCTTCGATGCGCATCTGTATTTCGACGACCTGTTCCCCGGCTCGCTCGGCAAGCCGCTGTTCTGATCGACTGAGAAACGCCATGAACCGACTGACCACCCTGCGCGCGGCCGCCGCCGCGCTGCTGCTCGCGGGCGCGCAGTTCGCGCATGCCCATGCGTTCCCGACGCATCAGGCGCCGTCCGCGGGCGAGACCGTGACCGGCGCGCCGAAGACAGTCGCGATCGATTTCGACGACGGGCTCGAGCCCGCGTTCAGCTCGATCGCCGTCACCGATGCGCAGGGCCACGCCGTCACGAACGGCAAGGCCGAGGTCGATGCGTCGAACCGCAAGCACATGTCCGTCGCGCTGAATCCGCTCGCGCCGGGCGTCTACACGGTCGCATGGGTGGCCGTCGCGCTCGACGGCCATCGGACGCAAGGGCACTACGCGTTCACGGTGAAATAGCCGTGGGCGTGCTCGTCGACGCACAGATCGCGTTGGCCGCCGTGCAGGACCTGCTGCTCGCCACGGCAGCGGGCTTGCTCGCGTGCGGCGCCATCGACCGGCGCATCGGATTGTTCGACCAGCGGGCGCTGCGCGTCGTGCGTGCTGCGCTCGGCCTCTCGCTTGCGCTGACGGCGTTCGGCTATCTTTGGCTGCAAGCCGCCGTGATGAGCGGCTCGCCGCTCGGCGACGCCGGGCCTGCCGTCGTCGCCGTGCTCACGGAATCGCACTTCGGTGTCGCCTGGTCGATCGGATGTTCAGGCGCGCTGCTCGTCGCGGCGGGCATCTTCGCGCGCGGCCGCGACGCCGTGCCGTGCGCCGCGGGCATCCTGCTCTGGGCCGCCGGCAAGGCGGCCATGGGTCACGCGGCCGATGGCGGCGACTTTTCGTGGCGTGAAGCGGTGCACCTGACGCACGTACTCGCGACCGCGATGTGGGCCGGCGGCGTGATCGCCGCCACGGCCCTGTTGCGGTGCCTCGGGCGTACCGGGGCCGCGCGCGTTCCGGCGCAGCAGACGGCTGCGTTCTGCTCGGCGCTCTCCCATCTCGCGACCGGGGCATTCGCTGTCGTGCTCGTCACGGGGCTCTACAACGTGCTGCAGGATACGGTGCACACCGGCGCGGCGCTGTTTGGCATAGCCTGGGGCCGCGTGCTCGCGGCGAAGCTCACGTGCGTCGCATTCGCGGCGCTGCTCGGCGGCTGGAACCGCCTGGTCGTATTGCCCGATCTGCGCTTGCGTGCCGAACGGCACGACACGGGTTATCCGGCCGCGCAACGCCGCTTCGACAGGGCGCTTGCCGTCGAGGCCGTCGTCATGGTCGCGGTCCTGGCGCTTGCAGCGTTGCTGGGCCATACCGCGCCGACGGCGGGCGCGTCCTGACGATACGTTTGCCCACGGAACAAGGCCGGGGGAGGGGCCCCTTCGTTATCCAACCCTTCATGACAGAGGATCGACAATGAATATCACGAAAACAACGCTTGCTGCGCTCGCTTACCTGTCCGTCGCCGCATTGTCGCCGGTCGTGCATGCGGCGCCTGCACAATCGGTCGCCGTCTCCGACTGCTGGATTCGCGGGATGCCCGGCAATCTGCCGTCGGGCGGTTTCTTCAACGTGAAGAACAGCAGCGGCAACCCGATCGACCTGACTGGCGTCGACAGCGATGCTTTCGGCATGGCGATGCTGCACCAGACACAATCGAACGGAAGCACGTCGACCATGGTGATGGTCGACAAGGCGACGGTACCGGCCGGCGGCACGCTGTCGTTCGCGCCGGGCGGCTATCACGTGATGCTCGAGCAGCCGACGCATCCGCTGAAGGTCGGTACGACGCTGCCGCTCACCTTCACGTTCGGCGACGGCGAGAAAGTCACCGCGCAGTGCACGGTGAAGGCGCCGGGAACGATGGCGAAGTAAGCACGGCGAACGAGCATGCCGGTGCCGATACGCACCGGCATGCGCCTACCATTTGAACGTCTGCCAGCGGTACGTATCGTCGAGCGACTCGATGACGAGCCGCTCGACCGGAACGGGTTTGACCGATCCGTACCATTCGAGCGGATCCGCGCCTTGACGCACGCCTGCTGCGACGAGCGCGTCGCGTGCCGTGTCCTCGATCCGCGCCCGCCGCCAGAGAGCCTGATCGTGAAGCAGCTTCGTCGCGTCGATCCCGAAGCGGACGAGTCCACCGCCGGCCTGGCGCGTTTGCCACATCGTCAATGTCACGCGATCACCGGTGCCCGGGTCGATCGCCCGTCCGTTGGCCGTTTTCTCCCAGTAGGGATTGCGCGAAAACCACGCGACAGGCTTCGCCTCCGGTGCCATGTCGAGCGCTTTCGGCATGATGACTTCGCTCATGATGATGGACTCGAAGTGCAACATGACCGTGTAGTGCCATGCCATCGTAACCATGCGGAAATTCCCTGTTTCGATTGAACGCATGCCGTGACGTTTCAGTAGCGCACGGTCAGCGACGCGAACGCGGCCCGGCCGGACGCCGGCGAATGCAGTGCCTGCGAGCCGTCGTACCAGACGTATTCGTTGAACCGGTTGAACAGGTTCGTCACCTGCAGCTCGACGGTTGCCCGCTTCGATACGCGATAGGCGGCTCGCGTGTTGACGGTCACCGCCGCGCCGAAGCGGCCGGTCGAGTTGGTTTGCTCGAGGTAGTACGCGCTCTGCGCATTGCCCCATGCCGACACGTCGAGCTCGGGCGTTGCCCGCCAGTCGATCCCGGCCGACAACAGATGGTTCGGCACGTGATCGACCTGCTTGCCGGCGCTCGCCGGGCTCGCAGGCCCCGGATCGACGATGCGCGCCATCTGGTACGTGTACCCGAACCACAGCCCGACATCCCGCGCCACCCGCAGGTTGGCTTGCAGATCGACCCCGTGGCGCTTCGTCTTGCCGAGATTGTCGTAGTCGCCGGTCGGGTCGTTCAGCTTGCGGCGCACCTCGTTGGTCGCGAGCTGTTCCCAGTAAGCAACGCGGCCGTCAAGCCAGTCCGCCGGCTGGAATTTCACGCCGAGTTCCCAGCCGTCGTTGATCGACGGCGCGAGATCGCCGGTGCGCGGCGGGATCTTGTACGCGCCGGCACCGACGCCGACCTGGAATGAACGACCGTAGTTGCCATACACGCTGTAGCCGTGCCACGGCGTATAGACCGCACTGATTTTCGGCTGGCCGATCACGCCGTAGCCGTTCATGTCGTAGCGCGCGCCGTTCAGGTTGTTGGTGAGGTGCCCGCTCAACACGTCGACGCGATAGGCCGGCACGATCTTCAGCGCTTCGACCGGCTTCACGACGGCCTGCACGTACGCGCCCCAGGTGTCGTACGAGAACGCCTGATCGCGGGTTTGCGATGTGCGCACGTGGCGGTCGGTGAGCCAGCGGCGGCTGACATCGTCCTGCCACTCGCCGCTCACACCCGCCTCCAGCGCGAAATCGCGCAGCCCGCTCACGCGCGGACGGAACGTCAGGGTGCTCAGGAAGCCGAGATGTCGCTCGTCGGCGAAACGCTCCTGCTGGCTGGCCGCCGAAGAGAACGTGACCCAGCGGCGCTCGCGAAACGTGTTCAGGTAGGCGATCGTCGACCACGACAGCCGGTTCGTGAGATTAACGTCGGCGGACAGCGCGTACTGCCCCGTTTCGCGAGTTGCCTGATCGGTCGAGTTGAACGCATACGAGGTGCGCGGATTCGCGCGGGCGTCCGCACCGCTCAGGTAGCCCGGCTCGTCAGCCGACACGCGCGCGTAGCGTGCGGAGAAACCGACGCGTACGTCGGCTGTCGGGCTGTAGAACCACTTGCCGGCCACGCCAACCTTGTCCGATCCCGAGTGATCGCGATAGCCGTCCGACTTGCGGTAGCCGAACGCGTAGTTCTGCGAGAACGTGTCGGTTTCATGGCCGGCGACCGTTTCCGCATCGAACGTGTCGTAGCTGCCATAGCCGATCCGGCCGCGCGCGTAGGTGCCACCCGTGAGTGTCGCGATCGACGCGTTGCCGGCGATCGCGTGCAGCCCGTCGCGCGGGTCGTTGGTGCCGCGCACCGTCTCGAGCGAGTCGATTTCGAGCGGAAACACGGCATCCATGAACGGCATGTTGCCGTCGTTGCTGTTCGACGGCACGCCGTCGATCAGCAGCTTGACCGCATTGATCTCGCCCTCGCCGTTGAAGCCGCGAAAAGACAGCTTGCCTGAAGTGGTGCCCTGGTTGAAATCAGTCAGCAGCACGCCCGGTAACTGGCCGAACAGCTCCCATGGACTGCGCGCGTTCTGGTTCTCGAGATGCTCGGCGTCGACGCGATCGACCGAGGTCAGGATGTTCCTCGACGTCAATGCGCCGGTACGCGTGCCGCTTACGTCGATGGTGCCGAGTACGAAGGTAGAGTCGCCGGTCCCGGTCGAGATCGGATCGGCCTTCGGTGCGGCGTGGGTGTGGCCGCCGCGCATATCGGCAGGCTCGCCATCGTCGCGCTCGGCGTCAGGTTGTGCGGCGGGCTCGGCCTGCGCGGTCATCGCGATCGCGATGCATGCGGGAGCAAGCCACGCTTTCCGGGGGTGTCGAATGCTCATCAAAAAGCTCTGGTTCGGTTGATTGGAATCGGGAGGATTCCCGGCGTGCCGCGGCCACGGCACGCCGGATCGTGACGTCAATGCGGGGCGGCACCCGATGCGGAAGACACGTCGGAAGGCATGCGGAATCGGTCGAAACGCGCGACCGTGACCGGACGCATCGGCCGCTCGGCATCCGCGAGACGGGACAGCAGCACGTGCACATCCGATGGCGGCACGCCGGCATCCTTCAGCCACGCGGGATCCTTCAACGCAGCGCCGCCGCAGGTGACGATCGTCCAGCGGCCGCTCACGACGCGCAGCAGCGCACGGCCGGCCATGTCGCGCTGCGTCCAGTCGGCGATCGCGAACTTGCCGGCAAGGGCGACGGCCTCGGTCACGACACGCCTGCCGGGGCCGTCGTAGGTACGGGAGAGCAGTTGCGCGATCTGCGTGGCGGCCGAGGGTGGGGCGTCGGCAGCACATGCATTCGCGGCGGCCACGGCGAGCGCGATGCCGCATGCCATTCGCCCGGCGAACGAATGGATCGGGAAAAGTCGCTTCATGATGGAAGTGGGCAACGTGTTGAACAAGCCGGCATGGAAGTGCCGGCGCCAGAGCGTCCGGTAGCCGGCGTGGGCGGATTGGGCGGGCGAGAGGGCCCGCAAGACGGTGGTCGACATGGTGTCAGCTCCTCGTGCTCGTCGATCGATCGGGCCGGCCCGGGGCCGGCCGCCGTCGACGCGCGGCACACCCGCGTGCGCACGGTGGCGGCACGGACGACGACACGTCATGCGCGGACGGTCATGGCGCGCATGGCGACGTCGCCAGAGCGGCGGGCGCTGTCGGGTGATCGCTTGAATCGGATGATGTGAAACGAACGGCGTGACGATCCGCGCACGTCGACGTACGCGGGCCGTCAGGCAAATCGATCAGCAGAACAGAGGAGGGGCGCGGCAGGGCGGGCGATCGTCGAATATTGACCGCACCACGCGAGGGATGTCGAAATGAATCCGGAACCGTCGAGGTGCCGCGACGGGAAACAACAGAGCCAGCAGCACGACCGACGCCAGCGCCGTGAACAGCGCCGCACCGAATGCGCAGAGGCCGTCGCCGCCGGCGGACGACGCTGCGTTGCCGGCATGGGCATCATGCTTCAGCGCGCCGGCGAGCGCGAACGCATCGTTGGCCGGCGTGATCGGCGCATCCGCATCGAATCGGGCGGCGAGTGCTGCCGCGTCGACGATCAGCGGGCCGCGCCCGGAACACAGCGCCACCGAGCCCGCATCCGGACCGTCCGGGTCGAGCATTATGGCGCTCGACATCAGCGCCCGGGACAGCAGCGTTACAAGGAGGAACCCCCACAGAAGCTGTCGCGCGACGCCTTGCCGGAGCAGGAAGCGGCGAAGTGCGTTCATGGCGCGCGATTGTACATGGGTTTACCGGCAGGGAAAGACTGCCGCGCCAATGGGCGGTATCCGTCGTTATTCGATTGGGTCGGACGGCGACGAGGTCAAGGGCGCATACGGTCTCGTCCGGTTGTAATGCTTCCAGGGACAGTTCGACACATAACGCGGACTACGAAAAAATTTGGCATGAGTATTTGCATGATATTTACCGGGTCCCATCGGCATCAGATCGACGCTCCTAGTCCATTGAACCAATGAAATTGCACTGATCTAATGGTGCATGGGCAAAATGAATCTGAGCGAAGCCGAGCGGGAAGAACTGCTGTCGATGCAGCGCAGCCGAACGATGGC